>JAHFES010000016.1:1685-33445 GCA_023248355.1 Nitrospiraceae bacterium
GCGCGAAATATTCGCGCCGGCCGCCGCGATGATCTTGGCGATCAGCTCATTCTGGATGTCGATAATTTTCATCGCGACCCCGTCGAGTTGCTTGGAGACATAATCGACGGCGCCCAACTCCAGGGCCTTGAAGGTATCGCCGGCCCCCTCGGTCGTCAGCGAGCTGACCATCACCACCGGCACCGGATGTTCGGCCATGATGCGCTTCAGCGCGTCGATGCCGTTCATGCCGGGCATTTCGACATCCATCGTGACGACATCGGGATTGAGTTGATGCACCTGTTGCAACGCTTCTTCCCCGTTGCGCGCCATGCCGGCGATCGCGATGCGAGGATCAGTTGTCAACATGGCCGACAGACTCTTTCGCATGAACGTCGAATCATCGACGACCAGCACTCGTATAGTTTTCGACATCGTCACGCGTTTCCTTCGACTCGCTCAGAACGCAATCGATTTGTTGCCTGTCCGCTCAGCAGATGTAGCGCATCAATTTCTCGGCAAACATTTTCGGATCAAACTTGGTGACATAATCCGTGGCTCCGACTTGGCGTCCTTTGTCCTGGTTGCACGTTCCCGTCAGGGAGGAATGTAAAATGACCGGAAGGTGCGCCAGCCTCGGATCCGACCGAATATGCTTGGTCAAGGTGAACCCATCCATATCCGGCATCTCGATGTCGCTCAGGACAAGATTGATGTGCTGGACTGTGGGGGACCCTTCTTTCACCGCAATGTCCGCCAATTGCTGCAGATAATCCCACGCCTCTTTGCCGGTCGTGGTTTGGACGAAAGGGACACCGAGCTTGTCCAGGGCCTTGCGGATCTGCGTCCTCGCGACCGTCGAGTCGTCTGCAAAGAGGACGCATTTGGCTTTCAATTCCGGCTTTGATACGAGTCCCGCATAGACTTCATCGTCCGGCCGTGGGCAGATATCGCTGAGCAACTTTTCGACGTCGAGAATCAACACCATGCGGCCGTTATCGAGCATGGTGACGGCGGTGACACCGCCCTTGTTGTTGTCCCTGACCAGAGACGGCGGGGTCTTGATCTGTGACCATGACATCCGAATGATGCGATCGACGTCCGCGACGTGAAAGGCCTGCAGGCTCGCGTTGTACTCGGTGATGATCAGGATGCCGTTCTCTTTGGCTTCCGGATTCGTCAAATCCACGTCATGTTCGCCGAGTCCAAGACTGCGCTTGAGCGCAATCACCGGGACCATGGTGCCCCGAATATTGGCCATACCTATAACGCGGTTATCGGTTTCAGGGACGCGTGTGAGTTGAGGGAGTTTCATGACTTCTCGGACTTTGAAGACGTTGATCCCGAACAATTCGCTGGTGCCCAGATGGAACAGCAACAGCTCCATCTGATTCGCGCCGGCGAGTCTGGTCCGTGCATCGATTTCTGTGATGAGTGTGGACATAGTTCCTCCGGCATTCGTCGTTCGTATCTCGTGAAGCGTGAATCGCGTGCGAACGACGAGCGACGATTCACGAGCGACGCGGCGTCTACGCCGCAATCGGGACGGCGGCGCTATGCCACGCGTGGGCATTCTCGACCAGTTCCGAAATATCTAGAATCAACACAACCTTCCCGTCGCCGGTGATGGTGGCGCCTGAAATCCCTTTGATGCTTTCCAAGTACTCCCAAATGGATTTAATGACGACTTCTTCTTGCGACCGGAGTTCATCGACGACCACGCCGATGCGCCGGTCGCCCAGGGCGGTGACGACGACGTTGAAGTGGTCGCGCTTAGGATCCACGGGAATCTCGAACTCCTGGGCGAGCCGGAGCAACGGCAGCACGCGATCGCGGAGATGCAGCACCTCCCGCCCATTGATGGTCTTAATATCAGACTTGGTAATCCGCACCGCTTCGATGACGGAACTCAACGGAATCGCGAAGGTGGCGCGCTCGACTTCCACCATCAGCGCTTGAATGATCGCGATCGTGAGCGGCAGCTTGATGGTGATCAGGCTGCCTTTGCCCTGCTCGGATTCGATTTCTACTGTTCCGTTCATCTTGCGGATGTTCGTGCGCACCACGTCCATGCCCACGCCGCGTCCTGATACGTCGGTCACCTTCTCTGCGGTGCTGAACCCAGGGAGGAAGATCAGGTTCACGACTTCGCGCGGTTCCATGGCCGCCAATTCGGCTTCGCTGATCAACCCTTTCGACAGGGCTTTGGCTTTCACCTTGTCGAGAGGGATGCCTTTGCCGTCGTCCTGGATGCGGATGACAATGCTGTTGCCTTCCTGACTCGCCGTGATGCGCAAGGCGCCTTCGCTCGGCTTGCCATGTTCATGGCGCTCCGTCGGCATTTCGATCCCATGATCGATGGCGTTGCGCACCAGGTGGACCAGCGGATCGCCGATTTTGTCGGCAACGGATTTATCGAGCTCGGTTTCCTCGCCATGCGTTTCCAACCGTACTTGCTTGCCCAGTTTCTGGGAAAGGTCCCGGACCATCCGGGGGAATTTGGCGAGCACTTTCTTGATCGGCAGCATGCGGGTCTTCATGACCGCGAGCTGGAGATCGGTCGTCACGAGATTCAATTGCGTGAGCGTCTCCCCCAGGGCTCTCACCTGAGGGTCTGATTCATGGTTCTGTTCAAGAATGCCGCCGAGCTTGATGAGCCGGTTGCGGCCCAGGACGAGCTCGCCGACCAGGTTCATGACGGAATCCAGGCGCCGGGTTTCCACCCGAATGGTTTGATCCTCCTCGGAGGTTTTCGGCGACTTTTCTTGTTTATGCAGCGCCTGGTCGAGAACGCGTTCGGTGATCGCCTTGGCTTGGATGAGAATTTCACCCAGGGGCTGCTTCTGCTCCCCCTGCTGGTGCTGTTGGGCTAACGCATCGAACACCTGTTCCTTTGTCGCCGCGCCTTGCTCCACAAGAATCTCGCCGAGAGTCGGAGGCACTGGGGCCGCAACCGGAGTGGAGACTTCAGGCGTGGCCGATGCCGGGGCGGCTGCCGGCCCGGCCGCGCCGATCTTGCCTGCCAGCACATCATCGAGTTTCGTAGCCATCGCTTCCGTGGGGACATTGTTGTCTGTGCCTGTTTGTCGAATGTCGGCCATGATGGCTTTGACGACATCGACGGTTTCCAGGATGACGTTAATGACCGCCGGCACAGCGGCCATTTCCCCTTGCCGCATTTTATTGAGGATGCTTTCGGCGCGATGCGTGACATCGACCAAATGGTTGAACCCCAGAAACCCCGCCGACCCTTTCATGCTGTGCATGGCGCGGAAGATTTCATTCAGCAGGTCCGCATTGTTGGGGTCCGACTCGAGGGCGATGAAGCGCTGATCGAGGGCGTCGATCATCTCCGTCGACTCCGTCAGGAAGTCATTCAAAATTTCCTGCATCTCATCGCTCATGGCACCCTCCGGGTGAGGCACGAGGTGCGAGGCGAGAGGCTAGAGGATTGCCTTGTGTTTGTTTTTCTCCAACCCATAGCCCCTCGCCTCTAGCCCCTCGCCTGTTGGCTCAGTTGAATCCAAACTGCTTCAGAATCTCGTCCGCCAAATCTTGATTCATGGCCGTCGTCTTGGAGGCCTCGAGCTGTTTCAACATTTCTGTCGCCTTGCTCGCTTCCGCTGCGCCTGCCCCTTTCGTGTAGGGACCGAAGATGACGACCAACTCCAGAAGCTTGTGTTCCACCGCGTCGACGATGGTGACGAGCTTGTTGACGCGTTGCGCCACAAGGTCTTGAAAAGAGAGGGCCGTGATGATGTCGGTCAGTCGCTTGTCGTCGCCGGCAAGTGCGTTCAGCCCTTGCTCCAAACGGGCTAGCATGGCTCGGTCCAAGGGAGAAGGAAGGTTGACCGCCAACTCGATCAATGTCTGAGTCAAGTTCTTATGATTCTCTTGGATCGTTTCCACCAGCCGCATGACCTGATGAGCCCCCTCTTCCGTCAACCGCTTCAGATCCTTGAGATGGGATGCTGCTTCCGGGAGTTGCTCGGTAGTGGCGCTCATGGGGTCGTGGAATTGGCTGATCGTCTTGATAGTGGTATCAATAAACCTGGCCAGTACGCCCAATTGGGCGTACAGATCGGTTTCAGATGGAGCCGCAGCGTCGCCGTTGGGAGCTGGCAGTGGTGAGGCAGGAAGACCGTTGAGGGGTGATCGAGCGATCATGCCGGCGGTCCTTCCTATTTGTTGAAAATCTTGTTGATCTTCTCTTGCATCGTCTCGGCGGTAAACGGTTTGACGATGTAATTGTTCACACCGGCCTGGATCGCCTGGATCAGATTCTCTTTCTGCGCTTCAGCCGTCACCATGAGAACAGGGATGTGCTTCAGTTTTTCGTCCGCCCGGATCGCGCGCAGCATTTCAATCCCCGGCATCACCGGCATATTCCAGTCCGAAACCACGAACCCGAAGGTGTCGGCCCGCAGTTTCTGCAAGGCCTCCTGACCGTTTTCAGCCTCGTCCATGTTGGAGAATCCGAGTTGCTTCAGAATGTTCTTGATGATTCTCCGCATCGTGGACATGTCATCGACGACGAGAATTTTCATATTGGGATCTGCCGGCATAGTCACAACCTCCTTAGACCTTTTGATACACTACCGACCGCCCTGCATGGATGGGGCGGAACAGTGTGGCCATGTGTGTGAGCGATTCCGAAAATCCAATCACCAGGTACCCATTGGGCTTCAGCGCAGCGTGAAGATCCGTCACGATCTGGCGCTTCGCTTTGTCGTCAAAATAGATCAGGCAATTACGACAGAAGACGGCATCGATGCCTCGCACCAGCTTGAGGCGCGGACGATCGTAGAGGTTCAGGTTCATGAACTTGACGCGCCCCTTGACCGCAGATTTCAGCGCGAAGTGTCCCTTCTGTTCGACGAAGTATTTGTGTTTCAGCGCCGGCGACACATGGCGGAGCGTGTGGGCTCCGTAGATGGCCGTCCGGGCCTTGGTTAGAACCGCTTCGCTGATGTCGGTGGCCAGGATCTCGATGTTCCAATTGGCAAGTGGAAGATGTTCGAGCAGCATGATGGCGAGGGTGTAGGCCTCGTCACCGGTTGCGCAGGCGGCGCTCCAGATGCGGATCTTCTTCGAGCCTTTGTTGGCGTCCATCACGGCCGGCACGATGGTCTTCATAAAGGTCTCGAGCTGGGGAGCGTCGCGATAGAAATAGGTTTCATTCGTCGTGATGAGTTCGTAGAGCGCCGTCAGTTCCTTGTCACGATAGGTGTCGAAACGGAGGACAGTGTAATAATCCTGATAGGAGGCCAGCTTCCGCTCTTTGAGGCGCGCCAAAAGACGGCTTTCGAGCAGATACTTTTGGTTCTCCTGAAAGGTGATGCCGGTTTGCTCATAGATGAACTCCCGGAGCCGATTGAAGGTCTCGACACTCATGGCCAAGTGCGCGTTGTCAACTTCGGATTTGGAGAGTGCGTGTCCCATAGTGTCCTTGAGTACCTTGGTGACGCGGCGCGTCCTTGCGCGGGGCGGTCACACCAGACCCCCTGCGTTCAGCACAAGCTGTTCAGTTCTTCACGCCGACGTGTGCCCTGGAGATGCCAGGGTGCTACGCCTGCTGAGAACGGCTGTGCATCCAGTCATGGATGTCACGACGGAGGAAGCGCCAGTGCTTCCCGATTTTCGAGGCCGGCAGTTCGCCGATCCTCGCGAGCTTGTAGACTGTGGACTTCGGTACTCGGAGAAACCGAGCGACGTCCATGACAGTCAGGATCTCGCCATCCGTTGTGGGTATCCCGTCTGAATGAATTGCTGTTGTTGCCGACAGTGCATTGTTCATAACGAATGCGATATCGGTGTCGCGGATAGAAAACTTAAGTGGCGACTGTGATCGGTCTGTTGGGTCTGTCCGGTCTGTCTGGTCTTCGGACCAGATAGACCAGACAGACTGCGCACCAGATAGACCGTTCTCATGTTTCGAGACCGGCCAACCGACACAGAAGCAACCACCAGGAACCTGTAACAATGGCGCGGATCGTTTCGATTGCCTCGGGCAAGGGCGGAGTCGGCAAGAGCGTGGTGGCCGCGAATCTGTCGCTTCTGCTTGCGAAGAAAGGAAAGCAGGTGGTGTTGGCAGACCTGGATATCGGGGGCGCCGACAGTCACATCCTCTTTGGCTTGCTGAACCCTCCCCTTACGCTGACGGATTTCTTGAGCCGCCGTGTCGAACGGCTCGAAGACATCGCCCAAGCCCTCCCTGTCCATTCGAGGCTACGCATCATTCCTGGCACGGGCAATACGCTCTCGACCGCGAACATGGCCTATTCGAAGAAGAAACGGCTGATTCGTCATTTCCAGGAGATTCAAGCGGACGTCATCGTGGTGGACATTGGGGCCGGCACCAGTTATCACGCCTTAGACTTCTTTCTAATGGCCGATCATCATCTGGCAGTGGCCACGCCGGACCCCACGTCGGTGTTGGACCTCTATCGCTTCATTAAGCTGGCGGCGATTCGTCGCGTCCTGTCGTCGTTTTTGGCGCGAGACGCCATGGCCGAGGCACTCTCAGATCGAGATTTCAGCAGCGTGGAAGAGGTCCTGGATGTGGCCGGGAAAACCGATGAGGCGGGGCGTGGGATTGCGGAGACGACGCTGCGGACGTTTCAGCCGGCGCTCATTCTGAATCGTATGTCCGGCCGGTCGCGCGTGAACGTGTTGCAACTCAGGAAGCTCCTGAAAGAATATGTCGGAGGCGATCTCACCCTGCTGGGTGAAATACCTGACGACCCCGCCATGGAACGAGCGGTCAGAAGTTACCTTCCTGTCGTAGAGTGCGAGCCGGCCTCCCCTGCTGCCATGGCACTCGGCCGCGTGGCCGATGCCCTCCTTCAAGTTCTGACTGCGTCCCCTTCCCAAGCTGCCTAACTCATGTGTCGTGAAGCGCCTGCGCTCCGAGCCTACTCCGCCGAAGCAGCCGCTTCGGCTGCGAAGGCCGGAAGCACGCTTCGGTGCTCAGGAGCGTGCTTCGTCGTTCGCGTGCGAGATGCGAACGACGACCGGCGGGATGGGACTGGTTCATCCGCCGGTATGGCGGCGAGCGCGCAGCCGTTCCGCTTGCACCTGGATGATATGACGAATGATGTGGTCTTGGTCGTCGACAGCCAAGTCCAGAAATTTGGCGGCAACGGCGAAGCCTTCTCCGTGGTCGCTGGCCGTCGAGCGAATCACCTGGGCCATGGTCTGAACGGGGGTAAAGGGCGGCAGGATGATTTTGAGGGCCAGCCGGTCCCCGGCTGCAAGCTGGCGTGGAGAGACGAAGCTGATGCCTCCTCCGCTGATGGTGACGTCCGTCATGCGTGCGAGGGCTATACATTCCGGATGCTGTGCGGCCATCGCTTTCAGCATGACTTCAAGGAGCCAATCGACTTTCATGATCCATGGCAGAATGGGGGATCCAGCCAGCATGTCGCCGGACCGTGCCAGCAGATCGGCCGTGGGTTTGCCCACCGCCGACGCGACCATCTCTTGCGTGACTGGCGGCAGTCCAGGAGGCGGCACATCGGCTGCGTCGCTCAGGAGGCGATATTCGAGCAGTAGATGATCATCGATCCGGATCCACTCGCGTTGTTCATCAGTTGAGAGATTCATAGGAGATGCTGATGGTGTCGGGGACGATGCGTGCATGAATGTTCCCGTCAAACCTGTTACGCCGCCAGACAGACAGTCGCGGCTGGAGCAGGCGCAGAAGATCCTGACGCGTGTATGACGACCCTGTTGCGTCCTTGTGATTTCGCTTCGTACAGCGCGGAGTCCGCCGCTGTGATCCAATCCGTGACGGTGGCAATGGCTGAATCATGCAGCGACGCGATACCCATGCTGGCCGTCATGCGGACTTGGCCATCTTCCAGGTCGAACGCATGCTGCTCAATGATGGCGCGGAGACGTTCGGCCAGCGTCTGGGCCTGCTCAAGATCGGTGTGCGGCAGCACCACGGCGAATTCCTCGCCTCCATAGCGACCGATACTATCCACCTCGCGCACCGTCTCACGCATCAGTGCTGCGATTTCTTTCAGAACCTGATCGCCGGCTACGTGACCGAGCACGTCGTTGACGGTCTTGAAAAAGTCGAGGTCCAGAAGGATGAGGCATGCGGGGGCTCCATACCGGAGTCCGGCTTGCAACTCGCGCGTGAGCGGCACATCGAGGGCGCGTCGGTTGAGAACGCTCGTCAAGGGGTCTCGAAGAGCCAGGTCTTGCATCTGTTGGTGAATGTCTGCGTTCCGTAATGTCAGTGCCAGCGAGGCGCCGATGGTGGCCAGGATTTGCAGCTCCTGTTCGGTGAACGGTTGCGGTTCTCGACGCGCGACATGGAAGACGCCGAGCCGCTGCGGTCCGATTGCGAGCGGAATGTCGATTCCAAGATAGCGATCGACCGTGCCCGTATGAAACAGCGCCAGCTCGGGGGGTATCGACTCGCGGCCGGGTGATGGGACCAGATGCAACCGGCGGCGGGAGGTCTTGCCGTCCGCCGCTTGTTCTCGCTCTTCGGCGCGCCTGTAGAGATCGGCCCGGAGACAGCTCTCCGGTGCGCGACTGTCTGGCGAGTGCGACCAGGTCCAGACGCGGTCGGGATGCGATTGCATCACGCCCACTAGTTCAGCCGGGACCACTAAGGGCAGCTTGTCGAACAGCGTACGAATAACCGCTTCCGTCTCCAAGGAACCGGCAAGGGCCTGCGTGAGCCGGTTTAGCGCTGCAAGACTCCCATTCCACTGTTTTAAGAGGTTTCGTTCCCGGGCCAGAACCTCGTTCGTCCTCGCCAAGTCGGCCGAGAGATTTCGCACGCCGATAAAGGCATCCCGATTGCGGAGTCCCTGCAGAATCGCTTTAATCATTCGTCCGGCGTCCAACGGGTGCGTGAGATAGTCGAACGCGCCCCGCTGCAGCAGGCGCGCCGCATCGTTGGCTCCCAGGTCCTTTCCCAGGAGAATGACGCAGACATCGCTTTGCAGCTCGGCTAGCTGGTCTAACAGCGCGCACGCTTGTGCGCGGCTGGGGAACTGGCAGATCAGCGCATCGACGCCGCCCTCTCTGACCCTGTCGAGGGCGTTGGAGGACGTCCGGCATTGAGCGATGTGACAGTCGGATGTTGCGGGATGGCGCAGAAGCAATGCCGCGAGACCGCGAGGCGGCGATACCAGCAGAATTTGTGAGCCGGCGCGGACGCGCTCCGAGGTTCGAGACATTCGCGCTGATGGACAGGCTGGTGACATCATAAAGTCTGGTCCTTCTTCTCGAAGTTGCGGCGAAGAGGCTCCTCATGAGCCGGAGCCACCTTGTTGATTTCTTCCTGCTCGCGGGCTTCCGCAGAAATTGAGACGCGATCTTCCCGGTCCGCTCGTTCTGTCGGCTTAGTTGCGTCCGCTTTGGGAAGATGCAACATACGTTGATACGTGCGGACGATGTTGTGGATTTGGTTGAACGCGATGCTCATGGGCTGTTCCTCTGCGTCGGCCCGCTACGCGCTCCGGTCGATCAGTTGATAAGACACCGACCCAGCGCCCAGTGAGGCTTTCACTTGTGAAAGCCTCCGGCGCGCGGTGGAGGTGTCCGCCAGCGTCGCGGTCAGTACCGCTTGAGCAACCAGGATCCGGCGTTCGATCTCGCGGTCTATTATCACCAGTCGTTCAGACAGCTCCGGCATCAATTCAGTACTTTGCAGCCACGCGTGCCGCCGATCGTAGTACTGTTGGACGACATTCCACTGTCCCTGTTCAGCGGCGGCCTGTGCGTTGTGAGCCTCTCGTTCCCAGTCGTACTGTGAATTGAACATCCGCGCACGTCACCTTCCGACAGTCTGAGGCCCGGCTTGCTGGCGGGCGATGGTCTGCCACCCTTCACGCAGGGTGCTCAAGCAACGCAGTGGACCTTCCAGATGGTGAAGATCATTCCGCAGGTTGGCCTGGAGAAATTCGGTCAACATGTATTGGTAGAGCCGGTTCAGGGACCGGGAGATATCCCCGCCCTGCTCAAAGTCGAGGACATTCGAGAGCTCGCTGACGATCGCGACCGCTCGTCCGAGAAAACGGGCCTTATCATGATGATTGTTCTGTAAGATGCCCTCGCGCGCCAGCTCCAACGACTGGACTGCGGAGTCGTACAGCAGCACGATGAGCTGAACGTTGTTGGCGGTCATGACGGCTGTCTGCTGGTACTGCTGCACCGCATGTTGGATCATGAGAAGGTCCCTTACTTGGATTGGGAGTTGGATTGGAGGAATCCGAGTTGCCCCTGGAGCTGACGCAAGAGTCCGTCCAGCGCGGCATATTGGCGCCGGATCCGTTCTTCGTACTGAGTCGAGGCCTCTTCCTTCAGTGCGATTTGGAGCGTAAGGCTGCCGATCTGATCGGTTAACCCGCTTTTGTGCAGGGTCAGCGAGCCGTTCACGATGTCGTCGAGCTGATCGACCGCAGCGTTGAGCCGCTGGGCCACGCCGGCAATGCTGGTTTGGGTGTTATTGATGAACAGGGATTTGAGGGCGCTGTAATTAGAGCTCAACGCACTGTCCAATTTGGTTTCATCCAGAGTAATCTTGCCGTCCCGCTCTGTCTTGAACCCTATTTGCCCCACGCTGGTATAGGTCGTGAGACCGCTGACTTCGTTGGACAGCGCCTGACGCAATTGGGAGAGGACCGTCCTGGCCGTGGTTTCGTTGAAGAAGATGCCGCCCTTTTTGGCCGTGACGTCGTAGGTACTGCGCTCGTTCACGAACGCAACGATGTCGTTGTACGCGGTCACGAGCGCCTTGATGTTCGTCTTCACGGCGCCGGTGTCGCGGGAGACGCTCACATTGATCGTGCTGCTGCCGGTCGTCTTGTTCAAGGTGAGCGTGACGCCGGTGATGGCGTCGGTGATCGTGTTGGAGCTGCGTTGCAACGTCACCGGGTTCTGGGCCGGGTCGCCAAGAACGATGGTGGCGTCCTGCGCCGCCTGAAGCGTGTCGGTGCCACCGGCCCCGCTGGAGTTCAGAAAATCCAACGTCGTGTCATCGGCGACGATCGTGATGCCGTTGCTCGCCCCCGTGTTGGTAGCCGTAAGGACAAGCCGGTAGGCCGGCGACGAGTCGCTGCCTGTGTTCACAATCGACGCGGTCACGCCGGCTCCCAGATCATTAATGCCTGCCTTGAGGTCGTCTAGCGTCCCGGTGCTGTTCAGAGTGACGGTCTGGTTGGACCCTGATCCCACTTTGAAGGTGAACGTGGCCGAGGCTCCGCTGACAATGTCGGTCGTGGTGCTGGCGACCGCCTTGGCTGCTTTGTTCGTGATCTGGTGCGCCTGGGCGAGTTGTGTGACCTTGATCGTATAGGTACCGGCCGTCGCGGCCGAAGATCCAGTGGCGGTGAGGACTGTGCTGTCGCTGACGGAGGTGCTGGATCGGTCGAAACTGGTCGAGAGCCGAAGCGCATCGGATGCGCTCTGGAGCGATAAGAGTTTGGTGCCCAAGCTGCCGTAGTCCGTCAGTTTGGTCTGCAGCTTGGTCTTGTTCTCATTCAGGCGGTCGATCGGGAAGCGCTGGGCCTTGACCAGTTGGTCGACGACCTGGCCGAAGTCGATCCCGTTTCCTAGCCCTCCGAAACTAATGGCCGGCATCGATCGTTCCTTCTCTCTTCCTGTTCGTTAGGCCCGCTCTTTCAGCAGGAGCCCCAGGAGCCCCTTGGGGTCGGCGAATTGCTTGGCCAGTTCGAGAAATTCCTTCGGCGGAATCTGACGGATGACTTCACCGGATGTCCCGCTCAGGATTTTCACAATGACGCGATCGAGATCAGAATCGATCTCGATCTCGAACCGAGATTCGGCCTTCTGAACAACGTCGCGAACCTTCGCCACGGCTCGTTCCAACTCGGCCCGATCGACAGGCCTGTGCTGAGTTGCCGCAGTGGCTGCCGCTTCTGCTTTGGTTCGTGCCGGGTCCGGCCGCTCGCTGGCTTGACCCTTTATGAACAGAAGATCCGTCTTGTTGGTAATATCGTGGACCATGGTTTCTTCCCTCCGAATACCTGTTCACCACCACCCTCCCCCGGAAGCCCCTCGCTCCCGATGGAGCGAAGGGCCGGGAGGGCCGGCGGGTGGGCCGGAAGTTACGCTTAGCCTCGCAGCAGCGTGAGAGCCTGTTGCGGCAGCGTGTTCGCCTGCGCCAACACTGCGATACCAGCCTGTACCAGGATCTGGTTCCGGGTGAAGACCGAGGTTTCGTACGCGACATCCGCATCCCTGATCCGGGATTCGGCAGCGGTCAAGGTCTCGCCGCTGACCTGCAAATTCGCGATCGTCGCCTCGAACCGGTTCTGAATTGACCCGTATTCGGCTCGTGCGGTGGCCACCGCGCTGATGGCGCTATCGATGTTCGACAACGCGCTCTGGGCGTTGGCCGCGGTCGAAATGTTGACCGCGCTGAGGCCCAGCGAGGCGATGTCCAGGTCGTTGAGGTCCAAAGTCAGTGTGTTGCCTGTTCCGCTCTTGAACCCGATCTGCACCGTGAAGCTGTTGCTGGCGCCGCTCAACAATGCCTGACCGTTGAACTCGGTCACGGTCGAGATTCGATCGATTTCGGAACGCAGCGCGAGAAACTCCTGGTCGAGGTACGAACGCTCCGTGGCGCCCACCGTGCCGCTGGCTGATTGAGCTGACAGCTCGCGCAACCGGGAGAGCAAGTTGCCGGCCACCGCTGCGGCGCCGTCCGCGATCTGGGTCAAGCTGATGCCGTCGAACGAGTTCCGAGACGCCTGGTTGATGCTGCGGATGTGGGCGCGCAACGTTTCGGACAAACCCAGGCCGGCCGCATCATCGGCTGCTCTGGTGATCCGAAGGCCTGAAGACAAACGCTCGACGGAGCGTCCCAGGTTAAACGAGTTCGTTGCCAAATTGCGTTGGGCTGCATTTGAAGCCGCGTTGTTATTAATGACTAACGACATGGAGTCTTCCTCCTTGAAATTCCGTACTCAGTAAGTGATCAAATGTTCTCTGGCGTCCGTGCCGAGAAAGTGAAGCCTGTGAGCGGTCTGACTGTCTCCTGCCACCTCCTTTCCAACCGCAGTCTCTCTACTCATGGTCACCTTATCGGCCTACTTTGCTCGGGACTTAAGCGCCGCAAGCAAGGGGCCAGGAAAAGCTCTGATGGCACGAAACAGACATCAACGGCGGCGCCGGAAGCTCGTGAAGCGTCGCACGTGAAGCGTGAACCGTCCGAATCCGGAGACGCTTCACGCCTGACGTTTCACGTTTTACGGGTTTTCGGAGCCAGGCGCGGCAATAGCTCGTATTCGAGTAGATCGGCCAGACGGACGGAATCGGCGGCGGCGCGGGCATCCACCACTTCCTGAATCCAGGGGATCAATGAGTCGGCCGGCATGTCGGGGAGCGCATGGGCCCGCGCGGTTTCCGTCATCTCGACGTAGTCGGCGAGGCGGCCCAGCCAGGAATCGAGAGAGGCGAAGCCGCCCATGCCGACCCGCAGCATCGCGACGAGCGGCTCAGCGTCGGCCTTCAGTTGCGCGCCGAACTCGCGCATGGACGGCTGTGCTTCCTGGAGAATCGCCGCAAGGGGGCGTGAGCTCGCTTTCACCGGGCCGGCGTTCTTGGCTTGTTGTGCCAGAAAGACCGGCTGCAGGTCGCGGTCGGTCAGCGGGCGGCCTCCGACTGTCAAGGAGGTTACGAGGTGGCGCTTCGCGTGGGCCTTGTTGCTCACTTGCGCGAGGATCTCGCCCAGCGACAATTCTTCCTGCACATCCCATTCATCTTCGTTCAGGACCACTCGCATGGTTCACTCCTTTTTAACTGTTTACCGTCAGATCACGATGCGATGAGACAACAGCGGGAGAGGCGCCCAGGATGCCGACCCGTCGTGACTCGTGTTTGCTCGTCGTGCCGAACGTGCCGAGCCGCCGCAACACCTCGTTCGTCCGGTTGCGCCATGCATGAAACGCCGTGGCCTGCTGCTGAGCCAAGTTTGCGAGTCCCTGGGCATCTCCATTATGCGAGTCTCGCAGAAAGGCAACGGCCAGCGGCCCAAACGCGGGCGACTGAACGGCCAACGCAATCGCTCGTTGCCGCTCTTCTCGCAATCGCGCCTGGGCCGCCTGCAACTCGGCGACTGGACATGGCTGTTGCCGGCTCAGCCGGACCAGTTGGTTCGATTGAGCCGTCAGTCGGCTCAGCAATGGGCGCAGCGGCTCGGCAAGTCTGGACACGTCCGCTCTGTCTGGAGAAGGCCCTTCCGGCCCAGCGAGGAGACTTGACTGGCCGGTCATGGCTTCATACCAGAACGTTCGCCAGAATGATCCGTACCACTCAGCAATGGCGTCTGTCTGCCCCGCTCGAAGCTGGTAGCAGACCAGCCCATCGGCATCGATGCTGGATTCGTAAAGTCGGACTCCCGTCATGTGTGTGGGAAACGGTCCGGCTCTCAGGACGTGTAGACAGAGGGCTGCCACTTGCTCGGCAACCAGGCGGTCTTTGCACGCGTGATGCAGACAAACCTG
Source organism: Nitrospiraceae bacterium (assembly GCA_023248355.1). Classification (GTDB taxonomy): domain Bacteria; phylum Nitrospirota; class Nitrospiria; order Nitrospirales; family Nitrospiraceae; genus Nitrospira_D. Next base: position 16,160 of record JAHFES010000016.1, read on the forward strand.
ATCGAACCCGCAAGGGGCGCAAGCGAGATCCGGCTGAACCACCCAGTGCCCTGGCCCGTAGGGGCCGGTTTCCCGAAAGTCCACGTGGCCGACAGAGAGATCGATCACCGGAGTTCCCACACCGACAGCCAGATGCATTGGACCGGTATCGTTCGTCAGCAAAAGCTGACAGTGATCGAGCAACCCAACAAGTTGACTGAGGTTGGTGCGGTTCACCTGATCGCAAAGCGGGCCAGTGCCTCCCGCCGCGCGATACACGGCGCAGGCCTGTTGCACGGCCTCTTTCTCTTTTGACGTCCCGATCAGGACGAACCCGGCCTCGATCTGGCGGCTGATCGCGGCCATAGTCTGCCCGAAGTACTCGGGCCGCCACGCTTTGATGGGCTCGCTCGCGCCGACTTGTACGGCAATCCAAACAAGCGGCGTGACGCGTGCCAGCAGCGCGCGCGCCCATTCTGCTGCGTCTGTTGGTACGGAGACCGTTAACGGGGAAAACGGGCCTGGTCCGCTTCCTCCGAGTGCGTAGAGATCGACCAGATTGAAGCAGTTGAAGCGGCGGTGATGGTGCAGGTCTGTAAAGTACCCCATCCACGGATTGCGCACGATGGTCGTCCCGTCCGGCGCATTCGCGACACCCCGGATGTCCGGCGCATTCACGTAGCCGGCCAACAGCCCACTGCGTCGATTAAACGTGAGGTTGACCACCCGGTCGTAGCGAACGTCCACCAATGGTTTTGCCCACGAGGCGAGGTCCTGGTACAACGCGACCACATCCTTGGCCATGCTACGGCTCTCATCGATAAGTCTCTGGAAATCGTATGCGATCACCGTGCGAAGGCCGGGGAGCAAGACCGCGACGGGCGCGAAGCGTGTATCGACCACCAGGTCAATCGCGACACCCGGCCACTCATGCTGCAATCTTCGGATGAGCGGGACCGTTTGGACCAGGTCACCCATTCGCGTGATGTTGATGATCAAGACTTGTTTCATAGAAACGTCATGTGTGATGCGTGCCGCGTCGCTCGTCGTTTTTGAAGCGTCGTTCGTCTCTCGTGAAGCGTATCTCGTTTCCGAATTCAGACGCTTCACGCTTCACGAGACCCGCTTCACGAGTTTCTGGCGTTTCACGAGTCACGGTTACACAAGATCCCTGGTTTCCGCGCGATACTCGTCCAGCATGAGGAGGAGGAGTTCGTCGCGCGACAAGGTTGCTGACGGCCCGCGGCTCCTGATGCGCATGGCCACGTCTTTTAGTTCCACCCGTTGGGTGGACGGAAATGATCGGAGGAGCGGGACTAATTCCGGCGTGGCCTCGCTACGTGCGGCGAGCCGATCGGCTTGACGATCCCCGCGCAAGAGCGCGCCGATCCGATCGGGCTGGCTCATGCCCACCTGGTTGAGCAGCTCCTTCATGCGATGGACATAGGTATGTTCAGCTTTGACCCGCTGGCGGGCGGCCGCCGCGAGGGTTGCACGCGCACCTGAATCCTGGAGCCACGTCGGGATCTGCTTGCCGAGATCGTCTGGGCTCTGAAAGACCGCCATCTCGTTCGTCGCGAACAGTGCCGGCAGGAGCGACCGTTGGTCCACCAGTTGAAACGCGCCGCAGGCGGCCAGCTCGAAGGTGCGGGGGTTCACGAAATCGGCCTGGGGGTCCAGCCCGTCCCCGATACAAGAATGCAGGTTGAGGTTGATCTTCGAAGCATTAAACACCTTGACGCAGGTCTCCGTGTCGATCCGCGCGCCTTGCCGCTGAATGGTGTCGGCCAAGTCCGTGGCGCCGTCCCATTCATTTCCCCATATCTTGAAGGTCCAATCATTCGACAGGAGCTGGGGGAACAGTGCACGGCGGTTCGCGTAGCCGGCGCCGACAAAGGACACGTCCGCGCCGAACTCCCGTTGCTCGTCCGGCGAGAGCGTCACAGGTCGATGCGCCGAGAGATCCGCAGCCATCGGCAAATAGGTCACGTGCTTGGCGCCGGCATGGCGCAATGCGTCAAGGCACGCGCCGGTCTGGATCACGAACCAATAGTCGTACCCGCCGGCCATCTGCTGCCAGTACGTCAGGTGACGATAGTTCTCCACGAACCACATCGCGGTGATGAACTTCTTGCGCCGCACCTGTTCCAGAAACGGCAACGTCAAGGGAGCTTGCGCCAGGGCCAGGACTAAATCCGGCGGATCTTCCGCCAGCCGGGCGAGCGTGTGCATGCTCAGGAGTTCTGCGAACTTGCTTTGGATCGTCAGGCTATGGCGTGGCTCTTTCAACTGGCCGATTGAGGCGTAACTGCTATGGTGCGGACTGTGGTCGATCCAGCTCACGCGATGGCCGAGCGCTTCGAGCGCGGTCACGGTGTAGTGGGCAATGGGTAATGAACCGCCATAGATCGGACCGACGACGGCCACATGGAGCCGGCCGCTTGCGCGTGCCGCCACCTGCGCGCGCACGGCGGTCTCGATCGCGCTATGGGCGTCGGCATGCAGACGGGCGGCCGGCGTATAGGACATGAATCGGAGCGGAGCGCCGGACCGGACCAGTTGCGCGGCCATCTCATCAGGCGAGCCCCAGACCCACTCCACCCGACCCGTCCAGTCTTCAAACGATCGAGCAGCGCAGGCGTCGTGCAACACGCGTACGTCCGGCACGACCACCGCGATTTTGGCCTCGGGTGGCAGGACCCGACATAACGCTTCCAGGTGGTACAGGAGGCCGATGCCCAACACGACAGCCACCTCACCGGCCTGCCAAGCGCTTTTCTGTGTATCCGTCCAGGTGTGCGCCTCGCGCTGGGGATCATACGCACTGTGAATCCATCGTCCGGATTCCATGGCGGTCGGCATACCGTTGCGGGCTTCAACAATGGTGATCGCCTTGCCGCCGGATTCACGGATCGCAGCGGCCAGCGCCGGGTTGCTGGAGCTGATAAGAGAGAGGTTTTGTTCGAAGAGGTTCATGACGACAGTTCCATCGCCGACGGTGCGCCGATCGTTCGCCACACGGCTTCACGTTGCTGGTCCGGCATGACGGGACTGCCGGCTTCCGTGAAATAGGCTCCCCAGTCGTCGAGATGACTTTCCCACAGCGACCAGCCTTCGAGCACGCGCTGACACGACCCGGTCAGGATCAGTTCGACGCTTTCCGCGATGGGCCACAGGTGCGGGGTCGGAGGCGAGGGGTAAGGGGAAAGATCGGACCCATCGCCTCGCGCCTCGTGCCTCTCGCCTTCCGCTTGCCAGACCCAATGGCCTCTCCCATACGGTCCTGTTTCATGGACGCGGGCCTGAGCGAAATAGAAGCCCATCGCGCGCGCGCCGACCGCCGTACCAAGGTGCAATGGCCCCGTGTCGGCGCCGACCACCCACTGGCAGCGCGCGAGCACGGTGGCGAGCTGTGGAAGCTCAGTGCGCCCTGTAGCATCCCACACCCGGCCTAACAGTACAGAAGACAGCCCGTCCTGGATCGCCTGCGACTTATCCCGCTCAGTTCCACTGCCGATCATCACGACCTGCCCGGTCGGACTCGCTGAGAGAAACGCAGTGATCCACTCGACCCAGACTGCTATCGGAACGCATCGGACGTGGTCGCCGGCTCCAACCACAAGCGCCACCCACGGACCCTCCCTATCGCCGATGGCTGCCAGATCGGGTGGGAGAGACGCGGTGATTGGAAGCAAACGCGGTGGCGTACCTGGCGGCTGCACGCCGCACAGGCCGCAGAAGGTATCTGAGAGGTGAATCCGGTTCGTGCGCCGGTCCGCGACAACCTGTCTCAGATAGGAAGCCCAAGGTGGAAGATCCGGCGACAGTGGACCATTTTGGCCAGGCCCTCTCACCTGCCTCGCCAGCAGATGCGCTGCCATGATGGCTCTGGGATGCTGGTTCAGGTTGTAGGCCAGATCGTAGGCCATCGGCGCCAATTCGTGCAGGTAGCTCCGAACCTCGTTCAAGGCGCTGTCCGTCGTCGTCGGCCATTGCTCAGCCCAACACTGCCATTTCGTTCCTTCCCAGGGAAGAACCCGGTCGATGCCAGGGATCGCGCGGGCGAGCCGGCCGAACGACACGGCGCACAGCAGATCCAGACTCACGTCCCCTTGAGCGCGGAGCGCGGTGATAGCCGGGAGCGTTTGCACCACGTCACCAAGGCGGGCCAGTTGAATCACAAGGGCACGAGCCCTGACATCAGCCTTATTTGGCATGCTGTGAGGCAAGACAGGCGTCCTTGTCGGCGAGTGTGCGCGCAAGTTCATCAAGCCCTTCGAACTCGGAATTGAGCGTACGGAGCGTCTCGTACTCCTGTCGTGCGTCGTCGCAACGGTGCGCCCGGATGAGCACGCCGGCGAGCGCGAAACGCGTTCCCAGATCAGCCGGGTTTCTGGAGACGAACCGCTTCAGGTGCTCGGTGAGCGCCTCCCACCGTTCCAATACCGTGCCGGCGCGGAGTAACCAGTGGATCGCCTCGGCGTCGTCAGGATACTCGCCGAGGACTTCAGAGAATGCCATCCACGCCCGTTCTGAGTCTCCGAATCCTGCTGCGGCCATCCCTTTCCCCATCCGTGCCTTGCGAGAATCGCCGCCGTGGTCGAGTGCCTTTTGAAAAGCAAGACTCGCCTCATCGAACGCCTGCCGTTGCAGGGCCAAGATTCCTCTCAACAACCAACCCTCTCCATGCTGTGGCTCGTGACTCAAGAGGGTCGAGAGGTATGAATCCGCCCCCTCCAGGTTCCCTTGCTCAATCGCTCGGCGAGCGAGAGCGAGATGCGCGTCCGAAGCGTCCGTGAATTTCGCCATTCGTTCCCAAAACGCGTAGGCCGGCTCCGTCGTGCCGAGCCATCGACATACATGTGCGCCCCATCGTAAGACCCACACATCATCGGGCCATTCAGAGGCTCTCGCGACCAACGCGTTCAAGGCCGGCCAGTCTTGGCACTTGGCGAGACGTTGGACTTCCGCTACCAACTCCCACTTCCTTCGCTCCACCGGATCGGTGAGCGGCTCGAGCCGGTAGTGCAGCATTCCATCCTTCGTGAAGGCGCGATACGCATACCCGTCGCGCACGTACATCTCGTCTTCATCGGGGAGCCACCACTTCTGGGCCCAACGCTCGATAAGCCGCCTGCCGTTTTCCTGATCATGGTCTTTGCGCCCGGGGGTACGGCTTTCCAGGTGATAGACCACGCTCTTCGGCTGATACACGATGCGCCCTCCCTGCTCACGAATCTTGAGACAGAGATCCACATCCTCGAACCCATTGCGATAGCCTTCGTCGAACCCACCCGCCGATTCGAACACCTCGCGCCGCACCAACATGCAGGCGCCCGTCACGCATTGACATTCACGCCGTTGATTCACAGCGTGAGCGTCAGCGGGAAATCCACGGTAGATGTGGTAGGGGGAGAACGTGACGCGGGAGAAGGCCACGCCGGCGTGCTGAATCGTGCCGTCTTCGTAGAGCAACTTGCTCCCGACGACCGCCACGTCCGGATGCTGCTCCACCTCCTGGACCATCGCCGTGAGCCAGCCCTCCAGCGGCAGCGTGTCGTTGTTCAGGAAAACGAGATAGCGTCCCCTGGCGGCCTTCGCGCCTTGATTGCAGGCTTTTGCGAAGCCGAGATTCTCCTCGTTGCGAATGACTCGGACATCGCCTCCGAGCTGGCTCAGGAACTCGGCCGTCCCGTCGGTTGAATGGTTGTCCACGAGGATGACTTCGTATTCGATCCCCTCCGTCACCTCTGCCAGTTTGATGAGACATTGGGTGGTCAAGTCGACTTTGTTCCATACCGGAATGATGATGGAGGCTGCGTAGGTTTTCTGGTCATTGCCGGTCGGGATGCTCGTTCCACTGGCCTTCGTCGCTTCACACACCCCGAGTGCATAGGCGGAGTGCAGCAGGGTGTGGTAGAGGGGATACAACACGTTTCGAGTGTAGAAGTGGTCGTATCCTTGACCATTCATCCGGATGATGCCCAATGCACTCAGTTCCGGCTTCTCCAATTCTGCGAGGACGGTGAGTAAGGCGTTGACGTGCTGCTCCGTGTAGGCGCCCCTGGTTCGTACAATCTCCTGGGTGCCTAAGACCATCTGGTCCAACTCCGGGTGCTTTCGCGCCAGGACCATGGCCATATGGCCGGCCTTGTGTTGCCGCTGCACGAAACTCTGGAGGGTCATCTCATGATGGTGACAGGTCACGGCCCGGGGGTTGTAGTGGAGCTGCATCCCCTGCCGGGACAACCGGTAGCCCAGCTCCGTGTCGTCGTAGGCGGGATACGTGAACTCCGTGTCGAACAAGGTCTGCTGTCTGAGCAGGAAACAGCGCTTGAGCGAGGTGTTGCTCGTGTAGAACAGCCGGAAGTCCGCTTTCCCGTCCTGCGCCACGTGAAACGAAAACTGTTGCCCCCCCTCCGGCGACACGATGTACCGCATGAACGGTGTGACCGTGATCTCCGGCGACCAATCGATGAAGCCCAGCATCGCGTCCAACTCGGAGGGATGCTGCCGATGGAATTTCAAATGGGCTTCCAGGAAAGCCGGCTCCGGAATCATGTCGTCGCCCGTGATGAGGACGATCTCCCCGCTCGCCTCGCGGATTGCCAGATTGCGCGCGGCATTGGCGCCCTGGTGTCGCTGGCTGAAGATGCGGAGCGCGAAGGGTGCTTTGAAACGCTCCAGCATCGCCATCGTGTCGTCGGAAGAGCCATCGTCTACGATGATCACCTCGAACCGGTCCGGCGCGATGGTTTGCGACGCAAAGGCCAACAGCGTCTTCCGAAGAATGGCGCGACGATTGTACGTCGGCATCACGACACTCAGGGGCAAGGCCGATGGGTCAGACGGTGTAAGGGGGCGAGGCACTGCTGTTGCGTCGGCTGGGGCAATCGGGGCCGGCGAACGAGGTACCGGTGGCTGTGCGGCTCCCGATAGGATCTGGCGGAACTGCGCGATAGGTTCATCGAGTTGATAGGCCCACCGCAACAGATTCTCGTAATGGTGCCGGGCCATGGCCTCTAACGGCGCGGAATGCCCGCCGACCTGCCGCCGTTGGAGCAACGCAAAGCCTTCTTCCAGGAACCGCTTGCCTGCCTCCATGTCAGCCTTGGTGAGGTTGGGCGTATGCATTGGGACCTGGTGGCCGCCGTAATCTTTCCACTGGTGCGAGTCGATCCAGCCTTCGCGGAGGCCTTCCTCGTGAAGGGGTGTGCCGGGATAGGGAGTAATGATCGTGACGCCGATCGTGTCCGGCTTGTACCGCTGGATCAGGTCGTAGGTCGCAACGAGGGATTCACGGGTCTCTTGTGGGAGGCCGACGATGAGAAGGAAATGAAGACGGATGCCAAGCTGCCGGGTCTTCTCGCGCAGATGGGCGAGCTTCGGGACGGTCAGGCCCTTTTTGCCCTCTCGCAAGTGCATCACCTGTTCATCGCCGGTTTCTACCCCAACGAGGAGACCGGCGCAGCCGGACGCGCGCATCTTTTCCAGCAGTGTATCCCCGAGGCAATCGACTCGAGTTTCGCAGACCCACTCGAGTGGCCAGCCGGCGGCAACGATGAGATCGCAGAGCGTGGCGACTCGCTCCTGGTTGAGGGTGAAGGTCGCATCACGGAAATAGATCTTGGTAATGCCCTGTCCTTCGACGACGTCTTTCAGCTCGGCAAAGATGCGTTCGGGTGTCTGCGATCGCCATTTGACTCCCTCGACCAGGGGGTACGGACAGTAGTAGCCGCAGGGATAGGGACATCCCCGACTGGTTTGCAACGTCGCGACGGGAGTGCCGAGCAACGGATAGACGTAGCGCTCGTTCGGAAGAAGGTCGCGGGCGGGAAACGGCAACCGATTGAGGTCCTCGACCGGTGTTCCCTCATCGAAGTGGACTGTCGGCGCGGTCCCGGGTGAACCTGCTTCAAGCCAGGCTGTTCCGGCTTGGCTTCGTCCGTAGGCAATAGCGGTGATCGTGAGGTCTGCTTCACCATGTATCACGAGGTCGGCCGTGCTTTTCTCAAGCAGCGCCTTCAAGACGTCATGGTCCCGCACCAGCGTCTTTCCGAATATCTTCGCTGCTGGGTGTCGACGGCGAAGTTCAGCGAGAAACGAGGCGTCTTGATCCAGGGTTGGAAGCGACACGGTCCCGATCAATAGGTCCCATCGGTGGTCCGCCAAGCGAGCATAGACACCGGCCGCGTCCAGTTGCAGCGGGTCAGCGTCTATCAATTCGACCGTCTCGCCGGCCTGGCGCAGGGTAGCGGCCATGATGGCCAGGTCCAGGGGAGGCAGCAACATACTGTTGTTGCCGTCGAAGCCGAGCCCGCCGGCCATGCTGCGACTGACCGGACGGGCCGAGAGGGACGGGCTGTTGATCAGTGCGATGCGCATGAAATCTCCTGGTGCTTCGCCGGCAACTGACCCAGTGCCATGAGTCGTTCTTCCGAACCGCCCTCGTACGCGAGCGCAATGGCTTTGGTCAGCCACTCGTAATCGATGTCCTTCATCTTGGCTTCATTCGGGGTCCGGCAGGATCCGTTGAAGGGGTCCACGATCGTCAAGCCTTTCTTCTCCACTTCCGCTGCCATCCCGCTGCCCGGCGTGGGCGTGAAGTAGCTGCTGCTCAGGTGGTCCGGCTTGATTTTCCAGACCATGCGGACCGTCTCCATGACTTCCGTTCGTGTTTCCGTCGGCGCGCCGAACATGATATTCGCCCAGACCTTGATGCCGTATTCCTTGCAGATAGCGGCCGCCTTTAGATTCTCCTCGACCGTGGTTTCTTTCTCGAACAGATCGAGAATGCGTTGGCTCCCGCTCTCGAACCCGATCATGGCCCACGCCAGTCCGGACTCCGCCATCTGTTTGACGACGTCCGGATACCGGCACATCAGATCGGCGCGCATCTGGCAGATGTAGGGCTCCGTGAATCCGGCGGCCTTGTATTGCACGCAGAATTCACGGCTCCAGCGGTGGTTGATGAAGAAAAGGTCGTCGTGCGCCATCCAGCTGCGAAACTTAAAGCGGTCTTTCAAATACAGGAGTTCGTCCACGACATTGCGTTGGCTGCGCATTTTGACGCGATTGCCAAAGACGGCCCGTTCGGCCGGCTGGCAAAAGTTGCATTTGAACGGGCAGCCGCGTCCGGCGTTCGTCGTGACGAACGGAGTCGGCAGTCGCGGCGCCATCGGAGTGGCAAGTTCGCCGCTCATATCGAAGAGATCGCGATCGACCCAGGGAATCTCATCCAGCACCGGGCCTTCGCCGATGATGATGCGCTCAGCCGGCTTTCCCGCGGCAAGTGTGTCGAGCAATTTGACGAAACTGATTTCGCCTTCTTGTGTGATGATGTGATCGATGAGGCGATTGGAGGCGACCTGCTGGGTCTGGATGGTGGCATGGACGCCGCCGAGAATGACGATGGCGTCTTCCTTCTCCTCCTTGAGAATCCGCACCGCTCTGACGGCGTCGGGGTAATGCAGACTCCAGGAGGTGATCCCCCAGACGGTTGTCGTACGTCTACGGACTTCTTCGCGAAAGTGGGACCAGTCCCGGAGAGTGCGCAGATCGATGAGGTCCACACTGTACCCGTGGGCTTTGGCCGACGCGCTGAGTGATGCGAGGCCATGATCGATGAAGTTTGCGTCAATGGTAGGCTTCTTGTTGAAGCTATCGAACCCGGGCAGCGCGATGCCCGGAAAGATTAATGTGACGTGCATGAGGCGGCTCCCTGTCGTTGCCGGATCGCCTGCAGCAGCGCCGGCAATGCGCCGGATGTCTGATGCCAGTGTAGCGTCGAGGCCAATCCTCGACTCAACGACCAGCGGGCATAGGACCCGATTTTCGTGCGGAGCTTGGTGTTGTCGTAGGAGCGATGGCAACGCTCCGGGGTGCCCATCAGGACATAGGCAAAGTCGGGCGCGATTCCCTGTGCCGGACGTTCCGTTCCGGTGAGGGGCGCTTGGATCAGCGACAGCCGGTCGGTCATTCCCGTCAAACCGGCGAGTGCATGAAGATAGCCGCTCACCGTGACCGGCTCTTCTCCCGTGATGTTGTACAGCCCGGTGAGTCCCTGGCCGACGGCGCGCAGCATGCCCTCGGTCAAATCCTCAATGTAGAGGGGCTGAAAGACGCGATGCTGTAGCTGTGACCACGCATGGCGGAGCGGCGACAGGCCGAGCAGCGCCATGAGAGACGGTTGAAGAAACCAGGCGCTGCCGGGACCATAGACGTTGCCGATGCGCAGGATAAGCGCCCGCCGGCCGGACGCGTTGCCCCAATTCGAGACGAGCTCTTCGGCTTTCGCTTTTGAGATGCCGTAGTCGGACACCGGCCGGCACGATTGCTCTTCTCGCAGGGGGATCTCCTGATCGGAGCCCAACCCCTGCGCTTCGATGCTGCTCGCAAACACGAAGTACGGAATCTTTAAGGCAGTGGTGAGATCCAGCGCGCGTTGTGTTCCATCGACGTTGGCCGCCCAGAGTTTCGGGCTGCTGACCGACACATCGGCTGCAAGGTGGTAGAAGACATCGGCTGCCGGGAGCTTGTCACAAGCGGGAATGAGGTCGGGAGAGGAGAAATCGCACGGGATGACAGTGGCCCCTTGTTGCGCCAGTTGAACTGCGCGAGGGGCTTGGACGTGTCTGGTAAGGATAGTGACCCGCGCGCCTGATTTGAGCAGTCGTGTACTGAGGTGCGAGCCGATGAAGCCGGCCCCTCCTGAGATGATGACATGGGTCTTGGAGGTGATGGTGATCGGTTCCATGCGCGCATTCCCTCCCTCGCGGCTCACCAAATGCCATGCTCGCGTCTTATCCTTAGCAAGCGGCGAGCCACGGGTGGTCAGGCGCTGAGGAACAGGATTTCATGGGTTTGCGGCTCAGTTTTGTCCTCGACCGCCCTGTGTTCCCGCAATAAGCCGGCAACGTGTACCTGGTGCTGGGCAAGATCCGCCTGTGTGCGGCTCATTCAGTGAGACATCCTAATCCCAGCTTTTTCTGTTGCACGCATTGCTCGATCGCATTCTGAACCGTCCCTCCCCATCCTCGATACTCGATGTACTCCATCTGGTTGAACCGAAACTCCACGCCGATCATGTCAAGTCCTTGACGAACTTCGGTACTTTTGACGACTCCGACAAGGTTGGTGATATGTCCCAATCCTGGAAGTTCGAATTCCATGCGAACGGTGGATCCGGGGCGAATCCATGATGGAGTTCTCGTCAACGCGATGCTGCATCCCCCTAAGCTGAGGTCTTTGACCAGGCCCCCTGCATAATCAGAAGAAGGGATGGGCGAGGTCGTGTTGGGCGTGGTGTCCGTTCGCATAAGCAACGCGGGCTCGCTGGAGGACACGCGCGCATGTTTCCGCAAATGCATTTCCTCCACCGTCTGAGGGAAGGCAATGAACAGGAGCGGAACCGGCGACGTCACCATATCGCGAATCTCGGTTCTGTAGCCCACGAGTTTCCCGTCATGGAGATAGCTGACCGTACAGGGAGTGCCTTTGGAAATCTCGGTGGCGTGGCCAAGTTGCAGGGGCCATTCACACACAAGCCAGGCATGCTCTTTCCAGCCCAGCAAGGCGGTTCCATACATCGCTTTCTGTTGATTAAGTGTGAGGGACAGCTTCAACGCGAGGCCGACGGTCAGAAAAGACGATGAGGGGGGTGTGGACGCGATAACCTCGTTCATAGCGACTCCTTGTCGAGATAAATGCTGGGGTTGAGACCGCAGCTCAGCGGATCCTTGACCGTTGCAATGGTTCGGTGCGGGGTCTGTGTCTGGTGCCTGAGGTCGTGTTCTTCTGGATGGGACAAGAGGACGTTTCCGGCGCTTTTAACGATGATCACTACGGGCTCGAGGGGTGATTCATGATGAATCCGACGGACAATGCCCATCTCCCCGGTATTCAGCTCAACGATTGATCCGACGGGGTAGACACCCACGACTTGGATGAACCGTTGGACCAAGGCCTGGTCAAGATGGCCCTTCCGGGAAATGAGATAGAGACATTGAAGGGCCTCGTGGGCTGGCTGTCCCTTGTGGTAGCAGCGATCGCTGGTGATGGCGTCATAGATATCCACCACTGCGGCGATCAAGCCGAATTGACTGATGTCCGCTTTGGCCCGTTGATACGGGTACCCCGAACCGTCGACTCGCTCGTGGTGCTCCAGGGCGGGTTTCAGATAGGCATCCTCCAAGCCCGTCGTGTCCGAGAGTACTTCGACGCCGCGCATCACATGTTGCTTCATGATTTCAAATTCGTCCGGCTCAAAGCGCCCCGGTTTGTTCAAGATCTCCAAGGGAATCCTGGTTTTGCCGATGTCATGGAGCAAGGTGCCGACGCCGATTTGGTGCAGAGCCGTGCCGGCGAGCCCAAGATTACGGCCAAGTGACATGGCGAGCAGTGAGGTATTCACGGAGTGGAAGAAGGTGTACTCGTCAAACCGCTTGAGCCGCGATAGGCTCGTGAGGGCGTCGGGATTGCGGAGGACGCTGTCTGCCATCTCGGACACGACTTGATTGACGGCCCCCAGGTTAATGGCTCGTCCCATCCGGACATCATGCATGGCCCCTTCGATAATCGTTTTCGCAGCCTTGTAGACTTGCTTGGCTGCCGGCAGTTCCTCCTCAAAGGGGGTAGAGGGCGCCGGCGGCGGACTCTCCTGAGGCGGTATTTCTGACAGGGTCGTCGCAGACGCAGTGGGTGGGGGTGCGTCACAATGATCCGTGTCACTCTCGTCGTAGTCGTCGGTTGTGACTTCGAGGGTTTGGACACCACAGGCTTTCAGTTGCTCGATCTGCTGGGTGGATGTAATGGCCATCCGGCGGCGGAGAAATGGCGTAGCTAGCCAGGAGCGATCCATCTTTTCGATGCGCATCCCTGGCCTTAACTGGTCGATTCCGATCTGTCTCGTCATGGCGCGAACATTTGCTAATGAGCGGAAGCCGAGACTAATGCCTTCTGTTGAGTGATATCGGAGGCCTGCCGGTGAATCTTGAGAGAGAGGCGATCACGGAATCACCATACTGTGCGCTAACGATCCAGAGAAGATTGCAACCATTGGTATTGGTTAAGTTCTGGTCTCGAATGCCGATACAACACACAAGCTCCACTGTGTCTCTAACAGACAAAGGTGGGCCTGATGTGAATGGGAGTATGAAACCCATGGTAGCGAAGAATCCAATGAAACAGATCTCTATCGATCACCTCATCCCCGGAATGTTTATTGTCGAGATGGACCTCCCCTGGTATCGATCCCCGTTCCTTTCCCATAAGCGGCTGATCAATGATGTCGCGACCATCCAGATGATGAAACAGTACGGCATTCGGATGGTGACGATCGATACCAGCAAGGGGAAGGATGTACAAGCTGAAGCCGCCGGTGTCACATCGGGTAGCGAGCCAGGGGCTCCAGGCGCATCGGCCTCACTGGAGGCACAAGGAGAAGCGGTCTCTCAGGCCCATATGCAAGCTGGCTCTCCCCAGGCGATCTACGCAGAGGCGCACGAAGCTGTGGAGCGCATCTTTGCTGATCTTGAACAAGGCGTCCCGCCGCCGCCGGCGGCCACGAAGGCGGTTGTGTCCAAGGTCCTGGCGCAGGTCCTCACTGATCGGACTGCCCTGCTGACGCAGCTCGTGGTCCAGAAGGTCACGCAGTTCGACCGATCCTTAGCGGCGCATGCGCTCGATACCTGCGTGCTCTCGCTCATTGTCGCGGTCGAAAGCGGTTTAGACGAGACTATGCAAGCGCATCTCGGCGCAGGGGCTTTATTGCATGACGCAGGCTATGTGCGATTGCCTCGGAATCTGGTGCGGAGACGTAATGAGTGCACCGAGCAAGAGCGCATCCTGTTGCAGCAGCATCCCACGCTTGGGATCGCGCTCCTTGCCGAGGAACCCGATATTCCCGAAGAGGTGAAGCGCATTGTCGCAGAGCATCATGAGCGCGGAGACGGCAGTGGATATCCTTCTGGGTATACGAACGATGCCATTTCTCACTTGGCCAAGATCGTGGGGATTGTCGATCTGTACGACGGCATGGTGAGTCGTCGCGGCGGTCGTCCAGCGATGTTGCCCCATGACGCGGTCCGTCAATTGTTCCTGGCCGGAGAGCGGGGACAGTTTGAGAAGACACTGGTCGAAATCGTGATTCGCAGCGTGGGTGTCTATCCTGTGGGGAGTTTGATTCGACTCAATACCGGTGAGCAGGCGATCGTGGTCGGAGTCAATCCTGGCCAACGGTTGAAGCCGCTTGTGAAGATCACGGGAGGGCCTCAGGGCGAATCGTATACCAATCCGGTGCAAGTGGACCTTGCCACACAGACTCAGGAACGCGGTGTGCGGACCGTGCTGCGTGTGCTCGATCCAGCTCAAGAGCGGGTGAATATTGCCATGTATCTTGACGAAGCCTCTTCTCAGGCGGCCTGATGAAACATCCTCACCCTAGACGGCGGCGCAGATCAAGTCGGCCGGCTGCGACGTTATCCACCCCTCCCCTTGCCGGCGTGCTTGACGGGCTTCCTTTTGGTATTCTTCAACTGGACGCCGATTTTCTGATTCGCGACATCAATGCGGAAGGATTGCGACTGCTTGGGAAACAGCCATCCGCCTTATTGGGTCACTCGTTCCCGGACATCTGGTCGGCAGTCACAGCGAGAGACTCCTCGGCAATCCAGGCTCAAATCAGCGCGGTTGCGAAGACGTGCCGTCCCCTCCGTGGGGCCAGCATTCGCCTCCAGCACGGCGCTGCGCACAGTGTGCCGGTCGAGTGGGCGTGCCTGGCGGCTGACCGTGATGGGAGTCTTCGACTGGTGGTGAGCTTGCGTGATCTCTCCCGTGAAGAAGAACTCCAACAGGAACGTGATCGGCTTGCGGCGATCGCCGAGGAAAGCCCGTCTCCCGTGATCGAACTGGATTGTCATGCCAATGTGCTCTATGCGAATCCGGCCATGACCGCCTGGCTCACCAAGCTGGGGTATGGCGCCGATGGGTTTCCGAAGGTGGTTCCGCGAGGGCTCCCGGTACTGGTAGAGCGGTGTCTCCGCTCTGGCGAGTCGATCCAGCACGAGGAGGTCTTCCTCCCGGAGGCCAGTTTCTCTTGGACGTTCTGTCCGGTGGTGACGCACGGGATCGTGCGTGGCTATGCGCTGGACATGACCCAAATCCATGAGACGCAACGGGAGCTGCGGCTGGCTGCCGAACAGCTTCAAGAGAGTAATCGACAGCTCGATCAGGCGCTGACAGCGGCGCAAGCATCGGCGCGGGTGAAGACGGCGTTTCTGGCCACGATGAGTCATGAGTTGCGGACACCGATGAATGGCGTGATCGGGATGACCAGCTTGCTGATAGAAACCTCCCTCTCGCCGGAGCAACGATCCTATGCCGACACGATTCAGCAATGTGGCGAGGCCTTACTGCGCCTGATCAATGATGTGCTGGAGTGCAGCAAGATTGAAGCGGGCAAGCTTGAATTGGAACGGCTCGATTTTAATCTACGCACGACCATCGAAGATGTGCTTGCCCAATTCGCCGAACGGGCGGAGGCCAAGGGGTTGGAATTGACCGGATTGGTTCACGCGGCGGTGCCGACCGCCCTTCGCGGCGATCCCGGGCGTCTGCGGCAAGTGCTGAGCAATCTGGTTGGGAATGCCCTCAAGTTTACTGAGAAGGGCGAGGTCACGTTGCAGGCTTATCTAGAGAGCGATTCGCTTGATGCAGCGGTGATTCGCTTTGACGTCACCGACAGCGGGATTGGGATCACGCCGGACACGCAAGCCAAATTGTTTCAGCCCTTTGTGCAGGCGGACTGTTCAACCACGAGAAAGTACGGAGGCACCGGCCTGGGACTGTCGATTTCCAAACAGCTGGTCGAAATGATGGGCGGGCAGATTGGAGTCAACAGCACGTCAGGGCACGGCAGCACATTCTGGTGTACGGCTCGGTTGATGAAACAGCCGAGCGCTCCTCGCTCCATCCCCCCGGCCGGGGATCTCGAAGGCCGCCGCGTCTTGATCGTCGATGACAACGAATCCAATCGAATGATCCTGCATCATCTGGTAACCGGTTGGGGGATGATCGACGACTTGGCGGAAAACGCGGCCATGGCGCTCAAGCAGGTCGCAGAGGCGAACGCTCGAGGCCTCTCCTACGACTTGGCGATTTTGGATGTGATGATGCCGGGAAAGGACGGTCTTCAACTCGCTCGAGAATTCCAACAGCATCCGGCCAGTTCAGCCATCCGCATCGTGGTGATGACCTCCCTCCTCCAGCGCGGCCATGCGGAGCAGGCTCGGCAGGCGGGGGCCATGGGATACCTGCCGAAGCCGGTTCGCCACGATCAGTTGCGCGAGTGTCTCCGTACGGTCCTTGGCATTGGGCTGGTCACCATACAAGACCATCAGCACGTTGCCACGGTCCTGCCTCAGCCTCAGCTGGTGACTCGGCATACGCTGGCCGAACATGTGATGCGCCAGCGTATCTTGATTGTCGAAGACAATATCGTCAATCAAACGCTCGCTGTCCGGATGGTGGAAAAGTTGGGATATCAGCCGGATGTCGCCGGTAATGGACAGGAGGCGCTTGCGGCATTGGCGGCTGCGGATTATGCGGCGATCCTCATGGATTGTCAGATGCCGGTCATGGATGGGTTCGAAGCGACGCGGCGCATCCGCGAAGGCGAGAGGCGCGCGGCCATGGGCGAGAGAAAAGAGTCCGATGCCTCTAGCCCCTCGCCCCTGGCCCCTCGCCATCTTTCAATTATTGCGGTGACGGCCAATGCCATGCACGGGGATCGCGAGCGCTGTCTCGCTGCCGGCATGGATGATTATGTGTCGAAACCGGTGAAGCTGGAGGCGCTGCGAGTCGTGTTGCAGCGATGGATCACCGCGCCGTCCACGCCTGGCTCAGCGACGGTCTCAGAGCCCCTCCCGTCCATCCGTGGAAATGAGCGAGGCATCTTTGATCCAGCAAAGATGTTTCAGAACATCGGAAGGGACAACGAACTATTCGGGCAGCTCGTCGGCCTATTTCTCGATCGCTATCAGGCCATGTTAACCGATATCAAAGACGGGTTGGTGCAGGCGGATGCAATCACGGTTGAGCGGGCCGCTCACACCTTGAAGGGGACGGCAGGTAATCTGTGTGCGTCGGAGGTGGCATTGGCCGCGAGCCGGCTCGAAGCGGCCGGCCATCTCGGCGCCTTGCACGATGCCCCCCCGGTCTATGCGCAGTTGGAGATGGAAGTGCTGCGCCTTGTCCGTCTTCTCGGCCCCTATCGGCAAGGGTACGAGACGATCACACAGTCAGCCGCCT
>JAHFES010000086.1 GCA_023248355.1 Nitrospiraceae bacterium
GCTGAATACGCACGTTCTCTTGGATGGTCGTAACCAGCAACTCTTCGCCTTTGAGGTCGGCGTAATTTTCCCGCACGATGCGTCGTGTGGTTTCAGCTTGGATCATCCAGCTCTTCACAGCAGGCAGGTCCACCACCGATTCGGGGTGTAGGAGCGCCCGCATGACGCCACAATCCGTGTGACCGCAGACAATGACATGCTTCACGCCGAGCACCGCAACGGCATATTCGATCGTGGCCGTGCTGCCTCCCATCGTCTCACCATACGAGGGGACGATGTTTCCGGCATTCCGCAGAATGAAGAGTTCGCCGGGTTCTGATTGTGTCAACAACGTGGGGTCAATGCGCGAGTCCGAGCAGGTGATGAAGAGCGCACGAGGAGTCTGGCTTTCAGATAGACTGGTAAACAACTCGCGCTTGGCGCGAAAGACCTCCGCTTGAAACTTCTTAAACCCTTCAACCAGTTTTTCCATCGTCGCCCTCCTCCTTGTGGCCGATTGCGCCGATTCTCTCTCAGACGCAGTCCGATTCGCTAGCATCTACACCGGTGAGAATCGCACGCTGGTAGGCTGACAGTGGTTCAAGGATTACCGGAAGGTTGAATCGCTCCAAGGTCTTGATCGAGCGTAAACACCATGACCCGCTCACCGATCTGCGTGTCAATGTCCGTAAACAGTCCGGTGACCTTGACACCTGTGATGTTGGCGATTTCGCTGCACAGATTGTCTCGGCCTTGCGCAATGAGGTTTTGGCGCATGCGCTTGACCATTTCCACGCCATCGGCGTTCTTGGCCAACTGACGTTCGGCTTGTGTGAGGACGCCTTTCAGTCGAACGACCACCATGTCTCGGATGATAAACGCTCTCACATCCGTCGGTCCACGCCCCAGGAAGTCCTGCTCAAACTTGATGACGGCCTGTCTGATTGCGTTGTGCATGTCCCCTCTGGCTCAACAGTTGATCACGATCGGACCGTCTTCTAGTGCCTGCTCCTCCTCAGATGAGGCGGATTATAGAGACCTCGATACAGACAAGGCAACGACAAGAACGAGAGTTTACGCATCATCCGTGCGACTATTTCAGGCTGTTCAGTTCGTGGAGTAGGTCCAAGGCCCCATGCAGGGTTGGCTCGATTGTCCTATTCATACTAGATCGAAAAACTCTTTGCGTTGTGCCTAGGAATCCTGCTACACATCTCACTCGAAGACAGAGCCGCCGGGTCACTCTCTCTAGAGAGGTCTGGCGGAACCGTCTGCTGGAAACGAACAAGGGGTCAATTCCAGCTCCACCATAGGGGCACGTAAGGTCGTCGGCTTCGCGTTCAGGTGGCCGACAACAATACAAGCCAGTGTGGCGCACCTCGATGAGGCGCGCCCACTGGCTTTTTTATTGGACCAATTCGATTATGCCGACGGAGACTCAGAAGGCGGCCGTAGGTTCTATCATCGCTGATGCTCAGCGGCACAGCCTCCGCTCATGTGCGGCGCACGCCGCTGAGATCCTACTCGCCCAGAGGCCGATCGGCACGTTCATTTACGCGAATCTATCGGTTGCACAGGTCGCCTTCTTCTTGGCGAAGAGTGTGAGGTAAGGCATGTCCTTCGTGATTCTTGTGCCGCTTCTGCCTCTGTTGGCCGCGATCATCGTTGTGGTCGGCGGGCACGTCTCGCAGGACCGGAGCGCCAAGGTCGGCATACTGCCCATCATCACGGCGTTCCTCGGCGCCATTGTAACGTTGGCGCTGGTCTCCTCGCAGGGCCCGATCAGCGTCCGTTTCTATGAGCCGGCATCCGTCGCCAATTTCGCGTTGCCGATGGGCTTCTACATCGACCGCCTCAGCGCCGTCATGATGGTGCTGATTTCTGGAGTGGGCATGATCATCTATCACTACTCCGTCGGCTACATGTATCAGGATCCCGCTTATCGCCGGTATCTGGCGCTGATTGGATTCACCACCTTCGTCCTGCTCTGCATGGTGTCGAGCGCCAACCTCGTGATGCTGTTTGTGTTCTGGCAGCTCCTGAGCTACCTGCTCTATCTGCTTGCCCACAACCTGACGCATGCCGCCACGCTCGAAGGGGCGTTCAGAACATTCACGCTCTTGCGCGTCGGCGATGTGGCCTTTCTCGCGGGCATCGTCCTCGCACATTCACTCTACGGAACCCTGGAGTTCCAGGAACTCTTTACTCGGGCCGCCGACACGCCGATTACACTTTCGCTCATGCCGGGGGTGGAGGTCAGCGGGGCCACGGCCGTCACGCTGCTCATTTTCATCGGAGCCATGAGTAAGTCGGCGCAGTTTCCGCTCCATATCTGGCTGCCTCGCTCTCTCTATGCCCCGACGCCGGTGCATGCGTTGCTGCATGCAGGGATCGTCAATGCCGGCGGGTTCCTGATCAACCGCCTGGCTCCGCTCTTCGGCCTCAGCTCGACCACCCTGCATGTGGCCTTCGTCGTCGGGACGCTCACGGCCGTTCTGGGGGCCACCATGATGCTGGCGCAGAACGATATCAAGAAAACGCTCGGCTTCTCGACGATCGGGCAGATGGGCTACATGATTATGGAATGTGGCTTGGGCGCGTTTTCACTCGCGGTCTTCCATCTCATCGCGCATGGGCTCTTCAAGGCCACCGTGTTCCTGAATTGCGGCAACGTCATCCATAAGGCCCGCCAGGATCCGGAATTTCCTCATGCGGACCCTCGCGCTGAAGAAAAGGAATTCTCGCGCCTGACCTGGTTCACGGGATTCACTACCACGCTGCTGATTCCGCTCCTCATCCTCCTCGTGACGCACGGCGTGCTCCGCATCCCGTTGCTGGAGTCTCAGGGGACGGTGATCTTCCTTTTCTTTATTTGGATCACCTCTTCACAGGCCATTTTGACGCTCACCCGTTTACGCGCCGTCGCGTCCTGGAAGGTGTCGTCCGCCATGTTGCTAACCCTGCTCTTCGTCGTGTTCATCTATTTGTTCGCAGTCGAGTCCTTCACCGCGTTCCTCTATCCGAATCCGGAAGAGGTCGCGTCCTACTTCCAAGCCGCGGACCTTCCCAACTGGCTCTTCGATGGCATCGTCGTCATGGCCACTCTGCTGACGGTCCTCAGCTGGTCCTATCTGTATATGCGCGCCCATGGGCAGACCGTCTGGGTGCCGGGCTGGGTGGAAGGTCTCCGTCTCCGCTTGTATGTCCTGTTCATGAACCGGCTCTATGTGGATGAGCTCTATCAAACGCTGGGTCGAATTGTGATGCGTGTCGTCCATCGAATCGATAAGCGTGACGCGGGGTGGTCTCGATGACGGACGTGATGACCACTCCTTTGCTGCTGGCCGCGGTTCCCATCATGGGAGCGATGCTGGGCTTCGTGGTCTGGTCTCAGCCAGACAAGCTGAAGATCTGGTCGATCATGGTAACCGCGTTGAGTCTTCTGGCTGTCATCGGAACGTCCAGACAGCTGACGGTACCGGCTGAAGGGCTGCTCTTTCTCTATCTCCTCCCACTGGCCGCTTGTGTCTCTCTCTTGGGAACGCCTGTCCACCAGGAGCATCGGCTCACCTGGGTCATGACCCTGCTGTTCCTTGGATTGGGATTGGGCATCCTCACGAGCCAGCACGTCGTGAGCCAGCTCGCGCTGGTTGTGCTCCTTGGTCTCATCACGTTCCTCCTCACCTGGCATCACAATCCATTTTGGCCCACATCGTGGTTGGGTATCGGTGCCTACGGGCTTGGGACGCTCTGCGCCGGGCTCGCGGCGCTCGCCGGCCCTCCCATCTCTTCCGTTGCCTCGTTGGTGGCCTGTGCCATCTTGTTGCCGCTCGTGCCGTTCCATGACGGCTACGTGACCGTGCTCACACGAATGCCCGGCAGTTTGCCGTCGTTCATCGTGCTGCTGCTCCCCGCCATTGGACTTCACGGCCTCGCTGAGGTGATTCAGACGGCGCCGGATATCGTGGTCTTGCTGATGACCATCTTCGCATTGGTGGGCGCCCTGTACAGTTCGGTCAAGGCGCTGGCGCAATCGCGCGTACGATTGCTCATCGCCTACGGCAGCCTCTCGTTCTTCTCAATCCTCTGGTGGTTTGTGGCCGATTCACGAACCGTCACTCCTCAGGCGGCTGTTTTTCTGGGCGCCGTGGCGCTCGCGATGAGCGGACTCCTGCTCTCTTGGCAGGTCGTCCGTACGCGGTACGGGGACGACGTGGATCCGCGAGCCATCAGCGGGCTTGCCTCGCCGATGCCGGAATTCGCCGTGTTGGTGTCGCTCTTGGCGCTGGCTGCCATGGGCCTACCCCCGTTCGGCGTCTTCGCCGGATTCATGGGGCTGCTCCTCGCCTCGTCGCTCACATTATCCATTGCCTTGCTTGTCATTGTGATCGCCTGGTTAGCTGCATCCTGGTACATCCTCGATATGGTGCAACGGTTGCTCTTTGGCCGCCAGCGATCGGACCTCCGTTATGAGGCGCTTCGCCCGTCAGAACTCGCGTCACTTCTCATGGCAATTCTGATCGTCATCGCGCTGGGTGTCGTGCCGACCAGCCTGTTCGGGATGGAGCATCAGCCGCCGCGCGCGGGAGCCGTCATGGAGTCCAGCATATGGAATCGATAGATCGCTCGATCGACATTGAAACCAGACGCATGGAACTTCGAGGTGTGGTCCGCCTCGCGGGAGAGGTCGTTGCTCAATACTGGCCGATGCGGAATTTCGTGCATCACAATCCACTCCATAGTCTCGAATATCTCCCTTTTGAAGAAACCGTCAGGCGCGGCAAACAGTTCTTAGGAGGGAACGGCTATCTTCCCAGCCACCTCTATCGCGGCTATCTCCGTTCCGGCAGGATTCAGCCCCGGCATCTCGATACCGCTCTTACACCGCTGGTGCGTGACAAGCACGTGACCATCGGATCCCGCACCGTCTCTCACGGCGAGGTCCTCCGCGCATGCCTGGCCGAGGGCCTTTGTGCGCCGATCGAAGAACCGCTCGATGCGCAGTGGGATCACGATCCTCATCAGCAGCTGGCCGAATCGCTCGCCGACCGACTCGCCCCCGTCCTCACCTTTCCGGACGTGCACGAGAAGATACAGGCCATTGCACAAGGGGACCAGGCCGCACTCGGTCGCTGGATCACACTCTCGCACTGGTGCGACCAGACGCTCGGCACGCAGATCGTCGGCCAGATCAACGGCGAATTGATCAAGTGGTGCGAGGCCTTCTTGGACGAAGGACACGCCACCTGGCCCATGCCGGGTCGAGAAACAGGATTGTACGAAGCCTGGAAAGCCCTCGCGGCGCAGGAATGGTCGCCCTGCGGGATTGCAGAGAGCCGAAGGAAGATCTCACGGCTGCCCGACTACCCGGAAGATGCGTTGCTAGAGAGCCTTGATGCCCTGGCCATTCCTGCGGAACTCCGGCAGGACTATCTCTCTCTCCAACTGACGGCGCTGCCGGGTTGGGCGGGATTCATCAAGTGGCGCGCGGAAGAGCGAGACTACGCGTGGCAACAGGCCTATCCTGTGGGTCTGGTGAAGTACCTCGCGATCCGGCTCTGGTATGCGCGCGAGTTGGTTCAGAAGGCCTGCCAGGAGGAGCTGGGCATCGACGGACAATACCAGGCGGTCACGGACTATCTGCAGCGCCATCCGAGCGAGTATTTTCTCCGCAGGGAACGGGTCGCCGGGCGCTTGCCGGCCGCGTATGCAGAGGAAGTCGACCGCTTGCGTCATCAGGGGAGAAGCGGCTGGGAAGGGTTGTTCGAACGCTACAGGACGGACGTCGTGCCCCGCCAGGAACGAATCGCCCGGCGTAGCGCGGCCAAGCGGTTGCGCTCGCTCGCCCTGGCGCTGTCCATTGATCCGGCTGCTCTGCTGGACAGTTCGCCAACCGATCTCAAGCAGCTTGTCGATTGGATGAACGCCTTTCCTGAATCGGACCATGGCCCTGTCTGGCTCAAGGCCTTCGAAGCAGGTTATCTGGACCGACTTCTCGGACAACTGACCCGGGTGCGGACCATGCCGGCCGCACCGGCTCCTGACCCCAAACAAGGGTCCGTGCGCCCTCACTCTCAATCGGTCTTCTGTATCGATGTACGCTCTGAACCGTTCCGTCGTCATCTCGAATCCACCGGCGCGAACCAGACCTACGGCTTTGCCGGATTCTTTGCCGCCTTTATCCGCTATCGGGCCTGGGGCAAGGAGCATGTCACCGAACAATTCCCGGTCATCATGCGCGCAAAGAACGAGGTCCGCGAAATTCCCCGCAGCTATCTGGATCATGTCGTGTCGAAACACGAGTCCCGAACCAGGATGGTCCATGCAGGCCATACCCTGCTGCACGACTTGAAGGAAAATGTCGTCACGCCCTATGTCATGGTGGAATCGCTGGGATGGTTTTACGGCCTCCCGATCTTCGGGAAGACCTTACTGCCTTCGTTGTACCGTCGCTGGACCGTCTGGTTGCGGCGAATCTTCGTCCCGTCGATCGCCACGACGCTCACCGTCAACAAGCTGGCGCCGGCCGACACGGCCGAGATGCTGGCGGCAGAGCAGCAGGCCACCGTGCGGCAGGCGTTGCAAGAGCGAACCGGCTTGCGCAGCTCTCAGATCACGCCGGAACTGGTCGAGGCGTTGCGGCAGCGAGCCTTGAGCGGAGAAGGTGAGCCGGAACCTCCTTTGACCGCGATAGCGACGAACGCAGGGCTCTCGACGGAAGACCTGACCACATTTGTCGCCGTTTTGCAGCAGCGCTACGAGATCAATCAACGCTCGGCTTCACGACAGAAGGAACGGATTACGCGAACCGGCTTTACCCTCGAGGAACAGATACTCACGGTGGACACGGCCTTGCGCATGATGGGATTGACGAAACATTTCGCCCGGCTCGTCCTGTTTTGCGCCCATGGGAGCACTTCGGACAACAATCCGTACGAATCCGCGTTGGACTGCGGGGCCTGCGGAGGCAATGAAGGCAAACCCAACGCCCGCGTCCTCGCCATGATGGCCAATAATCAGAAAGTGCGTGAGCGGCTGGCGAAGAAGGGCATCGAGATTCCTTCCGACACACACTTTCTCGCCGGCCAGGTCGATACCACCACCGATGACGTGCAACTGTTCGACTTGGAAGATGCGCCACCGACTCATCGCGCGGACATCGCGCGACTGCTCGAAGATCTCAAAGAAGCCGCCAGGCTGACGAGCCGGGAACGTTGTGCCCGCTTCCCCGATATCCCGACGACCCTGCCTGCGCACAAGACTGCGTCGCATGTGCGCCGACGGAGCGTGGACTGGAGCCAGGTGAGACCGGAGTGGGGCCTGTCAGGCAATGCGGCGATCATAATCGGTCCACGGGATCTCACCAAGGCGCTCGATCTAGAAGGGCGCGTCTTCCTGCATTCGTATGATTACCGCGAAGATCCGAGCAATCGTTTACTCGAAGTCCTCTTGACCGCCGCGCAAGTGGTGGCGCAATGGATCAACATGGAACATTACTTTTCCACGGTGGACAACGAGGTGTATGGCAGCGGAAGTAAGGTCTACCATAACGTGGTGGGGCGGTTCGGCATTATGTCCGGCCCTTGGAGCGATCTCCGGCTCGGACTCGCCTGGCAGACCGTGATGAACGGGGACGTACCGTATCATGAGCCGATGCGGCTGTTCACGATCGTCGAAGCGCCGCGAGAACGAATCGAGAAGCTGATCGCGCGCCATGAAATATTGCAGCAGTTCTATCATAACGAGTGGGTCCACCTCGTCGCACTGGAACCGGAGGAAGGTATCCTCTATCGTTATCGACCGACAGGCGAATGGGCTAGAATCGATGATGAACCCCTCTCTCCTGAGAGGGGTTCATGACGGGACAATTCACCAAGGAAGGAGTTCAACTGTGGGCGCGTTGACGTTGCATCCGATGAAGGAAATACGTGTGATCGTGGCGGGGGAGCACCGGGCGTTTGTGACAGAGTTGCTGGACCGGGTCAAAGCGACCGGCTACACGATCATCGGCAATGTTTCAGGAAAAGGCCATCACGGCGTACGTGAAGCACACTTCATGTTCAGCGAGCAGGAAAGTCTCGAGATGATCATGACCGTCGTCCCGGAAGAAAAAGTGGAGCCCATCCTGGCGGGGCTTCGGCCGCTCTTCGAACGCCACTCCGGCGTGGTGTTCGTCACCGACGTGGCCGTCAGTCGGCAAGAGTATTTCGGCAAGCAGCAGAGCGGTTCATGACGCGCGCCGATGCCGATGACCGCTATCGTCGAGTCGATACCAGTGTTCGGCGGCGCGATCGTCCAACGCCGCCGAGCGCTTCATGCACTATTCGGGGCTCATCGTGTGGTGCTGGATTTTTGCTCCGGTGAGTTCTGCCTACAGGAAGCCAATGGGACAGATGAATTTATTGGGCTAGCGTCCGTTAGGGAAATCGAGATCTTTAAGAGAGGAAGAATCATGACGACTAAAGCGTCCAAGATCATTTATACGAAAACCGATGAAGCGCCCATGCTGGCAACCTATTCGTTTCTGCCGATCATCAACGCCTTCAGCAAGGCAGCAGGTGTGTCCGTCGAATTGCGGGATATCTCCCTCGCGGGCCGTATTCTCGCCCTGTTTCCCGAATACCTGACGCCCGAACAAAAACAGCCGGACGCGCTGTCTGAATTGGGTGAGCTGGCCAAGACGCCGGAGGCCAATATCATCAAGCTGCCGAATATCAGTGCCTCGCTCCCTCAGTTGAAAGAGGCCATCAAGGAACTGCAGGGGCAGGGGTACAAGCTTCCCGAATATCCTGAGAATCCGAAAGACGACAAAGAGAAGGAGATCAGGGCACGGTACGACAAAGTCAAAGGCAGTGCGGTCAATCCGGTCCTGCGCGAAGGCAACTCGGATCGCCGCGCGCCGCTGTCCGTGAAAGCCCATACCAGAAAGCATCCGCATAAGATGGGGGCCTGGAGTCCGGACTCCAAGACCCACGTCGCCCATATGAAGGGCGGAGATTTCCGGTCCAACGAGAAGTCGATGACGCTTGCCGCTGCCACCGAGGCGCGCATCGAGTTCGTCGGTCAGGACGGCACGGCGACGGTACTCAAGCCCAAGATTGCGCTGCAGGCCGGTGAAGTCATCGACGCCACCTTCATGAGCTGCCGTGCATTGCGCACGTTTCTTGAAGAGCAGATCCAGGATGCTCAGAAGAAGGGGGTCCTGTTCTCGCTCCATATGAAAGCCACCATGATGAAGGTCTCGGACCCCAAGATCTTCGGTCATGCCGTGACGGTGTACTATAAGGATGTATTTGAAAAGCACGGAGAGACGCTCAAGAAGCTGGGCGTCGATCCCGACAACGGGCTCGGCGATCTCTATGCCAAGATCAAGGCCTTGCCGGATGATCAGCGCAAGGCGATTGAAGCCGACATTCAAGCGGTGTATCAAAAGCGGCCCCCGATGGCGATGGTGAATTCCGACAAGGGGATCACCAACCTCCATGTTCCCAGCGACATCATCATTGATGCGTCCATGCCCCCAGTCATTCGCGACAGCGGGAAAATGTGGGGCCCGGACGGCAAGGCGGCGGACGCCAAGTGCGTGATTCCCGATGCCAGCTACGCGCCGGTCTATCACGAGGTGGTCGAGTTCTGTAAGAAGCATGGCGCCCTTGATCCAAAGACCATGGGGAGCGTGCCCAATGTCGGACTCATGGCGCAAGCGGCGGAGGAATACGGCTCGCACGACAAGACCTTCAAAGTGCCGGGGAACGGCACGATTCGCGTGGTCGATGCATCGGGGAAGACATTGCTGGAGCACCAGGTGGAAGAGGGCGATATTTGGCGCATGTGCCAGGTGAAGGATGCTCCGATTCAGGACTGGGTCAAGCTGGCGGTGACCCGCGCGAAGGCCACGGGATCTCCGGCGATTTTCTGGCTGGACAGGACCAGGGCGCACGATGCGGAGCTGATCAAGAAGGTTGAGCGCTATCTGCAGAATCACGATACGAAAGGCCTCGACATCCGAATCATGCCTCCGGCGGAGGCGACGCGGCTCTCACTCGAGCGGATCAAAGAGGGAAAGGATACGATTTCTGTGACCGGGAACGTCTTGCGTGACTATCTCACGGACCTGTTCCCAATTCTCGAAATCGGGACCAGCGCTAAGATGCTCTCGATCGTTCCGTTGCTGAACGGCGGTGGACTCTTCGAGACTGGGGCGGGAGGATCCGCGCCGAAGCATGTGCAGCAGTTCCAGGAAGAGGGATATCTGCGGTGGGATTCGCTGGGTGAGTTCCTGGCGCTGGCTGCGTCATTGGAGCATCTGAGCAAAGCATCCAACAATCCCTCCGCCAAGATTCTGGCGGATACGCTCGATCGGGCCAACGCCAAGTTTTTGGAGAGCAATAAGTCCCCAGCTCGTAAGGTGGGTGAGATTGATAATCGCGGAAGCCATTTTTATCTGGCCTTGTACTGGGCGCAGGCCTTAGCCCAGCAGACCCAAGATAAGAAGTTGGCGGAACGCTTCGCCAAGATTGCCAAGGACATGGCCGACAACGAGTCGAAGATTTCTGCTGAATTGCTCGGAGCACAAGGCAAGCCGGTCGATATCGGCGGATACTATCATCCCGACGATGCGAAGGCGTCAAAAGCGATGCGCCCGAGCCCAACCTTGAATGCGATTGTGGATGCGATTGCATAAAAGAACTGCTCTTCTCCTTGGTGATGGGAACGCGTCCGTTCGTTGGTTCGACGTCACGGTGGAAAAGGCGTATGGTGGCCAGCGGATGATCGAAAAGGGCATGTCGGCGGCCATTAACAAGGGTACCGTCACCTACGATTTCGCGCGCTGATGAATGAAGGAAGAGGACCGGCCATATAGGAGATCAAGTGCTCCGAGTTCGGGAGCGCGATCAGCAGCAATATGCAGCAGGCGTGAGGGGGCTTTATCGTTAACTCCTTACGCCTCACGTTTCACGCTTCACGAGGAATTCTGAGAGATGGCTAGCCGGTACCGGTGTATGTCGCCCAAGCGACGGATTTTGGTTGTCGATGATGATCCCGTCATTAAGCCGGTGAAGCGCGTGACTCTTGCCGTTGCCCTCTTTCCCTACGTCTATCCTTCAGCCTGATCCCCTCCAATGCGGGAACAAGGGTTCAGACCTTGTCTTCCAGTGCTCGTTTGTCTAGAATGAGTGCCTTCTTTGGCACCATATGG
>JAHFES010000154.1 GCA_023248355.1 Nitrospiraceae bacterium
ATCCTTCTGTATTGCTCACCGTGGACGATCTCGCTCGACAGCTCAGACAACAGTTCGGGTTCGCGGAGTTTCGTCCAGGACAGCAGGACGTGATTCGCGCGGTGCTGGCTCGGCGCGATGCGATGGCGGTCATGCCGACCGGCCAGGGGAAATCACTCTGCTACCAACTGCCGGCGACCTTGTTACCTGGGCTGACCCTTGTCGTCTCTCCCCTCATTGCGTTGATGCAGGATCAAGTCGAGAGCCTGAAGCAGCGGAAGATTGCCGCTGCGGCGTTCCACTCAGGTCTCTCCGAGGCTGAACGGGACCGGGTGATTCAAGCGCTTCATCTACAACGGCTCAAGTTGCTCTATCTCGCGCCGGAACGGATGCAGCACGAGGGATTTCTCCGTCTCTTGCGGTCATGCTTGATTTCGCTCCTGGTGGTCGATGAAGCGCACTGTATCTCCCAGTGGGGCCACGATTTTAGACCCGATTACATGAAGATCGGCCGCCTGCGCCGTGAGCTGAACGATCCGCCCTGCCTCGCGCTGACCGCGACCGCCACGGCGCGTGTGCAAGCGGACGTCTGTGAGCGGTTGGCGCTCCGCGATCCACTCCGTTTGGTCACGGGCTTTCGCCGAAGCAATCTGGCCTTGTCCGTCCGTCTTTGCCAGTCCCGCCACGACAAACTGGCGACGCTGGACCGCCTGGTTCGCGAGTGTCAGTCCGGCGCCATCGTGATCTATGGCGCCACGCGTCGTGCCGTCGAAGAGGTGGCCGGGTGGCTCGGGCAATCGCACCCGTCGGTCGGTTTCTACCACGCAGGCCTGTCCGATGACGAGCGGCGGCTGGTGCATGACGACTTTCGCCGTGGCGATGTTCGGATACTGGTGGCGACGAATGCGTTCGGCATGGGCATCGATAAGTCGGATGTGCGGCTGGTCGTCCATTTCGATATTCCGGGCAGTATGGAGGCCTATTATCAAGAGGCCGGGCGAGCCGGTCGTGATGGACAGCCCGCCGCCTGTGTGTTGCTCTTCCATGAGCGGGATCTGGCCACGCATGAGTATTTCATTCAGCAGGCCTCGAACGAACCCGGCAGTACCGATCGTGCCGATCGCATGAGGACGTTGCTCCAAGAGATGATCGGGTATGTGTCGGTTCCGGCCTGCCGCCAGCTCGCGATTCTTGACTACTTCAGCGATGACGACGAACGGGCCTTGGGGCCTTGCGGTCTCTGTGACCGTTGTGCGACCACGCACCAGGCAGACAGCATCGCGCGTCACGATGATGACGACGCCTGCGCGCGGGCCATCGTGGAGACGGTGTCGTGGTGTGGCGGACGTTTTGGAGTGGGTCGAGTCGTAGACATTCTCCGCGGAAGTCGGTCGCAAGTGCTGCTGGCCTGTGGCGCTGAGGGCTGTCCGACCTATGGGACCTGTCGTGCGCGCTCGAAGGTATCCGTGACTCGACTCGTGAAGGATTTGATTGATTCAGGGCATCTGCAGGTCGAGGGTCTGGAATATCCCCTGCTGGATGTGACGCGCCTAGGACAAGAAGTGTTGCAGGGGATCAGTGCCTTGCATTGGAAGCAGACTGAGGAGCGGCCGTCACAGTCACCGGTGACCACGCAGTCGAAGGAATGGCCAAAGCCAATCGCCGCCCCACGAGCCCCTCTCGCCGATCCGCAGCTCTTTGAACGGCTCCGCCGGCTTCGTACAGAACTCGCTGAGGAAGAAGGCGTCGCGCCGTTTGTGATTTTCCACGACAAGACGCTGCGCACGATTGCCGGTATTCGTCCCGCCTCAGTCGGAGCGCTTGAGGCGATCTCTGGTATCGGACCAGCTAAGCTGGAGCGCTACGGCCGCCGGGTGCTGGCGGTGGTGAACGAAGCGGAATAAGCTGTCAGCGATGGCTGACAGCTATCTTAAATTCCCCGCCTTTGCGAAGCGCTCTTGAAGCTCGCCATAGGTCTGCGTCACCGGAAACTGCGGGAACTCTTTGGGCAGATGATCGGGCGGCCTGAAGAAGAAGCCCGCGTCGGCTTCGCCCAGCATAGCGGTATCGTTGTAGGCGTCGCCGGCGGCCATGGTGAAGAAGTTCAGGGACTTGAACGAGGCGACGGAATGCTTTTTCTGATTCGGCATCCGCATCTGGTGGCTGAGGATTTTGCCTGTCGAGTCGATTTCCAATTGGTTGCAGAAGAGGGTCGGATAGCCGAGTTGCCGCATGAGCGGCAGGGCAAACTGATAGAAGGTGTCGGATAGAATAATGACCTGGCAGCGTTCGCGAAGCCAGGCGATGAAGTTCGTGGCTCCGTCGAGTGGGCCCATGTTGTCGATGACGCCTTGAATGTCGGCGATCTTGAGATTGTGCCGATCCAGAATGGCTAACCGTTGCTTCATCAGTTTGTCGTAGTCCGGCATCTCTCTGGTGGTGATCTTGAGTTCTTCAATGCCGGTTTTCAGCGCGACGTTGATCCAGATTTCAGGAACCAATACGCCTTCGAGATCCAAACAAGCGATCACGGGTTTCTGCATTTCTTTTCCCTCTTGTTCTGTTTGTATGTTCACGATGTCGGGCGAGAGGTACGAGGCTAGAGGCGAGGAGGAGAGTTCTGTTGTTCGCCCTCGGCCCCTTGCCCCTCGCCTCTTGCCCCTTGCCTGACCTGAAAGGCTTGGCTCAAAAACCGCCACACCTTGTCGAGCGCCTGATCGAGCAACTGCGTGCCCTGCCAGGTCGATTGATTCGCGCTCTGGTGCCGTTCCGCCCAGTCCAGCGCGATGGGGAGCGGAATCAGTCTGGCCGCGGTCTTGGTCAGTTCTCCCCATAACAGTCCAAGCGCCGGACCGATCCGCACGGGCACGGGAATTTGCTCCACCGGATTCTGCACCATGTCCTGACACCATTCAGCCGGCGAGGTAACGAGCAGCTCGCGGCAGGCCGCGGGGCGTTCGTCATAAATGGAGCAGACCTCGTCTTCGAGGAATGGGCAGGGCGTTCGCAAGGCGTAGTAGTCTCGATTGATGGGGTCCAGCGCGTCGTCATCAGGCGGCTGGGTGGTCTCTCCCATGTCCAGGAGCCGATGCCAGAGTCCATGCGAGAGGAGCTTGGATTTCGCCTGGGCCAATCGTTCAGCAATGCGCTGCTGTCGCTCCGTCGGCAGTGAGCGGACGAATACCCTCAGGGCAAATGCTTCCGGTGCTGAGAGCGGGACCATCATGCGACAGCAGGCCGCACAGCCTTTGTGACACGAGAGTGTCTTGCCGGTTTGGAGCGATCGTGCTTCCTCAAGCGCTTGGGCTTCCTCCCCCAGGCGTCGCATCAAGGGCACAATGGCGGAGACCGGGACAAATCCGGTCGGCACGTCCACCGCGGTCGTCAATTGACCTGCTGGAGTGTTGAGGGCGATCTCGAAGCGTTCGGTTGCTTGGGGCGTCATCGTGTCTACAGATCCGTGACCAGGCACGTACGGAGGGTCATCATAGAGAAGGGTTTGCGGGCTGGTCAACCT
>JAHFES010000087.1 GCA_023248355.1 Nitrospiraceae bacterium
GGAGATAGTCGCGAAGGTTGCGGGAGATGATGCCATGGGAAAGCCACGCGTAGTCGCCTCCGACAGCCTGTTGACCGATCGTCGCAGGGACGTGATCCTTATTGCCCCCGCTGAGTTCGTCGATCGCGCGATCAATGCGCAGCTTGGCCTCCGCGACAAAGTGGTCCACCAGATCCCAGACTTGTTCGTCAGCGTTGACACGTGCCAGTGAAGAAGCCTCCAGTGCGGCTGTTGCAATCGTGAGGAGATCTTCCCCAATCGTTTCGATGCGGGTTTGCCGACCCTGATCATCTCGGAGCCGTTCACCATGGCGGACCATCGCCCAGAAGATGGCGCAGGCCAGACGGCGACTGGAGTGTTCCACGTAGCCGAGCAGATGAGCGACCTTCGGATGGCGGAATTCGGTCCTGTCCGGAAGTGCTCGGCGCCACCACAAGCCGATGTACCAGGGCACGTAAAATCGAACAAGCTTGACCAGTTCGATGCGCCTCTCACCACGAAACCTCCCTCCGTTTAGATATCGCTGGGCGCGATCCATATGCGGGCTTAGCCCCTCCCGCGCGACGAACGGCCGCAAGATATCTGTCGCCCCTTCCCCGATCCGATACATCTCCGCGTCACGAACCAGTTGTTCGATGCCGAACGCGGGCTCACCGCGGACCCGCTTGGAATCCGCTGTCTCATACCCCATGCCACCAAACACGATCTGAGCATCTCTCAGAAACCGGATGGTTTGTTCCGAGCAGAATATCTTGGCGATCGCCGCTTCGATTCGGACGTCATAGCTATGTTGGTCGGCCATTCGCCACACGGAGGACGCGAGCGCTTCCATTGCGAAGAGATGCACGGCCATATGGCCCAGCCTCATGCGCTGCGTTTGTCGCTCGCTGAGAGGCTTCTGGAACGTCAGTCGGGTGTTGGCCCGATCGAGCGTCGGCTGCCACGCCTGCTTGGCCATACCGAGGCAAATGGCCGGGATACTGATCGCCCGCCCCACATTGAGGATCGTAAGGGCATACTTGAGGCCTCGACCAACCTCACCGATGACGTTGGCCGCAGGGACGCGGACATCGGTGAAGATCATATCGGCGTTCTCAATGCCCCGGCAGCCCTCGAACTGACATCGCTGTCGCACTCGGACGCCGGGCGTTTCCATATCGAGAATGAAGGCAGTATGAACCTGCTCGTCTGCGCCCTTGCCTTCCGGGACTGGGACCCAAACTGTTTGCCCGCCGTGCAGCTCTCGTTTCGCCGGCACTCGTGCGATCAATGTGACATAGCGGGCAATGGAACCGTTCGTACACCACAGCTTCTCACCGTTGACCACAAACGTTGTTGCGCCGGAATCCAGCACCGCTTCAGTGTGGATATTAGCGGCATCCGATCCAGTGATCGATTCCGTGAGCGCGAACGCCGAGATGGCTTCCCGCGCGACGATCGGCAAGTATTTGCGTTTTTGCTCCTCGCTGCCGAACAGCAAGATCGGCATGGCGATGCCGATGGACTGGGGCACGGCGACGGTCAGGGCCAGAATGTTGCTCCAACTTGCCATGAGCATCAGGGCGCGACCGTAGTTCGTGTACGAGAACCCAAGGCCTCCATACTCTATGGGAATTTTCATGCCGAACGCGCCGAGCGCGAAGAGTCCTTTGAGCACGGAATCGGGAATCTTCGCCGTCCGTTCGATGTCATCGGGATCAACGTGTGTTGTGAGGAAGGTCTCCAGCCGCGGCCGATACCGCTCCCAGGCAGCCTTCTGTTCCGGTGATTCTTCTGGCGGAAGCAGCAGTGAGAAGTCAGGCCTCCCGACGAAGAGACCTGCCATGAAACTATGGCCGGCTAACCGCTCTCGGGCTTCTTCGATTCGTTCGAGGCCTTTAAACAGATATGCCATAGGTTCTCCATTAGGATGCAGCTTGCTGTATTATGAGGGGCTTGTCCTGGAGCTCTTCAAATCGAGCGGTGAAGTGTCGCAGCACCGGCGCCTCATAGGTCAAGCGGAGACCATGAAGCATCTCGCGCCGCTGATACAGCTCGATGATCGATTCCGCGACATAGGTGATCTGCATGTTCGTATAGACCCGGCGCGGGATCGCCAGCCGCACCATCTCGAGTTCCGGGTGGATCGTTCGACCGGATGCCGCTTCTTTCTTGCCGAACATCACCGTCCCGATTTCCACTCCCCGGATTCCATATTCACGATACAGGGCCACCACCAACGATTGGGCGGGAAATTGATCTTGCGAAATGTGTGGGAGAAACTCCTTCGCGTTGAGATACACGGCGTGCCCCCCGATCGGTTTGAGAATGGGGACGCCTGCTTGGTCCAGCAACTCTCCCAAATAGCGGACCTGCCCGACCCGGAAGTTGAGGTAGTCTTCGTCCAGCACTTCGCGCAATCCTCGGGCCATCGCTTCGAGATCACGGCCGGCGAGTCCGCCGTAGGTGGGAAAGCCCTCGACCAGAATGAGCATGTTGGTAATGTCCTGCGCCCACCGATCATCATTCAGGCTGAGAAATCCCCCGATGTTCACGAGGCCGTCTTTCTTGGCAGACATGGTGCAACCGTCGCCATAGCTGAACAGCTCCTGCGCGATGTCGAGAATTGATTTGCCGGCGTATTCGGGTTCGCGCTCTTTGATAAAGAAGCAGTTCTCCGCGAAGCGGCAGGCATCGAAAAAGAAGGGAATGCGGTAGCGGTTCAGTAGCGCGCGGGTCTGCCGGACGTTGTCCATCGAGACCGGTTGGCCGCCGCCGCTGTTGTTCGTGATCGTGACCATGGCCAGCGGAATGCGCTCCTGTCCGACGCGATGAATCGTCTCTTCCAACCGGGCCAAGTCCATATTGCCCTTGAACGGCAATTCGCAATGCGGGTCATAGGCTTCCTTGATCACCACATCCAGAGCCTGGGCGCCTTGATGCTCAACGTTGGCGCGCGTGGTGTCGAAATGAATGTTGTTCGGCACGCACATGCCCTGCTTCACGACGGTCGAGAACAGGAGATTCTCCGCCATGCGGCCCTGGTGAGTGGGAATCACGTGCTTGTACCCGAAGATGGACCGAACGGTTTCTTCGAGGTGGTAATAGTTTTTGCTGCCGGCATAGGACTCGTCTCCAAGCATCAAGCCCGCCCACTGGTGATCGCTCATCGCGGAGGTGCCGCTGTCTGTGAGGAGGTCTACATAGACGCTCTCCGCTGGAACGTGAAAGAGGTTATACCCTGCCTCGCGCAGCAGCCGATCCCGTTCCTCGCGCGTGGTGCGACGGATGGGCTCCACCACCTTGATCTTGAACGGCTCGGATGGGAATTTCATGCGACCGACCTCTTGAGCCGCGCCAATTCTATTTTGAACGCCTGCGGGCCGCCGTATTCAAAGACATAGCGGGTCATGTCGAAGAGCGGGGCAGGATCGAGATCGCGCAGCAGTCCCGGTTTCCACGTGATCTCCAATTGATTGATCATCGTAATGGGCGTCGGGGGTCCGATCACGCCGAGCTGCACCTGCCCGTAGGATTGGGAGAAAATGAGAATCTCCCGATCAAACATGGCGGCATTGAGGTCCTTCGCCGCGCCTTGACGCCTATAGTCCTCTTCAAAGCGCTGGAATGCGGGAGCCCGTTCCAATTCCTCACGAAACGCATAGAAGATCTTGATCCCGGCCCGATGCTGGTCGTCCATGACCTGGATGGCGTCGGTCACAACAGATTCCTGCTGCAGTTGCTCCTGCGTCAGGACCAACAGGCGGCGAATGACCACGCCGCGCTTGGCTGCTGCCTGGTTGGCCAAGAGGTAGTTCGGATACAAGGCCTCGCCTATTTTCCAGATGTTCCAACGCTCCATAATCGCGTCGATCGAATGTTCAGCCGTCTGAACGAGTCGTACTGCCTCGGCGTTCGCCTCCGCCCCTTCATACGTTAACGTCTGCGTCTCAAGCTGGCGTAGTTCGCGCCCGATCGCCTCGACCTTGCGCGGAATGTATTTGGGGCTCTTGGGGACGTGGAGCATGACGTCGACGGCCGTCAAGGCCAGGGTCCAGTATTCTTTGGCTGAGGACGGAGCTTTGTCTTTCTGCGCGATCAGGAGGAGTTCCACGGGGTTCTTGTTGAGAAGCTTGGCGATCTTGATGCAGAGCTCCGGTTTCGGGATCTTGAGGCCTCGGCGAATCAAATTGGCATCCGGTTGGGCGATGCCCAGCTTCTCCGCCAGCGCGTAATCGCTACTGAGATCGAACCGTTCCTTAATAGCCTCAAGATACGCTGAGATTTCCGACATGCAACGCTCCTCTCAAAAGCTAGCCCGAACTTGCCTATGATCGAGAAGACATCATGCCGCGTGATGGTGGATTTCGCGTGATTCTCGGTCAGGAGACCCTCTCCGTTCTAATCCCATCCAAAAGCCCTCGAGATAACCAAGGACTGCGTTCACGCCGCACCGAAAGTCTTCCTTTTCCTGATCGGACATACCTTCATTGGTCGCACCCTGCACAGCTGCTACCGCATGCTCCATTGCCTCCTCATGGGTGGATTCGAGCTGCCGGTGAAACGTGAAATAGGTGATGTCCATGTGAGGATAGCGGGTGGTTCTCAGATCGGTGAGCCCGGGGATCAGGTGATCCCACATCGTGATGGCCATGTTCTCAAGGCCAAAGGATGCGCCCAAGGCCTTGGCGTGATTGCCGTCACTGTACAATCGTTCCATCCCCTCGATATAGGCGCGAGTCGAGGGGAGCATGGGGTGAGACATGGCCTTGTGCACGTCGATACCCACCGAACGCAAAAAGTCTCGATAAAGGAACTCGTGGCGATGTCTGGTCTGTCCTTCGCCCAACTCGGAGTACAGGACCTTGGTCAGTTCGTCGGCAACCTTTTCGTCCTCGGTATTCACAAGCTGAGACACCAGAATCTGGGGGAAGAAACGAGCAAAGTTATAGAACTCGATTGTGAATTCCTTCAGGTCTGCGTCGGTGAGATCCCCCGTTTGAAAGCGATCGAGATACGAATTGTTAATAGCCCTGTGTCCGAGCACGACACTCCTCATTTCTTGATAGAACGTCATTGGTCACCTCCGGATACCAGGTGGATAGGCCGTTGAGAGTCACGAACGATGCCCCCCACGATCAATGTGATGATATGCTTTTTATATTACATTATCAACTATTGTTCCAATTGGGATGATCTAATAGGATTGATCTGATTCCATTGAGAGGTATATGTTTTGCATTATCATGTACTTATGGTTATCACAAAACAATATTGTTATTGTATCATTCGATTATTGATGTATGTTATATTGTCCTTGCTTAGAAGTCCAAAACGCATAGGGTGATGCGATGAAACTCGGGTGAATTCCGCTCCGCAGAGAGGAGGCCCCATCATGAACCAAGCAACAGGCATTGATCACATCACGCTCTGCGTGAAAAACCTCGAGGCGGCTGAATACTTGTTCACCAAGATCCTCGGTTTTGAGGTGCTCTGGTCGGCTCGGGATGTGGGCAGTGACAAGTCGTCGATGGATACGGTCGTGGTGCAGCGAGGGAATGCGAAGATTGCGCTCATGCAAGGCCGAGACAAAGTTATGAAGTCGCAGATCAGCGAGTTCATTGAGAAGTACGGGCAGGGCGTCCAGCACTTTGCCTTAGAGGTTGAAGATATTGAGGTGGCGTGTCGTGAGTGGGAAGCGCACGGCGTGAAATTCAGCGGACCGCTGAAAGAAGGGCGGGACGGATTTGGACCGCTTAAGCAGCGCTTCACCTATCCGCTCTTCCCAGGGAGTGGGCTGTTCATTGAATTGACTCAACGGCGGCACGGGGAAGAAAAGGCGAAGACTTTTGTCCGGAGTACGGTTGAAGCGCTGTACAAGGACATTGAACGCGACCAGGCCTCCGGCATCGAACGGACGATCATCGATTACGACTCATCCCCGATTCCCATGGAAAAGAGGCCGCTGAAGCAGGCGTCATGAGGGGAGTGTTGCGCTTCTAAAGGGAGACCGGCCATGTATCTCAACAGGAAAGGCAAAGCTCCCAATCAAGCCCACGTCGGGATTCCCGAAGGGCTGTGCGAGGAGGAACATGGGCGAGAAGGGTTTGCTGGGCCGGTATCGCATTTGTATCGAACGCATCCCCCGACCGAGTGGGTGAAGATCGAGGGGCCGCTGAAGCCGCGAGCGTTTGCCTGTGCCCAGGTCTCAATGACGATGACGCCACCCGTTGCTGCTCGTCCGGTTCTCATGATGCAGAGCC
Source organism: Nitrospiraceae bacterium (assembly GCA_023248355.1). GTDB lineage: Bacteria > Nitrospirota > Nitrospiria > Nitrospirales > Nitrospiraceae > Nitrospira_D. The sequence continues at coordinate 6,243 of JAHFES010000087.1, forward strand.
AGGATGTGAGCCTGTATGTTTCGTACCGCACGGAGACGATGGCTCATTTCGTTCGTAACGCGGATGGCGACGAAGTCTATTTCGTGCATCAGGGCACCGGGAGATTTGAGACGGACTACGGAACCTTGCCGTACGAGCCAGGCGATTATGTCGTGATCCCCAAAGGGACAACCTATCGAACCCACGTCGATGCAGGGTCTTCTCTTTTCCTCCTCGTCGAAACCCCTGAACCAATTGTGGTGCCGGATCGCGGACCGCTCGGCCAGCATGCACTGTTCGACAAGGGAGTGCTTGTCGCGCCTGAGTTGGGCGCAATGGAGTCACCGGAGTCTGAGGGCCAAGAGTGGGAGGTCCACATCAAGCGACAAGGCGACTCGACGCGGGTGATCTATCCCTTTTATCCAATGGACGTGGTCGGGTGGAAAGGAGATCTCTGGGTGGCCAAGTTGAACGTGCGTGATTTCCGGCCGGTTACAAGTCCCCGCTACCATCTGCCGCCGAGCGTCCATGTGACATTCCAAGCCGGCGGATGCCTCATTTCGACTTTTGCGCCAAGGCCGTTGGAAAGCGATCCTGAAGCATTGCGCGTCCCGTTTTACCATCGAAACACGGATTACGATGAAGTGCTCTTCTATCATCAGGGAGAATTCTTCAGCCGCGCGGGGATTCAGCCCGGGATGCTGACGTTGCACCCTCAGGGCATCCACCACGGACCGCAGCCGCAAGCGGTGAGCGCCGCTAAGGGGAAGACGCATACGAATGAAGTGGCGGTGATGATCGAGTCGAAGACGCCCTTCATGGTGAGGCCTGAGATGGCCGCGGTAGAGATCGCGGACTACGCGCTGAGCTGGAGTCGCCGATGAAACTCGTCAGTTTCCGCATCACCACGCCTGTCGGCACCTTCACGAGAGTGGGGGCGCTTCACGGGCAGAGTGTTGTGGACTTGAACATGGCCTATACTCGCTGGTTGGGTGACCAGCGTGAAGCACAGCCGCAGCGCTTGGCCAATGCCCAGGTGCCCTCGGCCATGTTGGAGTTTCTCGAGGGAGGCGCGTCGACCATGGCCGCCGCACGGCGAGCGTTCGATTACGCCGTCATGCTCGGTCCTTCAACTAAAGGTCCGTCCGGCGAGACGATCTTGTATCAGTCGGTCGGCGTTCGGCTTGCCGCTCCCCTTCTCAATCCTCCTTCGCTGCGCGATTTTATTGCCTTTGAAGATCACATTGCCGCTACGTCGAAGAAGCGGGGCCAGCCGATTCCGCCGGAATGGTACAAGGCGCCCGTCTATTATAAGGGGAATCACCGTACCATTATTGGGCCGGACGAAGACCTGCCGTGGCCATTGGACACAACGAAGTTGGACTATGAGTTGGAACTGGCCTGTGTCATCGGGCGCAAAGGTAAAGATATCCCTGAACGGGAGGCGCAGGACTACATCGCCGGCTATACGATCATGAACGACTTCAGCGCGCGCGATATCCAGTTTCAAGAGATGGCCTGCCGGTTGGGCCCGGCGAAAGGCAAAGATTTTGCGACGGCCCTAGGCCCGTGCCTCGTGACTCCTGATGAGATCGCGGATCTCGGCGCATTGACGATGATCGCCAGGGTGAACGGAGAAGAATGGTCGCGGGGACGGTTTGGCACGATTCATTGGTCCTTCCCGCACATGATCGCCCATGTCTCTCGGGGCGAACTGATCTATCCGGGCGACGTGTTCGGGTCAGGGACCGTGGGCGGGGGATGCGGACTTGAACTGGATCGCTACTTGAAGCCAGGCGACGTGGTGGAACTGGACATTCAGCCCGTCGGGGTCCTGAGAACACGTGTGGTGGCCGCGGCATGAAGAGAAGGAACAGACCATGAGCGTGATCACGGCTGAGCAGGCGCTCGTCGAATTAGCGCAACGACACCGCGAGCTCTATGACGCACCGGCGATCGATGCCAAGCTGGAAGCGATTATTCGCGACGGCTCTCACACCAATCTCACTGATTGGGATATCCTACGAGTCCTCCGGATATCCCGTTCGGTTTTCTTTGAGACTCATGTGGAAGCGGTGTCGGGCCACCACACGGCCACCTATCTGCGGTTCGAGTCCATTGCCCGTTTTCCAGAGCTGATCAGGCTGTTGGCCCAGGATATGGCTGAGTGGATCAGACGGACGTTTCAGCACGATCCCATTACCGGCATTGTGGCGACCACGTCGGCGGCGGAACGGCTCGCCGAAGGGATTAGGGAAGCACTCCGTGACATGATGCGATTGCGCGTGACGTTGACCCCCTACAGTTGCGAGACGGGACGGATCGGAACGGACATCACGATCGGCGCGATCAAATCCGGCGAACGATTCCTGGCGCTCAACGATGTCACCACGCGCGGGAATTGCGTCAGCAAGCTCGGCAAAGTGATCACCGACAATGGGGGGCTGTTGGCCGGGATGATGGTTTTCGCTCGCCGGGATAGCGGCCAATTCCCGCTGATGAACGAATTGATCGCACAACATCCCTTCTATTACACGACGGATCTCGACATGCCGCAGTGGGAGCCGGCGCAGTGCCCTCTGTGCCGGATGAATAAGCCCTTGCTGTCCTGGAGAGACATGCCGGAACTCTGACGCACGTTTCATGACTCTGCGAGGAGGGACCTCATGGACCTGGCAGGCGTGACAAAGGAAATCAAACGAGCCGATCTGCTCCAGATGTACGACTACCTCCGGCTCACCAGAGCCCTGGAGGATCGCATCACGGCGCTCTACCGGCAGGGACGCATCGTCGGCGGGTGCTATACCAGCCACGGGATGGAAGCCATCGCGGTCGGCTATGCCTCTGCCCTTGAACGCGATGATGTCATCGCCCCCTTTCATCGAGACATGGGAGCCTTCCTCATTCGCGGGTTCACGCCCGGAGAAATCCTTGCCCAATACCTCGGCAAACGAACCGGACCCACGAAAGGGAAGGATGGCAATGTTCACATGGGCGATCTCAAACGGGGCGTGATCGGCTTCGTCAGCCACTTGGCCGACAACCTTCCGGTCGCGACCGGCGTGGCTCTGGCGTTCAAGATCCGAGGCGAAGCCCGCGTTGCGTTCGCGGGGACCGGCGACGGCGGGACCAGCCGCGGCGATTTCCATGAAGCGATGAACTTTGCGGCGGTGCGCACACTCCCCGTCGTGTTGTTCTGCAACAACAACCAATATGCCTATTCGACGCCGCAACGTCTGCAGATGGCGATCCCTGATGTGGCCGACCGGGCCAAGGCCTATGGGATGCCCGGTGAGATCGTGGATGGGAACGACGTGGCCGCGGTCTATCTGGCCGCCAAGCACGCGATCGCGAGAGCCCGCGCAGGCGAAGGACCCACCTTCCTAGAATTCAAAACGATGCGGATGCACGGCCATTCCGAGCATGACCCAGCCAAGTATGTCCCGCGCGAGTTGCTGGAGGAATGGAAGAAGAAAGATCCGATCCTGAAAGCCGAGCGACTGCTCACACAGCTCGGCTATGGCGATGAGGCGTATTTCCATGAGGTTGGCGAGCGGGCGAAGAAAGAAGTCGAGGCGGGGGTGGAGTTTGCGGAGAAGAGCCCGCTGCCGGAAGGGCCGGAAGTGTTGGAGGGAGTCTTTGCGGACACAGCTGGCAGCTATTAGCTGTGAGCTCACAGCTCAGAAGGAGCGCCTATGACGACAAGGGCCAAAACCGTCGGCGAGGTCACATACCTGGAGGCGATCTCGCAAGCTCTGGACGAGGAGATGACTCGCGACGAGCGAGTGTTCCTCATGGGAGAAGATATCGGCGCCTATGGCGGGGCCTTCAAGATCACCGAAGGCTTTCTCCAAAAATACGGCGAGTGGCGAGTCCTTGATACACCATTGTCCGAATCCGGCTTTGTGGGAGCTGCAATTGGAGCCGCGATGATGGGCCTGCGTCCGGTCGTGGAGATGCAGTTTGCCGACTTTATTTCCTGCGCCTTCGACCAGATCACCGAAGTGGCGGCCAAGAATCATTACCGGTGGGGAGCTGCGGTGCCGATGGTCATTCGAGCACCCTTCGGCGGTGGCATCCATGGCGGCCCTTTCCATTCTGAATGTCCGGAAGGATGGTTTTTTCACTCACCGGGGCTCAAACTCGTGGCTCCTTCCACGCCGTACGATGCGAAGGGCCTCCTCAAAGCGGCCATTCGGGATCCCAATCCGGTCATTTACTTCGAGCACAAGTTTCTCTACCGGCGGATCAAAGCGACGCTGCCGCAGGAAGATTTCATTGTCCCGATCGGGAAGGCCGACATCAAACGCGCCGGCAACGATATCTCGGTCATTACCTACGGCGCGATGGTCCATCTGGCGCTGGAGGCAGCTCAGGTCTTGGCGAACGAAGGAATCGATGTGGAAGTGGTCGATCTGCGCACGTTGATTCCGCTCGACAAAGAGACTATTTATGGATCGGTGCGCAAGACCAGCAAGGCCATCATGCTGCACGAGGATAACAAGACCGGTGGGATCGGCGCCGAGATCGCCGCGCTGTTGGCGGAAGAATGCTTTGATTGTTTGGACGGGCCGATCATGCGCATCGCCCCGCCGGACACGCCCGTGCCGTTCAGCACGCCCTTGGAAGAGTATTATCTTCCGAAGACGAGCGATATCATCTCGGCAGCGCGGAAGTTGGC
>JAHFES010000017.1:0-29156 GCA_023248355.1 Nitrospiraceae bacterium
AACGTGAGCGTGACGGCCGAGTTAATCAACCCGATCGCGATGGATCAGGGCCTGCGCTTCGCGGTGCGGGAGGGCGGCAAGACCGTCGGCTCTGGGGTCGTCACGGAAATTTTGGCGTAAGCAATATCCTTTAGCTGCGTGATATGGGGAGTAGAGCGTGAAGGTCGATCAAAGAATCAGAATTCGGTTGCGGGGGTTTGACTACCGAGTGCTCGATCAGTCGGTGGCGGAAATCGTCGAAACCGTTCGACGTAGTGGGGCCAGGGTGATTGGCCCGATTCCGCTCCCTACAAGGATTGAGAAGTTTACAGTTCAACGTTCGACGCATGTCGATAAAAAATCTCGCGAACAGTTTGAGATCCGCACTCACAAGCGATTATTGGACATCATGGAGCCGACGCCTGAAACAATGGATTCATTGATGAAGCTGAATCTGGCGGCTGGGGTGGACGTAGAAATCAAGTTGTGACGACTGTTTGCTTGAAGGACGGAGCGCGATGACGAACGGGTTGCTCGGAAAAAAGTTAGGGATGACTCAGATTTTTGATGAAAGTCGCTTGACGCCGGTCACGGTGATCGAGGCAGGTCCATGCCGTGTCGTCACCATGAAAACGAAAGAGCGAGATGGGTACGAGGCGGTTCAGCTCTCCTTTGGTGAAGTGAAGGAGCGAAAGCTTTCCAAGGCCGAGTTGGGTCATCTCAAGAAGCAACAGGCGCCAGCCAGTCGTGTGTTGCGTGAGTTTAAGAAGGATGGTGAAGTGACGGTGGGGCAATCAGTCACGGTTGGAATTTTTAAGAAGGGTGATTGGGTTGATGTGACCGGCACCTCCAAGGGTAAGGGATTTCAGGGCGTCGTGAAGCGGCATCACTACGCGGGTGGTCCGGAGTCCCATGGTTCTATGTTCCATCGTGCGCCGGGGTCGATCGGGGCCAGTTCCTATCCTTCGCGTGTCTGGAAGGGGAAGACCTTGCCGGGTCATATGGGAGCAGAGCGAGTCACGACGCAGCGGATGAAAGTAATTGAGTCACGGCCTGATGAAAATCTTCTGTTTGTTCGAGGCGCCATTCCAGGTGCAGCAAATGGGATCATCGAAGTTCGTAAGTCGAAGAAGGGTTAGGTTATGCCCACCGTCGATGTTGTCGATTTAAAGAAAAAGAAGGTTGGATCGGTCGATCTGCCTCAGGAAGTATTTGGTTGCGAGCCCCGTGCGGCGTTGGTTCATGAGGCTGTGATCATGCAGCGAGCCTGTGAGCGTCAGGGGACAGCATCCACATTGCATCGCGGTGAAGTGAGTGGGTCTGGGAAAAAACCCTGGAAGCAAAAGCATACGGGTCGTGCTCGAGCCGGTTCGATACGGTCGCCTGTATGGCGCCATGGTGGGACTGTCTTCGGGCCGAAGCCGCGAAGCTACGCCTATACGATGCCGAAAAAGAAATACCGCGCAGCGCTCCAAAGCGCCCTCTCGGCCAAGCTGGCCGAGAGTAAGTTGTTCGTCGTGTCTGATCTTTCGCTCCTGCAGCCGAAGACAAAGTTGTTGGCTCAGGCGATCGATCAGTTTAGTGCCGGCGATCATGCCCTGATCATCGCGGGAGAAGGGCAGTCTGGTGTCTTGCAAGCGGCGAAGAATATCTCCACCGTGACGGTTCTCAGTGTTGATCAGCTGAATGTCTATGATATCGTTCGTGCCCAAGTGGTCGTGATTCCTGAGCGTGAGCTGGGTCGCGTGAAAGAGGTGTGGTCATGAAACTTGATGTGCACGCGGTTCTGGTTCAGCCATTGTTGACGGAAAAGATCACGGGACTTCGTGAGAAGACGAATACCGTTGGGTTTATCGTTCACCCTGGTGCTAATCGTGTGCAGATCAAGCAGGCCGTCGAAGCGCTTTTGAACGTGAAGGTCGAGAAAGTCAATGTCATGAATGTCCGTGGGAAAACGAAACGACTCGGACGATTCTCCGGCAAGCGCTCAGACTGGAAGAAGGCCTTTGTCACCCTCAAGAAGGGTGAAAAACTTGAGATGTACGAAAGCGCCTAGTTGAGTTCAGGAAGGTAGGAGTAAAGTCATGGGGTTGAAATCGTATCGTCCAACGACGCCCAGCCGCCGTGGTATGACCGCGGTCACAACTGAGGAATTGACGAAGAAGAAGCCTGAGAAGTCGCTGACGTCATTTCATCATCGGAGCGGAGGCCGGAATAACGATGGTCGCATGACCCTCCGTTATCGTGGTGGAGGGCATAAGCGACTGTACAGAACCATTGATTTTCGGCGCGATAAGGTCGGGATCTCTGCCCGTGTTGAGGCCATTGAGTACGATCCAAACCGATCTGCCCGTATTGCGTTGCTGAAATATCGTGATGGTGAGAAGCGTTATATTCTCGCTCCGGTTGGACTCAGTCTGAACGACGAGATTCAGTCTGGTCCGCAGGCAGAAATTCGGCCAGGTAATGCGCTGTCGTTGGCTAGTATGCCTCTCGGAACGATCATTCATAATATTGAGTTGAAGCCTGGCAAGGGCGGGCAGTTGATTCGAAGCGCCGGTGGCTCCGCACAGGTGATGGGACGTGACGGCGATTATGTTCAGATCAGACTAAAGTCCGGTGAAATGAGAAGAATCCTAGGTGCCTGCATGGCCACCGTTGGGCAAGTTGGCAATGTGGACCACGAGAACGTCAATGTCGGGAAGGCGGGGCGGAATCGGTGGAAGGGTAGACGGCCCAATGTCCGAGGGGTTGTCATGAATCCTGTCGACCATCCCCATGGTGGCGGCGAAGGAAAGTCGGGTCAAGGTAATCCCCATCCTGTGTCGCCGTGGGGTCTTCCGACTAAGGGATACAAAACCAGGCTAAACAAGAAGACGGACAAGTATATTATCGCTCGACGTAAGCCAGGAGTGCGCAATGCCTAGATCGATTAGTAAGGGTGCATTTGTTGATGACCATCTGCTCAAGAAGGTGGAGCAGATGAATCAGGCGAGGGAGCGTAAGCTGATTAAGACCTGGTCGCGTCGATCAACCGTGATTCCAGACATGATCGGCCACACCTTTGCGGTTCATAACGGGAAGAAGTTCATTCCTGTGTTTGTGTCTGAAAATATGGTGGGCCACAAGCTTGGCGAGTTTGCGCCAACCCGTTTCTTTAAAGGGCATGGCCACGCTAGAACCGAGAAAGCCGTTGCGCTCAAGTAGCTCTGATGCTGGGGCCCGTGGGGGAGAGATAGGATTAGGACATGACTGAAGCACATGCGATTCTAAGATTTGTTCGTGTCGCGCCTCGTAAGGCCAAGCCGGTGGTCGACATGATTCGTGGGCAGCAGGTACCGCTGGCGTTGTCGATGTTGAAGCTCACGCCACGACATGCGGCACGAGTGATTGAAAAGATTCTCCGTTCCGCCGTGGCCAATGCTGAGCAGAAGGAAATGGGGGGCAGTGAATCGATGGTCATCTCCAAGGCTTTCGTAAACTGTGGCCCCACGCTGAAGCGATTTCGAGCTCGGTCTATGGGGCGTGCCAATGCGATCCAGAAGCGGACCAGCCACATCACAGTGGTCGTGGCGGCACCGACGGTTCAAGATAGAAAGAAGTAGGAAACATTCCGTTACCGTTCATTAGAGGCATACGTCGTATGGGTCAGAAAACACATCCAATAGGTTATCGTCTGGGCTACAACTATCCCTGGAGCTCTCGTTGGTACGCTGGCAAAGACTACGCGAAGCTACTTCATCAGGACATCAAGATCCGGAAGGTGGTCAAGGCCAGGCTGTATCATGCTGGTGTGGCGAAGGTTGAGATTGAGCGGTCTGGCGATCAAACCAGAGTGATCATTCACACGGCTCGCCCAGGGATCATCATCGGTCGCAAGGGCGCGGAAGTCGACAAGCTCAAGGCTGATCTTGAAAAGCAGTATGGCGGCCAGGTCTATGTCACGGTCAAGGAAATCAAAAAGCCAGAATTGGCTGCGCAGCTTGTCAGTGAGAACGTCGCAACTCAGCTAGAGAAGCGCGTGGCCTTTCGTCGGGCGATGAAGCGCAGCGTCCAATCGGCTCTCCGGCTGGGTGCGCAGGGGATCAAGATCATGGTGGCCGGTCGGCTGGGTGGTGCGGAAATTGCGCGCACCGAATGGTATCGCGAAGGGCGTGTGCCCTTGCATACTCTTCGAGCCGAGATTGACTACGGGTTTGCTGAAGCGCACACCACGATGGGGCAGATCGGGGTCAAGACATGGATTTACAAGGGTGAGCTTCTTCCAGGTCAATTATTGAAGTCAGAATCGGGTCTTGAACGTCGGCTTGGGTAAGGAGATTGAGTTGTGTTAGCGCCAAAGAAAGTTAAATTCAGAAAAATGCAGAAGGGCCGCATGAGAGGCAAGGCCTATCGTGGAGGGCAGATTACGCTTGGGGAGTTTGGTCTGAAGGCATTGGAGCCTGGATGGGTCACCAGTCGCCAGATTGAGGCCGCACGCATTGCCATCACTCGCTACGTCAAGCGAGGAGGGCAGGTTTGGACGCGTATATTTCCTGATAAGCCCATTACGAAGAAGCCGGCAGAAACTCGAATGGGAAAAGGCAAGGGCAATCCCGAGTATTGGGTTGCTGTCGTAAAGCCTGGCCGTATTCTCTATGAGATGGACGGGGTGACTCCTGAGATTGCTCGTGAGGCTTTTCGTCTGGCAGGGCACAAGCTGCCCGTCGCGACAAAGGTTGTGGTTCGAGGAGAGTTTAGTTAAGGCGTCTAGACGCGAGTGAGGAGTAGGGGACATGGCGTTGGATCTGAAGGAATTGCGACAACTAACTGGCCCTGAGCTGGCGGAGAAAGAGAAACAGCTCGTTCAGGAACTGTTCAAGCTTCGCTTTCAGTTCGGCACAGGCCGTCTCGAAAATCCCATGCAGATTCGCAAAACGAAACGGGATATTGCCAGACTGAAAACGGTGATGACTGAAGTGACGAAGAAGGAAACGAAGGCTAAAGGATTGTGACTATGACAGATGGGGCAGTGAAAAAACGTGAGTGGGTTGGCCGGGTGCTCAGCAATAAAATGAACAAGACCGTCGTCGTGGCAGTCGAGCGGTCTGTGATTCACCCGCTCTATCGAAAAGTGTTGCGACGGGTCACGAAGCTCAAGGCTCATGACGAGGAAAATGTGTGTCGGATCGGAGACCAGGTTCGTATGGTCGAGACTCGACCGATCAGCAAAGAGAAGCATTGGCGTGTCGTCGAGGTCATTCAGAAGGGTCGGGCTGACTAATTAAGACCCTCGTGAGACGTAAGGAAAGATCCAGCACATGATTCAGAACTATACATACATGGATGTGGCAGATAACTCCGGTGCAAAGCAGGCAATGTGTTTCCATGTCTTCGGGGGAACAAGACGGCGTTACGCATCGTTGGGAGATATCGTCGTCGTAGCTGTCAAAGAGGCTATTCCGCATGCGAGCGTTAAGAAGGGCGATGTCAGTCGCGCGGTTATTGTGAGGACGACCAAGGAAGTCAGGCGTGAAGATGGGTCCTATATTAAGTTCGATCGAAACGCCTGCGTGTTAATCAATAAAGATGGCGAGCCGATTGGGACTCGTATTTTTGGTCCGGTCGCCCGTGAATTGCGTTGGAAGAAATTCATGAAAATCATTTCCCTGGCACCTGAGGTGCTGTAGGGGCGAGTGAGTGGGGGGAGTTGTGCAGGCACTTCGAAAGAGCAGAATTAGAAAAGGTGATATGGTCGTGGTCATCTCTGGTCGTGCGCGAGGGAAGACTGGAAAAGTTCTCTCGGTCGACCTCGCTGCCGGCAAGGTGATCGTGGAGAAATTGAACATCATCAAGCGGCACACTAAGCCGAATCAAAAGGCGAAACAGGGCGGGATTCTTGAGCGTGAAGCTCCTCTCCAGATTTCCAATGTGATGTTCTTCTGCCCGGTGACTCAAAAGCCGACGAGGGTAGGAGTCAGGACATTGGATGACGGGCGGCGAGTGCGCTTTAGTAAAAAATCGAACGAGACCGTTGAGTAGGGTGAGGAGTTAGGCATGGCGAAGGTAGAAAAAGGCCGCACCGGCAAAACGACAGAACGTAAAACATCGAAGAAGGAAAGTTCAGCTGTGCAGCAGTTGGATCAGGAAAGCGAAGAGTCGAAGTATAAGCCTCGGCTGCGCGACGCGTACCTTCAGAAGGTGGTGCCGGCGCTCATGAAAGAGTTTGGTTATAAGAATGTCATGCAAGTGCCCAAGCTCGAGCGCGTGGTGTTGAACGTCGGCATGGGACAGGCAGTTCAGAACGTGAAGTTGCTGGAAAGCGCGGTGACTGAATTGGCAACCATCACTGGTCAGAAACCGGTGGTCACCAAGGCTAAGAAGGCCATTGCTGGATTCAAGTTGCGCCAGGGTTTGCCGATTGGCGCCAAGGTGACTCTCCGTAGTCGCCGGATGTATGAATTCTTCGATCGGCTTGTCTCGCTGGCGCTTCCACGCATCCGTGACTTCCGCGGAGTGTCTCCGAACGCGTTTGATGGTCGTGGAAATTATACGCTCGGAGTGAAAGAGCAGCTGATTTTCCCAGAGATTAAGTACGACGAAGTCGCATCCATCCACGGTATGGACATTACGATTGTGACGACAGCCAGGACAAATGATGAGGGGAAAGCCCTCTTGAAGCATCTCGGCATGCCGTTTCGCACATCATAGCCGTCAGGTTCAGATCGCGTCCGTTGAACAGAAGGAGTGCCCGTGTCACGATTAGCGCTGAGAAATAAAGCGGCAACCAAGCAAAAGTTTACCTGTCGAAGCTATCATCGATGCGGCGTGTGCGGTCGTGTCCGAGGATTTCTTCGCCGGTTTAGCATGTGTAGAATCTGTTTCAGATTATTGAGTCTCCGCGGGGAGGTTCCTGGTGTGCGAAAGTCGAGTTGGTAGCAGGTTCCTCGTACTGCATGTGATTGTCTTAGGAAGGTAGAAGGATATAGCAATGGTTACTGACCCAATTAGCGATCTTCTGGTTCGGTTGAGAAACGGCTCGCAGCGTCGTCATGATACGGTCTCCGTTCCAGCATCAAAATTGAAACGGGCGATCCTTGAGATTTTGAAGAAGGAAGGCTATGTCGAGGCTGTGGAAGACGGGGTTCAGGATGGCCATCCGATTCTCAGTGTGCACATGCGCTATGTAGGCGAAGATGAGCCTATGATTACGGGGCTCAAGCGAATTAGCAAGCCAGGGCGTCGGGTCTACGTTGGGAGCCAGGAAATTTCTAAGGTCCGAAATGGGATCGGAATGTCCATTCTCTCAACATCAAAAGGCATCATGACTGATCAGGAGTCTCGCCGGAATAAACTGGGTGGAGAGATTCTTTGTTCAGTTTGGTAAGCAGTTTGAATATTCAAGTCAGCGTAGAGGCGTAGAAGACGATGTCACGGATTGGAAAAAAGCCGATAGCGATTCCAGGTGGGGTTGAAGTAAAAGTCGCAGGGTTGACTGTGTCGATCAAGGGCCCATTGGGCAAGTTGGATTGGCAACTTGCGCAGGGCGTGGGTGTTGCCGTTAATAATGGTCAGGTTATTGTCAGCCGTTCAAGTGATCATCGAAATTTGCGGGCTCTGCACGGCCTCGTCCGCGCGGAACTGAGCAACATGATTCATGGCGTCACGAAAGGGTACGAGCGGTCGCTGGAAATTACAGGAGTCGGCTATAAAGCTCAGCTCCAAGGCAAGACGATGAGTTTCAACGTCGGGTATATCAACCCAGTCGTCTATCAGGTGCCAGTAGGGATCGACGCGAAGGTTGATAAGCAGACACTCATCAATGTCAAAGGTGTAGATAAGCGCTTGGTAGGGCAGGTCGCGGCGAACCTCCGGGCCATCAAGCCGCCCGATGTGTATAAACAAAAAGGTGTTCGCTACATGGGTGAAGTGTTGCGAAAGAAGGAAGGCAAGACAGGGAAGTAAGGATTGACCATGAATACTGCTGATAAAGTACGACAACTTGAACGGCGACGACAACGGGTTCGCCATGTCATTATGGGGACAGCGGAACGACCGCGTCTGAATGTGTTCCGTAGCAGCTCCCATATCTATGCTCAGATTATCGATGACGTCAAGGGGACGACGCTCGTAGCGGCGTCCTCGCTCGACAAGTCGTTGCGGAAGTCCCTCAATTCGACTGGCAGCATTGACGCAGCGAAGGCGGTCGGGAAGTTGCTTGCTGATCGAGCGACGGCTGCGAAATTGACCACAGTGGTCTTCGATCGTGGTGGGCGGATGTATCACGGTCGGATCAAGGCTCTGGCTGATGCATCGCGCGAAGGGGGACTCCAGTTCTAATCCGGTTAATCCTATTGGCCCCACTGAATCCAGGGTGGGAAGGGAAGAAGAGAGGCATTGCGTGCGAGTTAATCCTGATGAGCTGAGCCTGAAAGACAAGGTTGTCTTCATCAACCGCGTGGCAAAGGTGGTGAAGGGTGGTAAGCGGTTTAACTTCTGCGCGTTGGTCGTCGTCGGCGATGGCCATGGGTGGGTCGGTATAGGCAAGGGAAAGGCCGCCGAAGTACCGGTTGCCATTTCCAAGGCCGTCGAGCAAGCCAAGAAGAACCTGGTTCACGTCGCGCTCAAGGGGGGATCAATCCCCCATGATGTGCACGGACTCTTTGGCGGCGAGCATGTGCTGCTCAAGCCGGCCGTCGATGGAACAGGGATCATCGCCGGTGGAGCAGTTCGCGCGGTTGTCGAATTGGTCGGTGCGCACAATGTCATTGCAAAGATACTTGGCCGTGGGAATCCATTCAACGTAGTTCGAGCGACTCTTGATGGCCTGACTCAGTTAAGAAATCCTGACGAAGTACTTCAACTCCGTCGACGAACAACGGCGGAGCGCCATGAAAGGGCGACGGTCTAATGGGTACGGCAAAGGCAGAGAAAACCAGTAAAACAGTGGCGCCGGGCGTTCGTGTCACATTGATGCGCAGCCCCATTGGGACGCCGCAACGGCATCGTCTCGTATTGCGTGGCCTAGGTCTCCGCCACATCCGCCAGACCGCCGTCCATCCGGACACGCCCCAGGTCCGCGGGATGATTCATAAAGTGGGCTATCTGCTTGAGGTTGGGAAGCCATGAATCTTCATGATTTGACTCCAGCGAGAGGTGCGAAGAAGCGACGGAAGCGTATTGGTCGTGGACCTGGCTCAGGTCATGGAAAAACTGCGACCAAGGGTCACAAGGGTTTGAAAGCTCGCTCTGGTGGTGGGAAGCGGCCTGGTTTCGAAGGCGGCCAGATGCCGTTGATTCGCCGTCTCCCAAAGTTCGGATTTACGAATCCCTTTCGTGCGGAATACAACATCGTCAACGTCAAAAGTTTTGAAAAGTGGGCCGGGGTCGAGATGATTACTCCGCAAGCCATGGTCGATGCAGGATTGGTGAAGCGGAAAAAGCTGCCGATCAAGATTCTTGGCAACGGAGAGCTGAAGAAGTCTCTCGTCATTCAGGCTCATAAATTCAGCAAGTCTGCAGAGGCGAAGATTCAAGCAGCCGGTGGGAGAGTCGAGGTCATCGGAGGTGTTTGAGCGACTCCTGACCAGTTTCCAGAATATCTTCAAGATCCCTGAGCTCCGTACTCGCGTCCTGTTTACGCTCGGGATGCTTGTCGTGTATCGAGTTGGAGCCCACATTCCAACTCCTGGGATCAACGGCGAGGCGTTGTCCGAGTTTTTGCAGAAACAGGGCGGCGCGCTTCTTGGGTTCCTGGATATTTTTTCAGGCGGGTCACTGTCCCGCTTGACGATCTTTGCGCTGGGCATCATGCCGTATATCAGCGCATCGATTATTCTTCAGCTGTTGACGGTCGTTGTCCCGCATTTGTCAAAGTTGTCGAAGGAAGGTGAGCGGGGACGAAAGAAGATAATTCAGTATACCCGGTTCGGGACGATCGCGATTGCCTTGATTCAAGGCTTCGGCATCGCAATCGGACTCGAACAGATGAATCAGGGCGCCTTTGTCCTCACTGCCGGTTGGGGCTTCCGCCTCATGACCGTGATCACGCTTACGGCAGGCACAGGATTTTTAATGTGGCTGGGTGAGCAGATCACCGAGCGAGGGATTGGAAACGGAATTTCACTGATCATTTTCGCTGGTATTGTGGCGCGCTTGCCAGCAGCAGTCGCTCAGACCTTCGATCTGTATAAAGTTGGGCAGCTCAATATTGTGCTGCTTGTAGCGTTGGCAGCCCTCATGGTCGCTGTGGTTGCGGCGATCGTGTTTTTGGAAAGTGGTCGCCGGAAGATTCCGGTGCAGTACGCGAAGCGTGTGATTGGGCGGCGTGTCTATGGAGGACAGAGTACGCACATTCCGTTAAAGATTAACACGGCTGGCGTGATCCCTCCGATTTTTGCTTCCTCTATCATCGCGTTTCCTGCCACCATTGCAGGGTTCTTTGAAACGCCCTGGGTGAAAGCGTTCGGGGCTCAGCTGGCGCCTGGATCTTTACTCTACACTTTAATGTATGTCGGGTTGATTGTCTTTTTCTGTTTCTTTTACACCGCGGTTGTCCTCAATCCTGTTGATATGGCCGATAATATGAAGAAGTACGGGGGATTTATCCCCGGCATCAGGCCTGGGCAACGGACAACCGACTATATTTATAGTGTGCTGACGAAGATTACCTTTGCTGGGGCCATCTATTTAGCCATCGTGTGCGTCATTCCAGAATTCTTGATTTACAAGCTGAATGTTCCTTTTTATTTTGGCGGGACTTCCTTGCTGATTGTCATCGGCGTCGGACTTGATACTGCACAGCAGATCGAGTCCCATATGTTAATGCGCAATTACGAGGGCTTTCTTGGCAAAGGTATGGCTCCGTTGCGCGGCAGAAGCGGATAACAGGCTATGCAGTTCGTGTTTCTCGGTGCTCCCGGTGTTGGTAAAGGGACGCAAGCTGATAAAGTTGCTGCCCAGTACGGCATTTTAAAAATTTCAACGGGAGATTTACTTCGCGAAGCTGTCAGAAATAAAACCACACTTGGTCTGGAAGCCAAGGAATGCATGGATCAGGGCAAGCTGGTTCCCGATTCAGTTGTGATCGGTTTAGTGCGTGACAAGTTAGCCGATCCAAGTTACGCAAAAGGTTTTATTCTGGATGGATTTCCAAGGACCGTCCCTCAAGCGGAAGAACTCGGGCAGGTGTTGAACCAACGAGGACTCCGGCTTGATCGCGTGATTAACTTTCAAGTCTCTCGCGCGGATATCGTGCAGCGGTTAAGCGGGCGACGAAGTTGTCCAAAGTGTCAGGCGACCTATCATGTCGATTTCGCTCCATCAAAGCAGGGGAGTCTATGCGATCGATGTGGCGAATCATTGGTTCAGCGAAGTGATGACCAGCGAGAGGCGATTGAGATGCGGCTGAAGGTCTATGATGAGCAGACAGCCCCGTTGATCAGCTTCTACGAGAAGAAAAACATGTTGTCGCATCTTGATGGCGCAGGAGCTGTCGAGACGGTCTATCAGGACCTGACGAAGGTGCTGGCGATATACAAGACGGCATGATCATTCTTAAAACGCCTGCTGAAATCGAAGTGATGGCAGAGGCGTCGAGAGTGGTGGCAGAGGCCCTGGAGATCGTGAAGCGGGAAGTTCGTCCAGGCGTCAGTACGGACGACTTAGATCGCATTGCTGAAGAGGCGATTCTGGCCAGAGGGGCGGTTCCGGCGTTTAAGGGGTACCGGAGTTATCCTAAAACCCTCTGTGCCTCAGTGAACGAGCAGGTCGTTCATGGAATACCCTCGAAGCGAAAGCTGAAGGATGGGGACATCATTGGGCTGGATCTTGGCGCCATCGTCGGTGGGTTTTATGGTGACTCGGCAGTGACGGTGGGTGTCGGTCGGATCTCTGAGACGATCGCCAAGCTGGTTCAGGTGACGGAAGAGGCGCTCTACTTGGGGATTAAACAGGCGATCGTAGGTAATCGTCTGACGGATATTTCCCATGCGGTCCAGCGACACGTCGAATCTGCTGGATACTCGGTCGTCACGGAGTTTGTTGGGCATGGGATCGGTCGCCAGTTACATGAGGAGCCCCAGGTTCCCAATTACGGAAAGCCTGGACAGGGTCCGCGGTTGCAGCCAGGGATGGTATTGGCTATTGAGCCCATGGTAAATATGGGCGGGAGTGCCGTGCGGATCCTCGATGATCGGTGGACAGCGGTGACGGCAGATGGAAGTCTCTCTGCCCACTTTGAACATACGATCGCAATACAACCAAATGGACAGGCCCGTGTTCTCAGTCAGTGTCCAGCGAGTTCAGTCTAAGTCAATAGGAAAGAGGAACAGGAGTACGTGGCGAAAGAAGATATTATCGAAGTACAGGGCTCCGTCAAAGAGACATTGCCCAATGCGATGTTTCGAGTCAAGCTCGATAACGGCCATATAATCTTGGCACATATTTCAGGAAAGATGCGGATGCACTTCATTCGCATTCTTCCCGGCGACAAGGTCACGGTGGAGATGTCGCCCTACGATTTGACCAAAGGCCGTATTACCTATCGTTTCAAGTAGCGGGAGCATTGAGTTTTTATGAAAGTCAAATCATCCGTAAAGCCAATTTGCGCAAAATGTAAGGTCGTTCGTCGGCAAGGGGTGGTTCGTGTTCTGTGCGAAAACCCACGCCACAAACAGCGCCAGGGCTAAGTATGGTCGCGGGGCTGCTCGGGGTTGTCGTTTGCGAGCAGAGAAGAAAGGATTAAGAGGAAATCATGGCACGTATTGCTGGCGTTGACTTGCCGAGAGACAAGCGAGCGGACATCGGGCTGACCTATATCTACGGGATCGGACGGGCGGCTGCCTTGCAGATTCTGAAAGAGGCCCGCGTGGATGGGGCGATCCGCGTCAAGGATTTGAGTGAAGACAAGATTGTCAAGCTGCGTGAGATTATCGATCGTGACTATCGCGTTGAGGGGGATCTCCGCAAGGAAGTCTCGCTGAATATCAAGCGGCTGATCGATACGGGCACCTACCGAGGTTTGCGACATCGTAAGGGACTGCCTGTGAGGGGACAGCGGACTAAGACCAATGCCAGGACCAGAAAGGGACGGCGGACTGGCCCCGGGAGCAAGCCAAGACCAACGACGAAGGCGGCGCCAGGTGCATAACCCTCTGAGAAAGAGTTAAGGAGTTCGTATGAGTGTCAAAAAGGGCAAGAAGAAAGAACGTCGGATCGTCCAGAGCGGAGTCGCTCACGTTCAGGCCTCGTTCAATAACACGATTGTGACGATTACTGACATGAGCGGAAATACCGTGGTGTGGGCCAGTGCGGGGAACCAGGGATTCAAGGGGTCCCGCAAGAGTACGCCGTTTGCCGCTCAACGTGCCGGCGAGGCCGCAGCTCGAAAGGCAATGGAGAGTGGGATGCGCCAGATTGATGTGTATGTGAACGGACCGGGATCTGGTCGTGAATCAGCCATTCGATCGTTACAGGCAGCAGGTTTACGCATCAATATGATCCGGGATGTGACGCCGATTCCACACAACGGATGCAGGCCGCCCAAGCGGCGTCGTGTCTAGCGGATACAGAAGTAAGATGTGAACAGCAGTAACATGGACGCCGGAAGTATCGCGTCCAGTAACCGGAGGTAGAGCAGTGGCAAAGTATCGCGGTCCAGTGTGCCGGTTGTGCCGGCGCGAAAAAGAAAAACTATTCCTGAAAGGCTCGCGGTGCATGACCGAAAAGTGTGCCATCGAGCGGCGGAGCTATCCACCGGGACAGCATGGACAGGGTCGCCAGCGGACTTCCGACTACAGCCTCCAGTTGCGCGAAAAACAGAAATTGAAGCGGATCTATGGCTTGCAAGAGGGGCAGTTTCGCGGTGTTTTCGAGCGGGCCGAGGGACAAACCGGTGTTACGGGTGATGCCATGCTGCGTTTGCTTGAGTGTCGTCTCGACAATGTTGCGTATCGATTGGGGTTCGGCGCCTCGCGCAAACAGGCTCGTCAAGTTGTGAGCCATGGACATCTGACGATGAATGGCAAGAAGATTACTGTGGCTGGTGCGCTGGTGAAGGCGGGAGATGTGATTGAAGTTCGCGAACGGAGCCGGAATCTCGTCGCCATTCAATCTTCTATGGAGGCTGTCGATAGCCGAGGGATTCCTGATTGGCTGGAACTCGACAAGGGAGCCTATAAGGGGATCGTGCGAGCCTTACCGGCTAAGGAGCAGATCACGTTGCCGGTCAACGAACAGATGGTTGTGGAATTGTATTCTCGATAGCCATTGGTCTGACAGAGCGGTGCAGTGTTGCGGAAGAGTATGCTCTATCAGTGTGATAGTCACTCGATGGTAATGAAGGGGGAGTCATGATCAAAGCGATGAAAGACTTTCAGGTCCCGATGCGGGTGGAAGTCGACAAGGATGCGCATTCCCCAACATTCGGCAGATTCACCACCGAGGCGTTTGAGCGGGGGTTTGGTACAACGATCGGGAACGCCTTGCGGCGTGTATTGCTGTCGTCACTTACTGGCGCCGCAGTCACCACGGTGAAGATCGAAGGGGTTTTGCACGAGTTTTCCACGATTCCTGGCGTTACGGAGGACGTGACGGCCATTATCTTAAATATCAAGAGCCTGCGCTTGGCGCTCCATACGGACAAGCCTAAGACCATTCGGCTCAAGAAAAAAGGTCCTGGTGAAGCCAAGGGATCTGACATCATCCACGATGCCGATGTCACGATTCTGACGCCGGATCTGCATATTGCCACGCTGGATAAGGATGCCACGCTGGATATCGAAATGACGATCAAGCATGGCCGCAGCTATGTGCCGGCTGAGCGCAACAAAGAGGAAGGATTGCCGATCGGTGTGATCGCCATCGACTCTGTCTTTTCTCCGATCAAGCGGGTGAACTTCCATGTCGAGAATGCTCGGGTTGGTCGTATGACCGACTATGACAAGCTGACCATGGAAATCTGGACCGACGCGACCATCAGTCCGCGCGATGCCTTGTCTACCGCTGCAGGTATCTTGCGCGAGCATCTGGATATCTTTATCAATCCCGAGGAGCGCAGTGAAGGAAAGAGCGAGGCTGGGTACGAAGAATCTCAGCGAGAGGTGAACAAGAATCTCTTCCGCAGTGTGAACGAGTTGGAGCTGTCTGTCAGAGCCGCCAATTGCTTGAAGAATGCAAATATTAAGACAATTGCGGATCTGGTGCAAAAGTCGGAAGGGGAGATGTTAAAGACAAAGAACTTCGGGAAGAAGTCTCTCAACGAGATCAAAGAAATCTTGTCGGAAATGGGGCTCTCGCTGGG
Organism: Nitrospiraceae bacterium; assembly: GCA_023248355.1. GTDB lineage: Bacteria > Nitrospirota > Nitrospiria > Nitrospirales > Nitrospiraceae > Nitrospira_D. The sequence goes on from JAHFES010000017.1 coordinate 15,260, forward strand.
TAGTAAGGTGGATACGACGTCGCCTTACAATGGGAGCCCGAAGTCAGAGTAATTTTTGAGCCAAGGGGAACGCTGTGCGACATAGAAAAAATGGTCGGCAACTTGGGCGGAAAACAAAGCATCGATGGGCCTTATTTCGGAACCTTGTGACGTCTTTGCTGGACCACGAGCGAATCGAGACGACCGAAGCAAAGGCCAAGGAAATACGCGGTTTTACCGACCGTATGATTACACTTGGGAAGGAAGGAACACTTCCTGCGCGTCGACGTGCGCTCGGATTTCTGCGTAGCAAAGACGTGGTGTCCAAACTGTTTAGCGATGTTGCCGGGCGCTTTGAGGGTCGTCCCGGAGGCTATACCAGGATCATCAAGACTCGTCGGCGGATTGGAGATGCCGCAGAGATGGTTGTCATCGAGTTGGTCTCGCTGGCATCGGTCTCGACAAAAAAGAAGTCGGCTCCTGTCTCTACTCCGCCTCCAGCCGAAGAATCTGGAAAGCCGGCATAGGCTCTAGCCAGACAGGGTCTAGTCGTTATGTGTCAGTGATACGACTCCCACATGGTAACACGTGGGAGTCGTTTTGTTTTCTGATTCTCTCAGGACGTTTACTTGCCCTGCCATGCATGCTACGATCGTGCCAGCTTCATTTTCGTATCTATGTCAGGAGAATTCCTAGCGCATGTGGGAGCTTGTAGCAAGGCGAACGCTTCTCGCGCTGTGTGTGATGTTAGCAGCGTTTCTAGGCTATCTTCTCTTTGTCAATGCGGATTCTGTTCCCACCAGCCAATCAGCAGCGCCAGGATCGATTGAGCAAGCGGATGCCAAGATTTCTGAATTTACCTTTACGCAAACTAAAGGGGATATGATTCAGTGGCAAGTCCAGGCTAAGCATGCGCGGCTGTTTGAGCGGGAGAAACGAGCGCTGTTGAGCGTGGTCGATGTCACGCTCTATGGGGTGAAAGGGAAAGAGTTAACTGTTTCAGGCGAGGAGGGAACACTCGACACCGCGACGAAGAATTTCGTTCTGGCCAATCGAGTAGACCCCCTTGTGGTTAAAACAGGGAGCGGATACACCATCTATACGAATCACCTGATCTGGACGGATGCCACGAAAGAAATTCGCACGGATGATCCTGTGCGGATTGTCGGCAACGAGTTGGAGGTAACGGGGCGGGGGTTGCTTGGCCGGATGGACTCGGAAGAATTTGAGGTCTTAGAGGATGTTCATGTGGATGTCTCTCCTGCTTCTTAATTGTCTTGTGCTTGGAACTGTCTCAGTTGCGCAATCAGCTGAAACTGGGCTACCGAAGAGCGGAGAGATGCCGGCGGTCTCGACGACTATCACTTCAAAGAAGATGACCGTCCGTAATCAGGACGGACAAGCCATCTTTGATGGATCAGTGGTGCTCATGCGAGGACCATTGCTGGTCTATTCAGACAGGATGATTGTGTTGTTTCATTCCAGGGAGAATGGCAAGACAGGCGCCGATGGACGGAAAGGCCAAGAGGCCGCCAAAACTCCGGTCCAGCCCAAAGGAACCGATACAATGCCGACCGTATCGAACCGTTCGGTCAGTCGGATGGAAGCGACGGGTCATGTGAAGATTGAAAAAGAGAATGGGAATGCCACCTGTCAGAGAGCGGAGTACTTCATCGACGAAGAAAAGATCGTCCTCACGGGGAATCCGGTTGCCTGGGAGAAGGGGACACGTGTCAGCGGGGAACGGATCATCATGTACCTCAAGGAAGATCGGAGTGTTGTCGAGGGTGGGTCCCATATACGGATTGAAGGGGAAGGCAGTCAAACCCCATGACCCAGGATGTCCAAATCGATCCAGCACCGCTCCCAAGTTCGATCCCAACCAGGCGAACGGAATGTTTGCGGGCCAGCGGGCTTGTCAAGAGCTTTCGTGGGCGCAAGGTCGTGAAAGGAGTCGCAATCGAAGTGCGTGCGGGTGAGGTGGTGGGTCTTTTGGGGCCAAACGGAGCTGGAAAGACGACGATCTTCGATATGATGGTGGGGCTCTGCCAGCCGGATGACGGCGAAATTACCTTTAATGGCGAGTCCGTGACGGATCTGCCGATGTACAAGCGTGCGCGGATGGGGATCGGGTACTTGCCACAAGAATCTTCGGTCTTCCGCCGGCTTTCCGTAGAGCATAATGTCTTGGCGATTCTGGAAATGCTGGGGTATGCTCGTGACGAACGGGCCGAGCGGGTGGATGCGCTGCTTAAGGAACTCGACCTCCTGCATATTCGCACGAGCATGGCCTACGCCCTCTCAGGGGGAGAGCGACGACGATTGGAAATCACGCGTGCGTTGGCCACGGATCCTTCCTTCATGCTGTTGGACGAGCCATTTGCGGGGATCGATCCCATTGCCGTGGCGGATATTCAGCAGATCATTACGAGGTTGAAGGAAAAAGGGATTGGGATTCTAATTACGGACCACAATGTTCAGGAGACGCTTTCGATTACGGATCGGGCCTATATCATCAATGAAGGACTCATTGTGGAATCGGGATCGCCGGAGGCGATCGTCAAGAGTGAAACAGCCCGAGCGGTGTATCTTGGAGAACGGTTCAAGCTGTAGAGGAGTAAGTTGTCTGCAATGAAGCTGCGACTCGATCTGAGGCTCAGTCAAAAGTTGATCATGACGCCGCAACTGCAGCAGGCGATTAAGCTGTTGCAGCTGTCCCGCCTTGAACTGCAGCAGAGCCTCGCTCAGCACCTGATTGATAATCCGTTGTTGGACGAAGTGCAGGCTGAGGTGGAAGAAGCCGAGGCGGCTACTGCTGAAGAGAAGGCGGCAGAAGTGCCGGTCTCAGCCAGTCAGGAGCAGAACGAAGAGGGGAGCACTCCGGAGGAACGGGGGGCGCCGGAAGAATTCTCGGCGTCGGGGTGGGAGGAATATTTCGGAAGTGATCGCCGAGCCGGCGACTCCGAGTATCCCGCCTCTTCCCAAGATGAGTTTCCCTCCTATGAGCAGACGATGGCGAAGGCGACGTCTCTCGAAGAACATTTGCTCTGGCAATTGTCCTTGTCCGGACTTTCCGACCGTCAAAAAACGCTCGGTCGTTTGATTGTCGGCAATCTTGATGATGATGGATATCTCAGGATTTCACTGGCTGAGGTGGTGGCGGGAACTGATTTTACGGAAGCCGATGCGGAGTCTGTACTCAAAGACATCCAAACATTCGACCCTACCGGTGTCGGTGCACGAGACCTCCCGGAGTGTCTCTTGCTTCAGCTCGGCCATTTAGGTCGCAACCCGATTGGCTCGTTAGGCTCGCGGCCCGGTGCGCTCAAGGGGTTGGTTGTTGAGGGCATCATTCGTCACCACCTGAAGGATCTCGAAAAGAAGCAGTATGCCAAGGTTGCTAAAGCGTTGAATGTGACCGTTGAAGAAATATTCCAAGCCACCAAGATCATTGGGGAGCTAGAGCCCAAGCCGGGCCGGCCTTTCACCAACACGCAAAACTATGTGATCGTTCCAGATGTGTTTGTGGTCAAAAATGAGGGGGAGTGGGTGGTGCTCTTGAATGACGATGGCCTCCCCCGCATGCGCATCAGCCCCTACTATAAGCAACTCATGGCTTCTGGTCAGGGCGGAACGGCTGAAACCAAAGCCTACATGGATGAGAAGTTGCGGGCTGCTCAGTGGATCATTCGCAGTATCGAACAGCGCAACAAGACGATCGTGAAAGTCGTGTCGAGTATCGTGAAGTTTCAGGAACAGTTCTTCGAGCATGGCGTTCAGTGCCTCAAACCCCTGGTGCTGAAGCAGGTGGCTGAGGATATCGGGATGCATGAATCGACTATCAGCCGCGTCACGGCCAATAAGTACATGTATTGTCCGCAAGGCATGTTGGAGCTGAAATTCTTTTTCAACGCCGGTCTGCAGCGGGCCGACCAGCTGTCTGATATGCACTCGTCTGTGTCTGTCAGGGAAATGATCAGGAAGTTGGTGGCAGAGGAAGATGTCAAGCGGCCACTGAAGGATGAGGAAATTGCCGCCTGTCTCCGCACCCAGCAAGTCCTGATAGCCAGGCGAACCGTTGCAAAGTATCGAGCTGAAGAAAATATTCCGTCTGCCAGCCAACGTAAGCGCTTCTTTTAGCGCCTCTTGATTGTTTGATCCTTAGTTATTTCAAAATTGAGGGAGGATATGAAACTTAGAATCACCGGTCGGCACATGAATGTCACCCCTGCGTTACGGGAATATGTGGACACGCGTTTTCAGCGTCTGGATCGGTACGGATTGAAGGTCGGATCGCTCCAAGTCGTGCTGGGAGTTGAAAAGCTCCAGCATAAGGCTGAGGTAGTTGGTGCGGTGAACGGGAAACGCGTGCAGGCCAAAACGTCTACTCGAGAGATGTATGCCACGATCGATGCGCTGGTCGATCGGATTGATGCGCAGTTTAGAAAGTGGAAAGAGCGGCTTGTCGACCATAAACCCAACAAGACCAGACGACCCCGAGAATCAGCCCAACGCTCCACGAAATTGGGGCAAGGAGAGCCTGCTGAAGTGGAGCGGCAGGCCGTCCCCATTCTTTCAATTGATCAGGCGCATAAACAATTCAGCGCACTTTCCCCCACTTCTCCGTTCATGCTCTTTATCAATGCGGAGACCGGACGAGTCCAGCTGGTCCAGCGCGTAACAAGCGGGCGGCTTGCCGTGATCGAGCCGTATCCTGAGGGTGGTCGGGTGCGTACTCTCCCTTCCCTGTTGTCCTGAGAAGAGCGCTGAGGCGATTCACATCAGCCAGGGGAGCAGCACCATGGCACGGCTTAATCTCGTCATTATTAGTGGGCTGTCAGGGTCTGGCAAGTCACACGCTCTGAAGGCGTTTGAGGATGCGGGTTATTTCTGCATCGATAATCTTCCGCCGGCGTTACTCCCCACATTTGTTGAGCTCTGTAACCAGCAGAACGGTGAAATCGCCAATGTGGCGCTGGGTGTCGATGTGCGGGAGCGAGTGTTCTTTTCGGATCTCGTCGGAATTCTGGAGCGTGTGAAAGGGCTCGGCCATTCTGTTCAACTGCTCTTTCTTGAGGCTCGCGAAGAAGTGTTGGTGAGACGCTTCTCGGAGTCGAGGCGACCGCACCCGCTCTTGCCGCATCTCCCAGTATTGGAAGGGGTTCGATTCGAGAAAGAGCGAGTGGCCGAACTTCGGCGTCACGCTGACCGCATCATCGACACGTCCGACCTCACGGTTCATGAACTCCGGGATCTACTCACGAAGCAGTTTCGGCGAGAGCCGACGGGCAGAACGCTGACTATTTCGCTACTGACCTTCGGCTATAAGTTTGGAGTGCCTTACGACATCGATTTGTTATTCGATGTACGATTTCTCAAAAATCCTTATTTCGTCCCTGAGCTGCAGCCACTGCCTGGCGACGATCCACGAGTCCGTACCTTCGTCCTTACGGACCCTGATGCTATTGCTCTCATCGGGCAACTCGAGGGGTTGCTCAAATTTCTCATTCCGCTCTTTGAACGAGAGCAGCGTAGTTATCTGACGATCGCGATTGGGTGTACCGGTGGTCGACATCGCTCCGTCGTCATTGCCGGGCGCCTGCAAGAGAGCCTCTCAGCCATGGGCTACGAAGTGGCGTTGAAACATCGAGATCTTCAGAAATCATAACTTCCATAGAGAACGCCGACCATCCAGGCCCCTCCTCGAGAACTCTGCTTCTGGCGGTTTGCTTGACAGGTAGAGCATATTGACTATACTTAGCCTTGTACACATTCAAATCGGTTTTCCTCGGGCGCATTCTCAACGTGAAGAAACGTACTTCCCCTTCCAAACAGGCAGGTTTCAAGACGAATGAAGTATGCGACTTGTTCGACATTTCAAAGGCTACCCTCTTTCGCTGGGAACGTGAGGGGGTCATCGCTGGGCCTTCTCGGGATTGGAGAAATTGGCGGCTCTATAAGAAAAAGAATGTGGATGAAATCAAGAAAATTATTCGCGCACGGAAGAATGTCCTGTAGAGTGGCAGGGGATACACATGCTGAGTTCATTTAAAAACATCTTCGAAACAGACATCGTCTCGATGCTGACTCCGCGGAGACAGCTTGTGGGGCTTGATATCGGGTCAAGCGCCATTAAGCTGGTGCAGCTGAAGGAAAGTAAAGGACGCTACTTCCTCCAGAAATTTGGAGTGAAGCCGCTCGAACCGGAAGTAATCGTCGATGGGACGGTCATGGACGAAGGCCGGGTTGTGTCGGCCATTCGAGAGCTGTTTGATGAATGCAACGTCAAGAACAAGCACGTGGCCGTTTCCATTTCAGGCCATGCGGTCATCGTGAAGAAGATCAGTTTGCCTCCGATGCCGGATGAGGAGTTGGAGGGACAGGTACGGTTGGCGGCGGAACAGTACATTCCTTTCGACATCAATGAGGTGAACATCGATTTCCACGTGCTGCCTCCGGATCCTTCCGGAGACGGGCAAGGAGATATGTCCGTTATTCTAGTGGCGGCCAAGAAAGATAAGATCAATGAACTGACGGAACTCGTCAAAGGGGCCGGTCTGATTCCGATGGTCATGGACGTTGATGCCTTCGCGATCGAGAATATGCACGCGATCAATTATCCAATGGCCCAGGATGAAACCACCGCGCTGGTCAATCTTGGGGCAAGCGTGATGAACGTCAACATCATTCGAGGAGGAGTGTCTTTGTTTACCCGGGACATTCCCTTGGGCGGTAATCGGTATACCGAGGCGATTCAGCGTGAACTAGGCATGTCCTATGAAGAGGCGGAAGAAAGCAAAAAGGGCGAGCGTTCGAGCGACTCGAGCTCGGCTTCATTGGGCAATGTCATTGACAGTGTCAACGGAGAGGTCGCGTCTGAAATTGCTAGGACCGTGGACTATTTCAAAACGTCCATGTCAAACGCGGAACTTGATCGAGTCCTTGTGTGTGGGGGAGTAGCTCGGGTCAAGGGTCTGGTTCAACAACTTGGTGATCGGATGCACACACCTGTGGAAGTGGTCAATCCGTTTGGCGAAATTGATGTCACCGGGAGCGATGTTGACCCAGATGCGTTGGCTGAACTGGCTCCATTAGCCGCAGTTGGCGTCGGGTTGGCATTAAGAGCCGTGGGGGATCGATGATTCGCATAAACCTTCTTCCTGGCCCGAAAGGAAGACCAGCGAAGCCTCAGTATGACGTGCGTGCCCAGGCGCTTCTGGGTATTGGGGTGATGCTGATTACCCTCGCCGGGTGTTGGTGGTATTCGGCCTCTCTAGACGGAGAGATCGAGACGCGGCAGGAGGAGAAACGAGACAAAGAAAAGCAAGTGGCTCAATTGAAAGAGCAGGTAAAGCAAGTCCAAGACTTTGAGCAAAAAAAGAAGCTTCTTGAGGATAAGAATCGCATCATTGATCAATTGGAGCAGTCACGAGTCGGTCCAGTGAAGGTTCTTGACCATGTGAGCCAGAGTCTGGAACCGCTCAAAGTATGGCTGACGAAGTTAGGTCTTTCATCTGATATGGTGGAGTTAGAAGGAAAGGCCCTCACGAACGATGATGTCGTCGAGTTTGTCAATAACTTACGGCGAACTGACTATTTCACCAATATTAATCTCCAGGAAAGTAAGGCGGCGGTAGAGAACAAGATTAATGTATACCAGTTTAGGTTGGTATTTCGCATGAAAGGGTAGGTATGGCACTGCCTTCGCTGAATCTTGATTCGCTACGCAATGTTCCGGCCCCTCAGAAGGTGGTACTCCTAGTCCTGCTTGTCGGTGTCTTAGTTGCTGGGTTCTATTTTTACATTGCCGAGCCAAAGTCGGCAAACATTGAGGCGCTACAGGCTGAAAACGCAAAGCTAGAAGGTGAAATTCAGACCCTTGCGATAAAGGTGAAGCATCTGGACGAGTTAGTTGCTGCCAATAAGCAGCTTGAAATTGAGTTGGCAAAGAAGAAAGAACGTCTCCCCCCTGAAGAAGAAGCGATCATGTTGTTGAAGCAAGTGTCTGATCTTGGGGTGCGTCTAGGCCTTGATATTAAATTGTGGAAGCCTGGTGCGCAATCTGAAGACCCGTCAAAGCTCTTTGTGAAGATGCCTGTGAATGTGGAGGTCTCGGGCGTGTATCACACCGCCGCATTATTCTTTGATCGAATCAACCGGCTTCCAAGAATCATTACCGTCTCGGGCTTGAAGATGGGATCACCAAAGGTTGAGCAAGGTCGGATTGTATCGCAAACCACGTTCGACCTTATTGCGTATGCCGCTCCACAGGATAAGCCAACAACAGCAATGCCAACCTCGGCTTCGACCAAACCAGCACAGGTGGGTAAAGCGGGTCAATAGGGGAATCGAAGAGCTATGCGAAGGCAGATTCAGACGGGGAGGCGAATGCGGCAGGGGGCTAGATTTCTGCAAGGAGCTGTGGTTGCTCTCTTGTGTCTTGCTTCTCTTGGAAACGAAAACGTTCAGGCCGGTGCGCCGCTTGTTCAGAAGCAGATGAGCCCAATGAGACAGGACTCCATCAAGATGTCATCCGTTCCAGACATTCCAAGAGCGCCTATTTCCGCTACGGATATTTCCGCTACGGGAGCGGTAGCGCAACTGCCGTCTCAGTTGCCTTTATCTGATGGTGGTGCTGGATTTGGATATGATCCCTCAGGGCGTCGCGATCCCTTTGCTCCAGTTGTGCAGGAGCTACAGCCAGGTAAAGTGGACGCGAATCTTCCCCCGTTGCAACGCGTGACACTCACTGATCTCAATTTGATCGCGATCGTATGGGGGGCGTATGGGTACACAGCCATGGTCCAGACGCCGGAAGGACACGGATACACGGTTCGACGGGGAACAAGAATCGGCCAAAATAATGGTGTGGTGAGCGCAATTACAGAGCGAGGCATCATCGTGCAAGAACGGTTTACCGATGTATATGGCAAGAAGCAGGAGCGGGAGTACGTCAAGCTCCTCCATCCAAAAGAGGGCTTAGAATGAAACCACAATTTCTTTGGGCGAACAGGTTGAGCTACACCACGTGTCTGGTTGGCCTCTTAGGGATTTCTTTTGTCACTCTGAGCGCCCATGCAGAGACGACGCTTTCCGCCGATGACACTGGTGTGATCGGTAATGCCGAGTTTGTCCAAATCGAAAAAGATAGCCTGGAGGTGCCTGCCCAGTCTGTGACGAAGATTGAGGTTCGCCCTGAAGGAAGTCAGGTCACCGTGGTCGTCGTCGGTGATGGGAGATTATTTCCTCATGCGAAAATGTTGGATGAAACTCGATTGATCGTTGATTTTCCGGCCGTTGCCTCCGCTCTCCGGCATTCGGTGGTACGTGCAGATCACCAGCTTCTGAAAAAAATTAGAGTCGGGTATCACGCCGATAAGGTCAGGCTCGTCTTTGATGTGCTCGATCATCCACTGTTTTCTGTTTCTCCAAAGGGCAACGAGGTTCTGGTGACGCTCAGGCCTGCAGGACAGGACAATGCGCTAACTTACGGGACACAATCAAAGCTCATTCCTGCTGCGTCTTCGGTGGCAGAACAGGAGGTCGGTTCATTTTCTGGCTCTGAACCCATTTCTCGTGGAGTCAGGCGTGGAACACGAGTCGTTGGTGTTGGCCAAACGAAATTTAGGGTTCAGTCTGTTCAGATGGCGGCAGATGGGACATCAGTTGAGAAGGATAGCAGGCCTGATGACATTGTCGCGGGACAAACACGTTTTGTTGGACGCCGGATCTCTCTCGACTTTCAACAGGCCGATATTACGAACATCTTGCGCCTTATTGCGGAAGTCAGCGGGTTTAACATTGTTGTGGGCGAAGGGGTGAAGGCGAAGGTCACCATGAAGCTTGTAAGTGTGCCGTGGGACCAGGCCCTGGATATGCTCTTGAAGATGAACGGTCTTGGCATGATCAGGCAAGGGACAATCGTATGGGTAGATAGCCTTGCCAATATTGCTAAGCAACAGGACGAAGAAGCCAGGGCGAAAGATTCAAAGACCAAGGCAGAAGAGCTAGTCGACCGTTTATTTTATATCAAGAATGTGCAGGCTCAAGAGCTACAGACCTCGTTAAGGCAGTATCTGAGTCCTCGAGGTGTCATGAATGTCAGCCAGGGGAGTAATGCCCTCATCGTACGAGATACCGAGACAAAGCTTGCGATCATGAAACAGTTGGTTGATGGGCTCGACTTAGAGGTGCCACAAGTCCAGATTGAGGCTCGAATTGTTCAGGCGGATACCGTGTATGCCAGAGGCCTAGGGATTCAGTGGGGCGTCAAGGATTCGAATTTTGGGACCAATAATTTCAGCCTTGTCGGAAACGTTACTGGGCCGTTTGCAAATGCCAGTGGTCTTGGTTCTTCTGCAGCTTCAGGTGCAACAATAACCCGAGATTTCTTGGTCAATCTCCCTGCTCAGGTTGGTGGGTTGCCCGCAGTCCCAGCTATTGGTTGGACATTTGGCAAGATTGCCGATGGATTTGGATTGGACATGCGGTTGTCGGCTGGAGAACTGCTCGGTCTCACCAAGGTCATCGCTGCTCCCAAGATCACCACATTAGATAAGCGGGAAGCGAAGATCTCTCAAGGCGAATCGATTCCGTTCCAGACGACATCGCTGCAAGGCACACAAACAACGTTCGTAGATGCCAACTTGGAGTTGAACGTCACGCCGCAGATTACCTCCCGTGATCCGAAGGAGGTTGGTAAGACGATTCTGTTGAAGGTGCGGGCAACCAGGAATGCGGTAGGTGCGCGGAGCAATCCGGCGGGTCCCAGTATCGATCGTCGAGAAGCGACTACTCAGGTGATTGTCCGCGATGGCGAAACCATGGTCATTGGTGGAGTCTTTGTTGACACACAGAATAACAACGTACAAGGTGTGCCGTATCTTTCCCGTATTCCTGTGCTCGGCTGGTTGTTTAAGAACAAGTCAGAGTCGGTTTCAAAGCAAGAGCTGCTCATCTTCCTGACGCCGAGTATCGTCAAGACGTAGGGTCCCTCCTCTCATTCTGCGTTGTTTTAATGGTGAAAGCGTTATGGTGCCCATGCGGCATCATAACGCTTTTGCTTTCTAGAAATAGAGAAGCAGCCAGGCATTGTGTTTCTTCTCATTCTGATCTTTCTTCAGGCAGTATCCGCTCTGGATTGGCCTCAGCTCTGTGACGAAACGTGCTTCTGTTAGTTTTGGAAACGCTATGTTACGATCCGCTCGTCCCATATGCTGGCGCACGCGTTTCAGTAGCATTCAAAGGGGAGAATCGGAGCGTCATGAAGTCCTGCATCCATATTCTGCATCCAATGGGTACTCCATGACGCAGGGAGTCACCGTTCCTGTTTCTCTCGGCGAGAGAAGTTATGACATTGAGATCCGGCCTGGTCTCTTGGAAACACTCGGCGCGCGCCTCAAAAGCCTGGGGGTGAAGGGGAAAGTCGGCGTCGTGACTGACCGGCACGTGGCTCGGCATTATGCGAAGGCCCTCCTGGGTATGCTCAGAAACCTTGATCTTGATGCCGTTCCAATTGTGCTTGCTCCCGGTGAACAATCAAAGACACTCAAATCGGTCGAGCATATTCTCGACATCTTGGCCCGCCATCGATTTGAACGAACGTCGCTCTTATTGGCTCTCGGGGGTGGTGTCATCGGAGATCTCACAGGGTTTGCGGCATCCATCTATCAGCGCGGGATTCCGTTCATACAGATACCGACCACACTTGTCGCCCAAGTGGATTCGAGCGTGGGGGGCAAGACAGGCGTGGACCATCGACTTGGAAAGAATCTGATCGGCACGTTTTATCAGCCGCGTGCAGTATGGATCGACCCGCTGACCCTGCGAACCTTACCCACCCGTGAATGGGTTGCGGGGCTTGCGGAAGTGATTAAGTACGGCATTATCGGCGATGCGAAGTTCTTCGCCTATCTTCAACGACACATGCCGGCGTTACGAAAGCGGAATCCAGAAGTGGTGGTGACTGTGGTGAAACGGTCCTGTGAGATCAAGGCGCAGGTGGTCGCCGAAGACGAACGAGAATCGGATCGACGCAGGATCTTGAACTACGGGCATACGATCGGACATGCACTGGAGGCCTTGGGCGGCTATCGGTCATTGATTCATGGAGAGGCCGTCGGTATCGGACTCGTGCTGGAGGCGGACTTGGCCAGGCATCAGGGGTACTGTGACTTGAGGACGGTCGATCGAATCCGGTCGCTTGTCTGTGCGGCAGGATTATCTGATCGCACGACGAGTCGTTCGGTGGAAAAGGTGTGGTCGGCGATGCAACATGACAAGAAAGTGTCGCAGGGAAAAGTAGTGGGTGTGTGGCCGGAATCGATCGGACGAGTTCGAATTGCTCCGATTGAACGAGGGACCTTTGAAGAGTGGTATCCAACTGTGTTGGCTGGAATGAAAAGCCGATCGAGGCGGGCGGCGCGATGATGGTTGCCTGGTACCCTCCTGCTGGAATCTGAAGATATGGAAGGTAAGAAGCTTTCTGCGGCACAACTTGAACAGGCTTTGCGAGAAAAGACTCGCGAGGTCGACGTTCTGCATCGCATCAGCGAGTCGATCAGTAATACGCTGGATTTCGAGGCGGTATTGCGCCACATTGTCGATGTCGTCGTCGAAGTGACGAAGGCCGATGCCTGCCTATTGTATCTGCTGTCCGATGGCCGTGATGAGTTGATTCTGCGAGCGTCGAAAAACCCTCACCCGCGTCTGATCGGTCGCATCACGATTGGTCTGGGCGAAGGTATCACCGGCTGGGTGGCCCGTGAGCGGACCCGTGTCGTGATTCCCAGCAATGCCAGCGAAGATTCTCGGTTCAAATTCTTTAACAATCTCCCGGAAGATCGTTACCAGGGGTTTGTCTCCGTCCCGATCATGGTGAAAAAAGAAGTGATCGGCGTTATCAATGTGCAGCACAAGCGGTCTCGACGGTATCGAGACGATGAGTTGGCCCTGCTCTCCACGATTGCCAATCAAGTCGGCGGCGCCATCGAAAACGCCAGGCTCTACGACCAAATGAGGCGAAAAGCGCTTCAGGTGGAGACGTTATCCCAAGTCTCTGAAACGGTGGCTTCGAGTCGCATCATCGACGACGTGCTCCAACTGATTGTGACGATGACGGCTCAGATGATGGGATCGAAAATATGTTCCATTATGCTCTTGGACGGGGGCACCGGTGAGCTGCGCATTGCGGCCACCCAGAGTCTCAGTGAGCAATACCGCAGGAAGCCGCATCTCAAGACGGGGCAAAGTATCAGCGGGCGGGCGGTGCACGAGCGTCGGCCGATTATCGTGGCGGACGTTACCAAAGAGCGTGACTATATGTATCCGGATCTTGCCGCGAAAGAAGGACTCGCGTCCCTGTTGTCCGTGCCGATGATGATGCGGGACAAGGCGGTCGGGGTCATCAATAGCTACACGTCCGTGCCTCACAATTTTACCTCCGAGGAAGTGCGTCTCATGCAGGCCATCGCCAATCAAGCCGCCATTGCGATCGAACATACGACGTTAATGGAGAAATCCTTTGAGATGCAGGAAGCGCTCGCGGTTAGAAAACTGCTCGAACGGGCCAAAGGCTACTTGATGCGTTCAAAAAAACTCTCCGAAGAGGAGGCGTTCAAATTGATCCAGCGGCAAAGTATGGATCTACGGAAGTCGATGCGAGAGATTGCCGAAGCTGTGTTGCTGGCTGGAGAACTCGACGAGCGGGCTGATAAACAACGTAGATGAACATGATGCGCAGGCTGAACGTGCTGAGGGGCGAGGTCCTAAGGAATTGATTGTGATTTCTGTTTCGAGGGCTGCTGTGGTTGTAACAGGGCGCGCTCAGCTTCCTGCTCGGCCAATTTCTGCTTGATCTCCTGAAGTTCCTTCCGTAACGCCTCCACATCCGCATCTTTCTGGGACGTATGATCCTGCA
>JAHFES010000017.1:29256-32380 GCA_023248355.1 Nitrospiraceae bacterium
GCATCTCGATAGCTATCTGGCCGCTTTGCTGATTCAGGGATAAACAAGACCGTCCGATTCGCCAGTCCCGTAGGGTCGGGAATCCGCCGGTTGGCCATGTTGATCGTGTCGGCACGTTCCGTCCGATAGCGATAGTGGGTCACGGTCAGGTAGAGCGAACGGCCATAGGCATAGAGAGCGCCACTCGTCGACTCAGGAGGGGCGGGGCGCAGTGGAGGTTCTGACGATCCGACCCCAGCCGCAACCGCTTGTGAAGACATGGGAGCGCCGGTTTGTGTGATCCGAAACCCGACCTGTTGGTCTGAGGCGGCCCGACTCAGACCTTCGACGAGGAGAGGGGCCAGATAGTCGACCTCGTCATCCCTGAAGACCCGAACGGCATCCGGTTTCCCAACCAACAGATTCTGCAGCAGACGCTGCTCGTCTTTCACGAGGACTCCGCGAAGGACCCGGGCAATGATGTCCGGGGCCAGCTTGATCGGGTGTGCCGCCTGAAACGATCGATCAGACATGCGTTCCAAGTAGGCGGCGCCTCGATCGGACTCCTGGAGGGTCAGGTCCAATTCCGGCCTGATCGAACAGGCAGCGGATGCAAAGGTAACAAGAATGAGGAGCAGAGTGAGCGTGTTGCGTAGAGTACACAAGCTCGAAACCCCTTAGGTTTTAGGCGACGTAGTCTAGCACAGAGCTGAGGGAAGGGGCAGGGGGGAACGTTGTGGTTTGGTGCGACATCTGTAATTATACCAAAAGGGGCGGTAGTGGAGGCGGGCAAGACGCGTGAATTGAGCGCGGAGGAAGTAAAGCGGCATTTGGTGGTGTGAGTTGGGGGCGGCGCGCATGTTCTCTTTGCTCGCCGCCCGCGCACCAAGAGACAATTTGATTTAGGCAAGTGGGCGGTGCTCGGCCAATGCGCGCAGGAGAGGACATACACGTCGCCTCCTGGTTAGGTGGGTGGGAGAAAAAGAGAGAGAGTATGCATCTGACACCACGGGAACAAGAAAAGCTGCTGATTTATGTGGCGGCGAATCTGGCCAAGGAACGGCAGACGCGCGGGTTGAAGCTGAATCATCCCGAAGCCGTCGCGTTGATCACGGCGGCGATTCTGGAGGGGATTCGTGATGGGCGATCGGTGTCTGATTTGATGAGCTACGGGGCGACGCTGTTGAAAAAGAAAGACGTGATGCCTGGGGTGGCGGAGATGATTCTCGATCTCCAAGTTGAAGGCACGTTTCCGGACGGGACGAAACTGGTCACGGTCCACGAGCCGATTCGATAGGTGTAACGATGAAGAAGAAGACCAAAGCTAAGCAACAGGCAACGAAGCGGAAGGTCGTAAGCCGGAGTGCCAAGAAAGTCTCGCTTCAACCTGCTGATGTAGTCCCCGGCGAAGTCATTCTCGGTGAGGGCGACATCGTCGCGTTCAATGGCCGCCAGACCGTCGAGTTGACGGTGGCCAATACCGGTGATCGGCCGATTCAGGTCGGCTCGCATTGTCACTTCTTCGAGGCAAATCGGGCACTGCGGTTCGATCGGGAGAAGGCCTATGGGTTTCGGCTGCAAGTGCCGGCTGGGACGGCAGTGCGATTTGAGCCGGGGGAAGACAAACGCGTGACGCTGGTATCGATCGGCGGCAACCGGGTGGTCTATGGCATCAATGGGCTGGTCAATGGTCGCTTGGATGATCAGAACGTCAAGCAGCGAGCCCTTGCCAAGGCAATGGAGTTGGGGTTTCTTGGAAAGGTTCAGGCTTAGGTTGAGGTCAAGGTTGGATCAAAGAATGGCTGCTCTGAGCTAAGCCTCAGCCTCAACCTTCCGGGAAAGGGTTTCCCATGAAGATTCCACGGCGCCAATACAACGATCTCTATGGCCCGACGGCCGGCGACCGTATCCGCCTGGCCGACACCGACCTTCTTATCGAAATCACCCGCGACCTCACCGTCCCCGGTGAAGAGGCCAAGTTCGGTGGGGGCAAAGTCATCCGCGACGGCATGGGCCAATCTCCATCCGCGACGAGGGCGAAGGGCGCACTCGATCTCGTCATCACCAATGCGGTCATCATCGACTGGTGGGGGGTCGTCAAGGCTGATATCGGCATTCGCGATGGCCGCATCGCCGGCATCGGGAAGGCCGGAAATCCCGATCTGATGGAAGGCGTCACAAAAGGGATGGATGTCGGAGCCTGCACGGAGGTTTTGTCTGCCGAGGGCAAGATCATCACCGCCGGTGGGATTGACACACATATCCATTTTATCTGTCCGCAGATCATCACTGAGGCCCTGGCCAATGGATTGACCACGTTGATCGGCGGCGGGACTGGCCCGGCGACGGGGACGAATGCCACGACCTGCACGCCTGGTCCTTGGAACATCCATCGGATGCTGGAAGCAGCGGATGGTTTCCCGATCAATCTCGGTTTTCTCGGGAAAGGTAATTCATCGTTGCCCGATGGACTGCGCGAACAGGTTGAGGCCGGCGCGATTGGGCTCAAGTTGCACGAAGATTGGGGGACCACCCCGGCGGCGATTTCGACCTGTCTCGATGTGGCGGAAGAATATGACGTGCAGGTGGCGATCCATACCGACACGCTGAATGAAGCGGGGTTCGTCGAAGATACCATCAAGGCGTTCAAGGGACGGACGATTCACTCCTTTCATACCGAAGGCGCAGGCGGCGGGCATGCGCCGGACATTATCAAAGTCTGCGGCGAGGCGAATGTGCTGCCCTCGTCGACCAATCCGACGATGCCGTTCACGGTGAACACGATGGATGAGCATCTCGACATGCTCATGGTCTGCCACCACTTGAATCCGCGCGTGCCGGAGGATATCGCCTTTGCCGAGTCACGCATTCGACGAGAAACGATTGCGGCCGAAGACATTCTCCATGACATGGGCGCAATCAGCATCATGTCGTCGGACTCGCAGGCGATGGGGCGTGTGGGCGAAGTGATCATTCGCACCTGGCAGACGGCCCATAAGATGAAAGTGCAGCGGGGGCATCTGTCGCAGACTGCAGCCGACAAGATGTCCGGCTCGAACGACAACTTTCGGGCGCGGCGCTATGTGTCGAAGTACACGATCAATCCGGCAATTGCGCACGGGATCGCACATGAAGTGGGGTCGGT
>JAHFES010000088.1 GCA_023248355.1 Nitrospiraceae bacterium
TCACCACATCGGCCATATCTACTAACGTGACGGCGACCTGGCTCAACGCGTCAGGATCGTGACTGAATTTCCTGGCTAAAGGGGAAAGGACTTCGCAAGGATTGGCTTCGGGATAAGGAGCGTATCTGTTTCATCAAGGATTCGCAGGAGGGCTTTTTCGGCCTGGCCACCGGGAAGGGTGAGAACTGAAATGTAGATATTGCTATCGAAAACGACTCTCACCGCGCAGCCAGATATTTGCGCAAATCACGTTCCGTGAGAATCCCTTTCTCCCTGGCTTTTTTTGTCCAGTAGCCCTGTATGGCAAGAAAGCTCTGCGTCAAACGCTTCCGCTTCGACTCGCGCAACGCATCCTCGATCACTGCGCTGACCGTCTTGCCCTCTTCCCGCGCGATCTTGGCGAGTTCTTTGGAGAGTGCAGAGGAAAGAGCGACCGATTTTTTGGCTGCCACGCTCATAAGATACTCCATCAGATGTGGACCAAATCCTAGCATGTCAAAAGACTCTTGCCAATCCGAACGACGTTCTACTTATATCCCTCCCCGTTCGTTCCACCGCCGAACCCTCCCCAGTTTCCACCAAAGCCCCCCTGCCCCGTTCCCCAGTACTCGCCTTTTTGAATCCGGCGATAGGGATGCCGTAAATCTGGGCGGCTGATCCACCAGAAGAAAGAAATCGCGCCGATGCTGGTAAAGAGGGTGATCCAGAAGCCCACACCTTTGAAATGCGTCCTTGCGGGCGATCCAACACGTACTTCTTGCGCTGGTGTAGCCAAGGCAACGACGGTTCGATACAGCCCTTCGCCGTAGTGACCGAGTTGAATTGAGGAATGGAGGTATGCGCCTCCCACCTCACTCATGATCGCCGGCGTAATGACCGGCAGCATCTGGCGGCCCAGGGTCATGGCGGCTTGGCGTTCCTGCACCGCCACCAGCACCAACACCCCATGTTCTTGCTGCGCGGATCCAATGCCCCATTTTTCGTAGAGCGCCGTTGCGTACTCGTTGGCCGACCCAAACGGTTTGATGCTTGGCACCGTGACCACGACCATCTCGACGCCGGTCTTCCGTTCGAGGTCTTGGCACACCGAGCGAATCCGTTCTTTCCAATCCGTGTCGAGGACCTGAGCATAGTCGCTGACGTAGCCCATGGGACCGGGCAGCTGCGGACGTTCTATTGGGCGCTCATAAAGCGACGCCTGGGCAACCACCGTCCAAGCCACAAGCATCAGGCTCAGCGAGCCGACCGCGACAGTCCATTTTCGCAACACGCTGATCATCCCTTCCCCTGACTCAATTGTTCTTCGGCCTTCCGGACCAGCCGCTCCAAACTCTCAAGATAGCGCTCCATGAGCCTCGGCACTTCCTTTTGCCCTGGCGAGATCTGCCCCCGCTTGAGAGACAGCGCATCACGCAGGCCGGAAAGATCGACTGCCCACAGTGCTTCGAGATCCTTCAACAACGGCTCGCCGTGAGACACAACCGGCCGGCCCAGCAGCCGTTGCACCCCGCGCAAACAGGGAAGAATCGCCGTCACGGACAGAGGCAGGAGAATGGTGATCGCCTCTTCGGTTCCCCCACCCTCGACGAATCGCTGCCGCACGCGAAGGAGATTGCCCCGCAGACTTTGCATCACCTCGCCGGCCAGATGGCGCTGATCGACCTTGAATCCCACAAAGGGGTCCTGCCCCCACAGCAGGCGATGGCACTCATGGATTTCGAGATATTCGAGCGGGAACACCAGCGAGGCAGATTGAAGATCGTCCTTCGTCACAAACAGCGGCACCACGATTTGCTCTTTACTCCACCGCCGATGGAGGCCGCTGTAGTTTTTGAGCACCGCCACGTCGTACGACGCCAGGACGAACAACACATTCACGTTGGATCGCCCGGGCAGGAATTCCCCTCGTACCGCACTACCGTACAGAATAAGACCTTCGAGTTGATCGCCATAGATGTCTGTGACGTCTTTCACGTAGGCCCGCAAAAGCTGCTGCGTCTCGTCAGGCAATCCGTCGATGGTCCAGTCAGTCTTTACTCTGTCCACAACTACCTCATTGTTCCGGCTGCCATATCCTTGGCCGAGGGATCCGGCAGAAATCCGGCGGCCATCACGCGATCGATCAATGTAAAAGGCGCAGAGCGGCGCAGTCCGGCGGTCGTCGAGAGCACGCGATAGCGCAGACGGGCATTGCGGTCGAGCGTGCGAAACACACGATCGCGAAGAAATCCGAGCACCGGATTGGCTGTGTTCCAAAACAAGACCTGCTCGTCCGCCAGGCGTTGCAGCATCGCGACCTGAGGCCGCCGCGCATTCTCGTAGTTTTTCAGCTTCGCCGCAGAGAAGTTCTTCTCCGCCAAACACTCCGGCAACAGATCCGCGAGCGTCATGGCATCCACCATCGCCTGCATGCGCCCTTGGGAAGCATGGGGATTCATGGCATGCGCGGCGTCGCCGATCAGCACGGCGCCATCGGCCACCCAGGTCGGCGTGCGCACACGCTTCGTCGGCATGAAGGCCGTTTGATTCCAGTCGCGCAATGCCCTGAAGAGTGGTTCACAGGACGGATCAATGGCGGTCCAGGCTTGTTGCAAGGCGGGAATCCCCTGCTCCTTCACGCGATCATACGATCCGGCGGCAATCATGTAGAAGAGATAGACCTTGTTGCCGGCGGCGGGGAACATGCCCAGGATCGTTTTTTTTCCGACGAAATACTTCGCCTCGGTCACCAGGATGGGTGAATCCAGAATAGCGATCAGATAGCCCTGCGGATAGAGATGGACATCTGTGGGAATCGCCAACACCTCACGGACTTTTGACAATGCTCCATCGGCACCGACGACAACTTTGGCCTTCACCGTCACCGTTTCGGATCCTCGGCGCGCAGTCAGCCCAACGACTTGGCTGTGCTCTCGCAGCAATCCGGTGAACGTCGCCCCATACCACAGGGACACCGACTGTGCGGCTTGAATGGCATCGAGGATGGCATGATGTGCCACGTTTGGGAGTGTCACGACAGCTCGGTTGTATGGGGGAGGAAGATCCCCGTAGTCCACGGTGCACAGCCGCTCGCCTCCGGCCCGACAGAAATGAAACTTCTGTACGGTTCGAGTGGATTCGACGGGCAATTTATTCAACAGCCCGAGCTGATCGAGAACCTGCTGGCCGTTGGGTTGGAGGATTTCACCCCGCAACCCTTGCGGCGGCCCGGGAGCCTGTTCCAGAACAATCGTGCGTATGCCCTTCTGTGCCAGCGCGAGGGCGAGCACCGCCCCGCCCCCACCAGCTCCGACCACGACAATATCAGTTTCGATCATCGCCTCAGCCATAGATGCCGCGCTTACTCATTCCATGGACGATAACGTGTTTCATCTTTCCACATCGACAAAAACTTTTCCCGCGCTTTCACGGCGATGGCATGATCTCGAATGACGTCCAGCCGCTCATCATTGTAACGATTTCCGCTGGTCGTGTGGTTCATCGACCCGTTGGTATTCACCTCGTCATCGACGACCACTTGCTTCAAATGCATGAGGGCATCGTGCTGATTCACTTTGATGGGGATACCCGCTAACCTCAGCGTGGCCACGGCAGTCTGCTGCTTGGCGTCTTCGAGCCGCTCACGATCCGTAATCACTCTGACGTCCACCCCACGCTTTTTGGCCTCGACCAGCGCTTTGACTGCGAGTGGAGACGTCAGCGCGTAGACCGCTACGAAAATGTAGCGTGTCGCATGATCGTAGATCTGCACCACGTGCTTGAGAGGTTCGTCTTCCGGGGCATACCAGACATCGAGCGTTGCGGCTGATGCCTGATGGCCAGACGGGATCATTAGGAGACACAGGAGCAAGCCCGTGCGGGCTCTCTTGTATGGGGAAGATAAGAGGGGCTGGATCATTCCAGTTCAAAGAGATCGCGGAAATGGTCTTCGGATGATTCCCAGGCCTGGGGTGCATGGGTCTGCAACCATTGTCGAAGGAATTGCTTCTGATCCGGCGTGAGCATCTGCTTGATCTGATGGGACCGTCCCTGCAGCGGCTGAAGAAAGCCGACTTGCTTGGTCACATCCAATGTCGCGGTGCGAACGTACACATTTGTAAAGGCAGAGGGCTTCTCCTCATCGCCATCGCCCTGCACCCAGACGGACAGGAATTTGTCAAAGGTCAGGCCCGCGCTGTCCATCGCCGGTTCGGTATCATGGAAGAGTTCGTTTTCGGATTCCTTTAAGGGAGTGGCTTCTGACGCGCGAAAGAGAAAGTTCTTTTTCCACATTGGCACGGTCTCCAAAAGAGTCGGCATAGTGGCGGCGGAGCCGGATCAAAGTCAAGCAACACCCCCTCGTCAGTCAGTCCTCGGTGGCACGATGACAGAGCACCACCATTTTGGATGAATCCAATCTGCGCTCGGTGCCTCTTACGGTCCCAGGCACGACCTTGACAACCGGAGCGCGCCTTTGTTAGTTTGACAAAATTCCTTAATCTCTAGGCCAACTTGGGAGAATCCATGCAGGTCAAGATCAACGGGAAATCGGAGGAGGTCCAGGGCGGGACCGTCCTCGATTTACTCAAAACCAAGAAGATTGAACCTCAGATGGTTGCGGTCGAGGTCAACGATAAGATGCTGGAGCGAGACCATCTTGCCACCACCCCCCTCAATGAAGGGGACCAGGTTGAGTTCCTCTTCTACATGGGAGGCGGCCGGTGACGATGATTCTGCACAAAGATATCACTGAACTGATCGGCAAAACCCCGCTCGTCCGGTTGAACCGCCTCTCGAAACCGGGCGCTGCCACGATCTACGGCAAAGTCGAATTCTTCAATCCGGGTGGTAGTGTGAAGGACCGGATCTGTCTCAATATGATCAACGAGGCGGAGCGGCAGGGCAAGCTCAAGCCGAGCGGCACGATCGTCGAACCCACAAGCGGGAACACGGGCATCGGACTGGCGCTGGTGTCGGCTGTGCGGGGATACAAACTGATTCTGGTCATGCCGGAGAGCATGAGCATGGAGCGGGCGAGTTTGTTGTCATCCTATGGCGCGCAACTTGTGCTGACTCCCGCCTGGGAAGGCATGAAGGGCGCCATTAAGGAAGCGGAAAGCATCCTGGCGCAGAATCCGTCGTACTTCATGCCGGATCAATTTTCGAATCCGGCCAATCCAGCCATGCACAGGATGACGACTGCGCCGGAGATTTGGGATGCACTTGAAGGCAAGATCGATGCGTTTGTCGCGGCGGTGGGAACCGGCGGGACAATCACGGGATGCGGGGAACTGTTTAAGGAACGGAACCCGAATGTGAAAGTGATCGCCGTCGAGCCAGCCGGCTCACCGGTGCTCTCAGGCGGAGATCCGGGACCGCATAAGATTCAAGGGATCGGCGCGGGCTTTG
Source organism: Nitrospiraceae bacterium (assembly GCA_023248355.1). Classification (GTDB taxonomy): domain Bacteria; phylum Nitrospirota; class Nitrospiria; order Nitrospirales; family Nitrospiraceae; genus Nitrospira_D. The sequence goes on from JAHFES010000088.1 coordinate 5,389, forward strand.
TTCCCAAGGTCCTCAACCGCAAGATTCTGGACCGCGTGATCACCGTGACCGATGACGAGGCCTATCAGACGGCTAAGCAGCTGTCCAAGAAAGAAGGCCTGTTGGTGGGCATTTCTGCCGGAGCGAATGTCTTCGCCGCCCAGAAGATCGCCGATGAGCTCGGGCCAGGCAAAAACGTAGTGACGATTCTCTGCGACACCGGCGAGCGGTATATCAGCATAGAAAAATATTTTAACATCTAGTGAACGGTGATGAGTGAAGAGTGATGAGAAGGAACGCGTGACTGATTTACTCATCACACATCACTGATCACGCATCACAAGCTGCCATGGACTTCACTGAAGAACAAATAAACCGCTATAGTCGGCATATCCTCCTGCCTGAAGTCGGCGGGAAGGGACAGAAGAAGATCGCCAAGGCGAAGATTCTTCTGGTCGGCGCCGGTGGGCTCGGGTCACCGGCTGCGCTGTACTTGGCTGCCGCAGGAGTAGGAACGATCGGACTCATCGATAGCGATGTCGTGGACCTGACCAATCTGCAACGGCAGATTCTCCACCACACCGCGGATGTCGGTCGGCCTAAGGTCGTGTCGGGAAAAGAAAAGATTCAGGCCCTGAACCCCGACGTCAACGTCTCGATGTATGAAGAGCGACTGACCGCCGGCAACGCACTCAAGATTATCAGCGACTACGATGTCGTGATTGACGGGGTCGATAACTTCCCGGCGAAGTTTCTGATCAACGACGCCTGTTTCTTTGCCAATAAGCCGCTCGTGCATGGCGGCATCCTGCGATTCGATGGCCGTGTCACGACAATTATTCCCAAGAAATCTGCCTGCTACCGTTGCGTGTTTAAGACGCCGCCACCCCAAGGCTTGGTCGCATCCTGTCAGGAAGCGGGCGTCATCGGCGTGCTGGCCGGCATCATCGGGACGATTCAAGCGACGGAAGCGCTGAAGTTGATTCTTGGGATTGGCCACCCCTTGACAAACAGGATGCTGGATTTCGATGCGCGCAAGACGCAATTCCGCGAGATCAAAATAAAACGCAATCCACATTGCGCGCTGTGCGGAGACCATCCGACGATCACCGAATTATTCGACGACGGAGATCCTTATGCAGGCTGTGCTGTTCGACCGTAAGTCCCAACAATTTATTGTGGTGTGGCCATGAGCAAGATGAAAGCGCTGGTGTGCCGAGAGTGCGGCAAAGAATACCCGACGAAAGCCATTCACGTCTGCGAGATGTGCTTCGGCCCCCTCGAAGTAAAATACAACTACGAGGAGATCAAGAAGAACATTTCTCGTAAGAAGATCGAGGCTGGCCCGCACAGCATGTGGCGGTACATCGACCTGCTTCCGGTTGAAGGAACAAACTTTGTCGGCCCCCATGCCGGGTTCACGCCATTGGTACGTGCTAAGAATCTCGGCGCCTATCTGGGACTCGACGAGCTCTACATTAAGAACGATACGGTGAACCACCCCACCCTGTCCTTTAAGGATCGTGTGGTGGCCGTCGCGCTGACGCGCGCCCGGGAGTTGGGATTCGAAACCGTCGCCTGTGCCTCAACCGGCAACTTGGCCAATTCAGTGGCAGCCCATGCCGCAGCCGCCAATCTTCATTGCTACGTGTTCATCCCTGGCGATCTCGAAGCGGCGAAAGTCCTCGGCAATCTGATTTACAAGCCGCACGTTGTGGAAATTGAAGGCAACTACGATGACGTGAACCGGCTCTGCAGCGAGATTGCCGGCGAGCATGGGTGGGCGTTTGTGAACATCAACATTCGTCCCTATTACGCGGAGGGCTCCAAGACGCTTGCCTACGAGACAGTCGAACAGCTCGGGTGGAAGACGCCGGACCAGGTCGTGATCCCGATGGCGTCAGGATCGCTCCTGACAAAAATCTGGAAGGGCTTGAACGAAATGCGCGCACTCGGTCTCGTGGATGAGGTTCGCACGAAACTCAACGGAGCGCAGGCCGAAGGCTGCTCGCCGATCTCAACCGCCTTCAAAGCGGGGCGCGACTTCTTTAAGCCGGTGAAGCCCAAAACCATTGCCAAGTCACTGGCGATCGGCAATCCGGCTGATGGCTACTATGCGCTCAAGGCCACCGGGGAGAGCAAAGGGGCCATGGACATGGTGACCGATGAAGAAGTGGTGGACGGGATCAAGCTGCTGGCACAGACGGAAGGCATCTTTGCAGAAACGGCCGGCGGTGTGACCATCGGCGTCCTCAAGAAGTTGGTCAAACAAGGGGTCATTAAGAAAAACGAAGTGACCGTCGCCTACATCACCGGCAACGGCCTGAAGACGCAGGAAGCCGTGATGGATTCCGTCGGCCGTCCTGTTCGGATTCAGCCGAGCCTGGTGGACTTCGAGAAAACCTTCAAGATGGGTAAGATCGGTGGTGGTGACGCATGATTAAAGTTCGCATTCCGACTCCCCTCCGTCCCCTGACGAAAGGCCAGGGAGAAGTTGAGGCCAAAGCCGGCAGCGTGTTGGAGATGATCGAGACCTTGAACCAGGCGCATCCCGGCATCAAGGATCGTCTCTGCGATGAGACCGGGGAACTGCGGCGGTTCGTCAACATTTACGTCAACGAAGAAGACATCCGTTTCCTCAACGGGAAGGAGACGTTCCTCAAGGATGGCGACGAAGTCTCCATCGTCCCGGCGATTGCAGGAGGTTAATCATGTCACACTTGCGTTTTCACGTCCGTTTTCCAGAGGACAAAGTGAAGGAGCCGATCATTTATCAGATCGGCCGGGAATACAACATCGTGACGAACGTCCGGCGCGCCGACGTTCGTGAAACGACCGGCTGGGTTGATGTCGAGCTGTCCGGTGAGGTCGCTGAAATTGAACGGGCCCTCGCCGGCTTGCGCACAAAAGGCTGCATCGTCGATCCGATCGAGTTAAATGTGGTGGAATAGAAACGGTGAAAAGTGACGCGTGATGAGTGATAAGTGGTGTTAAAGAAGCCTCTTCGCACGTCTTAAGTCCTAACTCGTCACGCATCACACATCACTGATCACAGGTTTTTATGGAACTCACCGACCAACAGATTCAACGCTACAGCCGACAAATCATCCTCCAAGACGTCGGAGGAAAAGGCCAGATAAAGCTGAACAAGGCGAAAGTCTTGTTGATCGGCGCGGGAGGCCTTGGTTCTCCGGCTGCGTTGTACCTGGCTGCAGCCGGAATCGGCACCATCGGTCTGGTTGATGGCGACGTGGTCGATCTGTCGAACTTGCAACGCCAGATTCTCCACTCCACCGCCACCATCGGACAACCCAAGGTTGAGTCCGGGAGGAAGACCCTCTCGGCCATCAATCCGGACATCGCGATCAACACCTATCACCAGTTGGTCGATGCCGACAACATCCTTCCCCTCGTCTCTCAGTACGACATCGTGCTTGATGGGTCTGATAACTTCGCGACCCGGTTCCTGGTCAACGATGCCTGCTTCTTTGCCAAGAAGACCTTGATCTCGGCCAGCATGTTTCGCTTTGAAGGGCAGCTCACAACCATCAAGCCGCACGAGGGCTATCCCTGCTACCGATGCCTGTATCCAGAGCCGCCACCCGCCGGGCTGGTGCCCAACTGTCAGGAGGCCGGAGTGCTGGGTGTGCTGGCCGGTACCATGGGTATTCTGCAGGCGTCAGAAGCCATCAAGGAAATTCTTGGCATCGGCGAGACCATCGCAAACAAGCTGCTGATCTATGACGCGCTCGAGATGAAATTCCGCAAGGTGGGACGCCCAAAAGATTCTGCCTGCCCGCTCTGTGGTCCCAACCCAAAGATTAAAGACCTCAGCAGTGACTACACCGTCACCTGCACCATTTAACCCGTGAAGCGTCAATCGTGAAGCGTGAAGCGCAAGACGGAAGCGGGTATTAGGCTGCCGTGTCTGATCTCGTCATTCCCCAACACATTCTTGACGACATCGTAGCCCACGCCAGAGAACTGGCGCCCTACGAGTGCTGCGGCCTGCTCGCAGGAGCCGGCAATCAGGTCAACCGTGTCTACCGAATCAAGAATATCGTGGCGATGGAAGGAGCAGAAAACCTCTCTTCCTTCGACCCGGCCAAAGCCGCGCATCTGGAGCGCCTCTCGCCGGCTGAACGCGCAGAGATTGCCTTCGTCATGGACATGCAGGATTTCTCCATGGCCAAGAAGGACATTCGCAATCAAGGACTCGCTCTCCAGGTCGTCTACCATTCACATCCGCACGATCCGGCCCGTCCCTCCGTCACCGACATCAAAATCGCCACCGATTACGAAGAGATCTGGCCCAAGATCAACCTGCCAACTCCCGCCTACCTTCTCATCTCGCTCATGCATGCGGAGCCGGACATCAAGACCTATTGGATCAAGGCCGGCCAGGTCACAATGGCCGACGTGCTGGTGCACTGAGCACTACTTTTTGAGTTTCCTTCTATTCCCCACAGTGCAATAATATTCGCATGACTCACCCTGATCGAGGAGCATGGCTCATGCGCATTCCACGATTATCCCCATTCATTCTTACATCTGCCTTCGTCTTCACCCTCGGCTCACTCACATCAGCCTCTGCCGAAGACAAGAGCTTCTACAGCCCCGTGATCCTCATCGACAAGGAGAACAACCAGATCCTGATCTCCACCAGCGGCAAAGTGTTCTATATCGAGATCAGCGAGGCAGCCAAACCGCACATCGATAAGCTGCCTCAAGGGGTCCTGGCAGATTTTGTCGTCGAGATGCGAGGAGAGGATCGGCCCTTGCTCAAGAAATGGCACGTGACCGGCGGTGACTCAGAATGTAAAGTGTTCGATGGAACGAAGTGCCGGTAGGGCGGTCTCACCGGGCGAATTACTCTGAACTGCCCAGCATATCGTCGATCAGTGGACGATTGATGTCGGTGCAGCCGAGGCAGATCGTATCGAACAGGACTTCGTGATCCGCGATAAAGTTCCTGGCGTCGGGGAGCTTGTCTAAGTAGACCTGATCGTAACAAGTTTCGCACAACATCATCAGCCCGCGCGACACTGAGACGGTTTTACGTCCTGCACTTCCAGCCATCTTCAGCTACACCGATCCTTTCTGTCTCGCGATCCAAAAATCTTCCGCTTCGAGATCGATTCCGCACACAACACATTCGTAGACAGACTCACCTGCTGGAAGCTGGATTTCCGTCCGATCGATTCTGCCACGACACACATGATAAAAGCGCCCCCTGGCATCCTCGTCATCGAGCGGGTCACTCTCGTAAATCAGCACCATGTCGGCGTCACTTCCTC
>JAHFES010000089.1 GCA_023248355.1 Nitrospiraceae bacterium
TCCCCACCTGTCCCTCCACGTCCATGATGGTTCCGAAGGCCTTGCACTTGGCCTGCATGGTTCTGGTGAGGAACTGCCACTCCTGCTCATTGGCCCGCCTGACTCCGAGGTCCTCGATCCGGACCGGATGCAGCGAGATCCGTCCGATACGACTCTTCTCCACGTCCAACATGAACAAGAAAGAAAGATCGTTGCGCTCATCCTTATCGACCATGTAATCGTCGATGAAGTCGCCGGTCGAATAGAGAATGACTTTCCCTCTATAGAGTTCGATCCCCTGGGGGGTGTGATTGGAATGACCCCAGTACAGATCTGCCCCCATGTCAATAAGCTCGTGGGCCAGCGCCTGCATCGCGTGAGAAGGGGCACCCCAATTGGGACCGACATGCGCACTGACAATCACCAGCTCCGCTTGCCGCCGTGCGGAGGAGAGCACCTGTGCCATTCTCGACCGATACGGTTCAATCAATCCACGGTCGTGATAGGCGACGTAGTTGACGCCAGGTTTTGCCCTGGCCGCCTCCCACTCTGGCTCATTGTCCGTCAGGGAAACCACGGCCACACGGCCTTCTGGCAGTCCGAAGACGGCTGGGGCAAGCGCCTCTTCCAATGTTGCGCCGGCGCCGGTTCGCTTGATGCCTGTCCGGTCGAGCAACTTCAAGCAATCCAGTAGCGCGTCAGGGCCGTAATCCAGCACGTGGTTGTTCGCGAGAGTCACACCATCAATCTTGGCCGCTTGGAGAAATTCGAGCGCGCGAGGACGGGCACGAAAGTGAAAGGCCTTTGCGGTTGGATGCCATGCCTCTCCTTGATTGCTGATCACACATTCCAGATTGATCAAGCGGCAGTCGGCACTCAACATGACCGGAAGAATGTCGCCCCACAGGGCTTCAGGACGTACGGAGCGATTCTGGATCACGTACTGATCCACTAACCGTCCGATCATGACATCGCCTGTCAACGCAACCTGCACACCCCGCCTCCCACCCTTGTGCACCGCAGCGCAGAGACAGCGCTCATCCTTACAGCCACTCCCGTTCAGCCTTTTCCGCCTTTTCTCCCCACAACATGCTGAGAGGAACATCCGCAAGGGAATAGGCTCCTGGTTCAAGGCTGGGCAGCGCGCGAGCTGCTGTAAGCATGACCTGCGCCGTCAGCACGGCTTCCTCAAAGCGTCCCTCCAACACGAAATGTTGGTGTCCGAGTCGTCCCGGAGGCCCCCGCCGGTCGAGGACCACGCCCCGTTCTTCCTGTTCAAGCCAGGCGAGACTCTCCATGGGAAAGACGTGCGTCTCCTCTCCCAGAAACAGCGGGTCGGCACGAATGGCCTCGGCAACCCGCTCGACATGTGCTCCCTGTTCCAATTGGACGTACACATAGCGCTGCACCCTGCCATCAGCTGCTCGTACTTCGGCGCAGAGCGCATCCTTCACTCCGACCACGCTTCGCGCCATGGCCGTGTGGCGGAGGTTGACTCCTGGCCGATGCGTCGTCTCGGTCTTTCCTCCTGGCGCGAGCAACGCAAACCAGGATCGAAACACCGACAACGCGCCAGGATCCCACCCGGCTCCCACAATGGCCGTCGTTTTATGATGAAGGGCCCGCTTGTGGATCGCGTCCTTGTGGGCATGAAACGCCTCTCCATGAAGCGTGGCACAGTCCACAATCGGGATCCCATGTTGAAGAATCTGAGAGGCACTCTCCTCGGCAGTGTGTGTTGGCACGCAGATCAGGGCTCCATCCACATCGCTCGCTTGACCGATGTGGGTGAAGACTGGAACGTGTCGGAGCGTTTCAGGGAGCTTGCCCCCTACCGTCGCCGCTCGCCGTATAACCGCCGCGACGCTGAGGTTATGGCTCAGGCAGATCGCCTCCGCGCACACCTGCCCCACCCTGCCAAACCCCACGACGGCGAGACGCAACGGTTTCACTAATGGCACAGTCCATCACTCCCAGAAGAGAATTTCCTGCGACAGACCAACGGCACAGCCGCGGGAACGACCATAGTCCAAAACTCACATCCTCGGATGGAACCGTTTCCCATTGCTCGCTTTCCACATCCAAGATCTCGATTTCGAGGTTTGACGGAAGCACTTTCATCCCTTTTGGTGCGACAACCTAGAATGAGCAATCGGGATGCCTGCTGAATATACGTATCGTTCTCCTGCCGATGGAATCTCATTTTGCAGAGCAATCACGACGAGATCGGACCATGTGAGGGGGTTCCAATACCTCCTTGAAGGGAGTGGACGGCTCTAATCTCCGAAGATCCAGGCGACCTTTCGCCACAGCATGGTTGCTGCATCTGTAGCGGATTTCCTCAAATGGTCCGCAGCGGCTTCGAGACTGACCATTGCATCTGGTGCGGTTCACGCACTACGATGATCCGGCCTCAATGGTGCTGGACCGTGAGAGCGGGACGGTCTTAGGGAGACGCATGGCTCAGCCAATCGTGCGCGTGCTGATGATATCGGGAGTTTTGCTGTCAGCCGCCTGCGTGGGGCCGCTCCAGCAATGGGGAGAAGAAACGACCTTCCATCCTAAAACCACGTCGTTCGACCCGTCCACGCTGAAGCAGGAGCAGGTCGCCGTGCTGAACGCGGTGGGGGGATTCGGATTGGAAGGGTATGCCCACCAAGTGTCACGCTCGCTGTCCAGCGCCTTGAATCAGAGGCCAACCCCCATCAAATCCCTGCCGGTCCACGATGCCCTGAACCGCATCAACCGGGAAGGGTTGACCGAGGAATATGCGGGCATGGTGTCCGACTATGTCAGAACCGGCATCCTCAACCGGGTGGGACTCGAAAAAATTGGACGAGCACTTCATGTCGCCTATGTATTTCAGCCCAGTCTCGCCTCGTTCAGCCAATCCATGTCCGGCCGGTTTTCGCTCCTTGGTCTGCGGCTCCTGCAAACCCGCATCACGACCCTCCGTCTGACCCTGCAATTGTGGGATACGAGAACGGGAGAAATCGTCTGGGAATCGTCCAGTGAAGCGACGCTAGCCGGAGAGGATGTCCGCGAGTTCCGCATCCCTTTCGACGAGATCGCCCGCCGATTATGGTCGCACATGCTCGACGATCTGCTCATGGGTTTGCCGGTGGAATAGCAGCTCCCAGCGCTCACGCGCGCCCGTCGCAATAGGTTACGGTGGCCAAGCGCACACACGCAGGCGGCCACCTTGTGTCACCGCCGTTCGTTCAGCATGCCAGCGCCAGGTCTGCATCGGGCCGATTACAACGCCGCACTCGATGTTGTTCAAGGCCTGCTCGTGTGATCTCGCCTGCCCAATGTCGTGCCCTTCCCTGATCACACTTGTGCATTTGGCCTCCACAAGATCGGATCATGCGGCGCCATCAATCCCTCGGACACCTTGCGACCTTTCGCTACATCATCGGGCACCTCTTGTAGCGGATTTCCTCAGAGCGACTCGTGCCAACCTCACCCTTCCAATTCAACCCTGGACGTTTTCAACGAGTTGCGTTGCTTTTCATCGTGACATCGCGTGGCCCTCTTCTTGCCATGGGCATGGGGTGGAGTACCAGTCGGTGAGCTTCCGACGGGAGCATCATACGCATGACTCTGACATGACTCTGAATGGAGCAGGGCCTGAAGACGTCTTCTGGTTCGAGCCGGAGGACGTGCAGGCCGTCATCAACGAAGTCCTCGCCGACAGTTTCAGCAAGGTGATGCAGGACACGTCAGTCGTAAACCGGATGCTTCGGCTGAAAAACCTGTGAGAAAACGGATTATCATTCTTCAAAGGAGGAGTCCCATGAACGTCCAAGAGATCATGACCAGCGATGTTCAATGTTGCAGCCCAAACACTAATCTGGCGGCCGCCGCCAAGATGATGTGGGACAGCGACTGCGGCGCGCTGCCCGTCCTGAATGTCCACGGTCAGGTGTTGGGCATGATTACGGATCGAGACATCTGCATGGCCGCGGCCACCAAGAACAAGCCGGCCTCCGAGATCACCGTCTGGGAAACGGTCTCCGGCAAAGCCTACATTTGCAGGATGGCCGATGACGTCCACACAGCGCTGGATATCATGAAACGGGAGAAGATCCGCCGCCTCCCTGTCGTAGATGAAGACGGTGTGTTGCAAGGCATCGTCGCCATGAACGATTTGATTCTCGCCGCTGGAGAAGGGAAAGGGAAGAAAGCCTCTGACATTTCATGCGAGGATGTGATGCGGACGATGAAAGCGATCAATGAGCATCGTATTCTCGTCGGCATTTAGATTCCCGGGTCCTTCCGCACTCTCTCTCCTGAACGGCCTGAGGTCAGGTGGACCAGCTCCACCCAACTTGAGGTGAGCCCTATGTATCGCCGCGTCATGGCCTTTGACTTCGACGGCACCCTTGCCGTCAACGGAGTCGTGCCTCCCGAAGTTGCGACGGCCTTGGAGCAATGCCGTGCGAGCGGTCATGTGCTGTTTCTCGTAACAGGACGTCGCTCCGAGACCGTCACCCTTGGCCATCTCGGCGACCTCTTCGCCGGCATCGTCTGGGAAAATGGCGCGGTCCTGACCCATGCGGCGAGCGGCGAAACCTATCTGCCGTTCGGCCAAATCGATGCTCGATTGCTCAAAGCGATCGAAGAGGCAGGCATTCCCTTCGAGCGAGGACTCGCGATCGCCGCCACCTGGACGCCGCATGATCAGGCCCTCTGGCGCATCCTCAGTTCGCACGGCAGCAGTACGTCGATCGAATACAACAAGGGTGCGGTCATGGTATTGCCTCCGGGGGCGACGAAAGGGTCCGGCCTCGAACGGCTCCTCGCCTTATGCGGACTCTCTCCCAGAAACCTCGCCGCGTTCGGCGATGCCGAAAACGACCTTTCAATGCTCACACTGGCGGAAGTTGCCGTCGCAGTGGCCGATGCCGTGCCTGCCGTGATCGAGACGTCCGATGTCCTCGCCACACGACCGGGACCACAAGGCGTCCTTGAAATTCTCAATGCGTATCCCTTGGGCGGGAAATTTCTCGATATTCCCCTCAAACGCGAGCGGCCGATCTTGTTGGGACAGACGGATTCCGGCGTCACAGTCAGCATCCCGGCCTCGCGACTGGCCGGACGGAATTTGGGGGTCTTCGGCAATTCAGGGACCGGCAAGTCCTGGATGGTCGGCTTGATCGCGGAAGGGCTCCATCATGAGGAGTACCAAGTCCTCTTGATCGATCCTGAAGGAGATTTTCGTGGCTTGCGCGTGCTTCCCCGATTCGTATCGATGAGCGGCGATCGAGCAACCCTCCCCTCACCCTCTGCCGTGGTCTCGCTGATCGAGGAGGGAGGTGTGTCCTTAGTCCTCGATCTGAGTCAATATCCGATCACGTTGCGAAGCCATTATCTTGCCGAACTGATCCGCGCCTTGCGTCCCATGCGCGAGTGCAAGTTCCGCCCCCATTGGATCGTGCTGGACGAGGCACAGGAATTCTTATTTGAAGGGAGCGAGGTGACGACGCTGCTTCGTCCCATGCTGGAGACCGGTGGATGGGCCTTCGTGTCTTATCGGCCTGATCGCCTCAGCGATTCCGTACTCACATCGCTCCATCACTGCCTCATGACCCGGATTACGGACAGCCAAATAGGGGACTGTTTGCGGACTCACTGCGCTGACTGCGGCTTGCGAGACACAGGCTTTGACCAGATTCCGATGGGCAGTGCCCTGCTGTGCGGAGGAGAAATCGTCCGCATGCGTCCGGCCATTCGACGCGTGCCCCACATCCGTCACCTCTATAAATATCTCGACGTCCCGCTCCCACCGGGCAAACGCTTTTCATTCCGCACAGAGAAAGGTCACCTCGGAGTGGAAGCGGCCAGCCTCTATGAGTTGTCCCGTTTGATTCCGACGCTCCCGTTGGAGAGTCTCGAATATCACGACCGTCGGGAGGACTTTGTGAAATGGGCTGACGGGACGCTCGGCGATGGCGGGCTCGCTTCACGTCTCCGAAAAGTGGCAAACCGCCACTACCAAGGAGAAGAACTCCGGGAGGCGCTCAATCAGGTGGTGTCCACACACTACGAAGAGATCCGCCAACTCCGGTAACCTCGTCCTATGAGGAAGCTGGGAACTATTCGTGCCTCTTGTCTTGCCTATGACCGGACCTGACACGCTACAGGCCTTTGTTCGCGCGCTGGCTGCTCATGGGAACCGCCCGGCGCTTCTGGCGTTCCACAAACACACGGTTGAAACGTGGTCGTTTGCGGACCTGTCGGATGCCGTCACGCGTCTGGCCTCAGGCCTTCTTGAGGCGGGTCTTCGCGAGGGTGAGCAGGTTGCGGTTTACTCGCCGAACCGAGTCGAATGGATCATCGCCTGCCTAGCCCTGCTGTATGCGAGCGCCGTACCGGTCCCCGTCGACTCTCAGATGGCGAGCGACGACCTTATCCATGTGATCGAGGACAGCGCGGCTCGCTGGCTTATGACCGTTCGCCCTCTGGCGGATCGCTTGACGACACTGGGTCTCCACCAGGACCGCTCTATTATACTGTTGGATGCCGACGAGGATGATCCCCGAAGCTGGCAACGCTTCCGGCGGGAGCCAACGCACAGGGGCCCTTCCGTGCAACCTGAGGATCCTGCCCTGTTGTTTTACACCTCCGGAGTCAGCGGCCGGCCCAAGGGCGTGCCGTTGAGCCACGTCAACCTCTTGTCAAATCTCCAGGCTCTGCTGGCCGCCCAGGCGTACCGCCCCGATGAACGGCTGCTCTTGCCGTTGCCGCTTCACCACGTGTATCCGTTCATGATTGGACTGCTTGCGCCGTTCGCACTCGGGCTTCCCGTCATTCTTCCTCATTCATTGACCGGGCCGCAGATTCTGCGCGCACTACAGGAAGGTCGTATCACAGCGATCGTCGGGGTCCCTCGTCTCTACTCTGCGCTGTACGATGCGATCGAGCAGCGGGTGCGGCAGAAGGGACGAGTAGCCTCCGCGGTCTTTCACGGTATGCTCACGTGTTCTGCTCTGCTGATTCGATACGGCAACATCCGCCTCGGTCCACGGTTGTTCGCCCCACTACGAGCGCACGTTGCCCCGCAGCTCAGAACATTGGTCTATGGCGGGTCCGCAATGGCGCCGGATCTCGCTTGGCGATTGGCTGGATTGGGCTGGCAGATCGCCGGCGGCTACGGACTCACGGAAACCTCTCCGATTCTCACGTTCATCGCCCCCGGCAGCCGGCACATTGACACGGCGGGCAAACCGCTCCTCGGCGTTCGCACCCGCATCGCGGATCTCGATGCGGATAGCGGCCAGGGGGAAATCCAGGCCCAGGGCCCCAATGTGTTTGCCGGCTATCTGCATCTGCCGCTCAAGACGGTTGAAGCCTTCACTGAGGACGGCTGGTTCAGGACAGGCGATCTGGGTTACTTCGATAAAGACGGGTGTTTGCATCTGGTCGGACGTGCCTCCTCCCGTATCACCTTACCCGGCGGCGAAAAGATCTGGCCTGAGCGGGTGGAAGAAATCCTGGACGGTGCTCCCTCAGTCCGGGAATCGGGCGTGCTCGCTCACGAGGGCCGTCTGGTCGGAGTCATCGTCCCACGCGCCGCCTTGATCCAAGCGGGCGAGCTCGATCACGTGACGCACACGATCCGTGCCGACATTGAAGCACGCCTAGGCCTCCTGCCTTCGTATTGTCGTCTCACCGACTTCATCCTCAGCCTCGATCCATTACCTCGGACCAGACTCGGCAAGATCCAGCGACATAAACTCAACGCGCTGTTCGAAGCGGGCAAACAACGAAGGGATAAGGTGCTCGTCGAATCGCGACCGATCCCCATCGAGTTGATGGCCCCGGAAGACCGGCAATTGCTGGAAGATCCTGTCGCATTGCACACATGGAACTGGTTGACCGGCCGGTTTCCCGCCGTGCGGCTCACGCCGGACACCGATATGTCGCTCGAACTCGGTCTGGACTCACTGGAATGGATGACGATGACGCTAGAGCTGCGCGACCTGGTCGGTGTCGACCTGCCCGAAGAAGCCATCGCGCGTATCGGGACCGTGAGGGATCTGCTGCGCGAGGCCGTCGAAGCCGAACAGGCGACCAGCGCGGCGGTGGATTTGGCAGTACGACTCACGAAGCCGGAAGAGCTGTTAGATCCACAACAACGGCGCTGGCTCACGGCGCGGGGATGGTTCCTGCGAGGACTCGGGACGGCTCTGTTTGTGCTCGACCGACTGCTCATGCGGGCGGTCTTCTCTCTCGAAGTCCATGGGGCCGAGCGGATACCAGCACAAGGCCCCTGCGTGCTGATACCCAATCACGCCAGCCTGCTCGATCCACCGGCCCTCTTTGCGGCCCTGTCCATCAGATCCTTGAACCAGACGTACTGGGGTGGCTGGACTGGGTTTATGTTTCACAATCCCGTCATGCGCCTCGTCAGCCGTGCGACGCGTGTCTTACCCATTGACCAGAGCAGCCGCCCGTTGGCGAACCTTGCACTGGGCGCGGCAGCACTTGTGCGCGGCGACAATCTGGTCTGGTTTCCCGAGGGAGGACTGTCTCGCGACGGAACGGTCCAACCGTTTCACCCGGGAATCGGCTTGATTTTGACGGCGCACCCGGTCCCAGTCATTCCCGTCCGGATTGAGGGGAGCTTTGAAGCGCTTCCGCCTGGCGCATGGTGGCCGCGCCGACGATGCATCAGAATTGTATTTGGCGAAGCCCTCAACCCGGACACACTCGCTGGACAGAGTGAGGGAGCCGATCGCTATCGACAGATCGCAGCCGTGCTTCATGATCATGTCGCAGCGCTGGGAGGTCATCCCGAACAACCACAAGACCACACCAATGATCCGTCGGCACGGCCATCACGATCCCGTTCTTGATCGCACGAGCACAGAACAGCGGCCCGAGAAGGGTCCGCGCTTTGCCACCCATGATGAACATTCTGCCAGACTGATTACGCGTGACATTCCGGGCCGAGAATTTCCCGCCCGGCTTCAAGTCAATCACTGAGCGCATAGCCGGCCCCTGATCCCCGCTCCAGATAAATCTCATAGGCCCGCATGGCCATGCGGGCCTGCACATCATCACTAGCCCGCATTATTCACGAGGGTTCGTGACGAAACCGACGAGACGCCACGCGAGACGGGCGCGTGCAGCAGCGAGGGAGGGAGGCATACTTGAAACAGTATGTTGACCGACCGAGCGGCAAGCCCGCCCGCCTGGCTGCTTCCAATTCGCGGCCAGGCTTGCCTGCCTGCGCCAAGCGACGCGCGGCAGGCAGGTCGTAGCGGCGTGTCGGCGGTTGCAGTAGAAGCCTTCGTGAATTATGCGGGTTAGGATGTTGGGAAGATGCGCCTTCGCCTGACTGTTTGAATATGCTGGAGAGTCGCTTCCGGATCTCTCACCCCACGAAACTGCATCAATTCGTCACCGCGAGTAGATTTGAACACGATGGTCCCAATCCCCAAGGCCCATGCGATCGGCCCTTGCTTGATAGTCATGTCGCTCACGTGCTCCCACGCCATCGCCTGAAGCTCGCGGCCCGTGAGCGCATTCTTAATCAGCACTCGCTGAGAGGTTGCCTCATACCGTACCCAGTAATGCAACGCTACCGCCACGACCACAAGGAGGCACACCCCGGCTCCCCACACCTCCCAACCAGGAAGTGCCGCCTGCCACAGCAAGGCCCCCCGCAGAGCCGTCAACAGACTTACCAGATAGAGCCAGGAAAATTGGTTCCATGAAACATAGGCCTGCCAGAGGACCGGCTCCTCCGCCTCAGCTGTCGTAATCATTTCAGCACCCTCCGTGATTCGATTGCAGCATAACAGATTCAGCAGGAGAGAAACCCTGCATAATCGGACATGCCCCCCGAGTCTCATTTCTTGGATGCAGGGCGCGCTCCTCAGGTCACTAGAGAACGCCAGCATGATCACTGGGGCCCTTTGCCCCAGTGGTTTTCTCTGAGTTGGAGCGCTTTGCTGCAGGAGACAGAGCGGAGCGCCGCTTTCCTCTTGGCTCCCGCGCCTCAACCCCTAGCACTATCGACATTCTCTCACTGCAGTCCCACCTAAGACCACCGGCATGTCGCTTGCTCTTTCAGTCTAAGTCAACGATGAGTCCTGTGACATGCGCGTGAAAGGAGAAATCCTATGTCTGTGGCTAAAATCATCGAGATCAGCGCCGAATCGCCGAAGAGTTTCGAAGATGCCATTCAGGACGGAATCGCCAGATCATCCAAGACCATACACAACATCAAATCGGCTTGGGTGAAGGAGCAACACGTGGTGATCGAAAACGGCAAGGTTGCCATGTATCGCGTGGATCTGAAGGTGACGTTCGTATTGGATTGACGAGTCGAGAGGGAGCAAGATCCTCATGTCACCGTCTGTTCCTGAAGAGGTGTGCGGGGCGCCGTGGCGATCCGATCTCGGAGTGATGCCATATCCAGGTTTCAGACTGCGCCGATCCCCAGCGACATCGCGCCGACCGTGGATTGCCGGAAGCACGGTGTGTGCCCTTATTCTGGTGTGCTCCACCGCGTTCGCTTCATCAAGCCAGCCCGCAGAATCACCCACCGAGGTCGTCCGTGCAACGCTCACGGAAGTCTTCCGCATCCTGGAAGATCCCAAGCTGAAAGATCCGGCCAAGCTCCTGCCTCGCCGACGGATGCTGGAA
>JAHFES010000155.1 GCA_023248355.1 Nitrospiraceae bacterium
GGACGCCCCATTCACTATCCTCCTTACCAATGTTCCTTACAGAGCTTGCTAACACTTTTCTTCTCTCTACCGATCGGCGAGCCAGGGAGCCGTCAGCCCATCCTTCCCTGCGCGCATTGAGCGAGCACCGCCCGTTATCTCACATCCAGATCGCTTTTAGCAGGCTGCGGAAAAATCCCGTTCATGGTTCGACAAGCTCACCACGAACGGAAAGAATTGATGAATTCTGGCCATAATCCGTTCGCCCTGAGCCTGTCGAAGGGCACACGTCCGGTTTTTCCGCAGCCTGTTAGGTGCGCGGTCAGCGAGCAAGAATGACAGCCTGACGACTTCCGGCTATTCCCCCGGCTCCTCGATCGGCCCAGCCCACTCGCCTTTCGCGAGCGTCACTTCCTGATACCCGCCATCCGGCCATTGAAACTGCCCCACGGCATCCACCTGAACGATAAACGGGTCTGCCTCATGCGCTTGCCCGCGAAACCAATACCACCCGGCCTCGGTGGGTGCCTGCTCGGTCCATCGGTACTGCGTCATGCCCCGATATCCTCTCCTTTATACGAACGAAGTCTGGTACAGTCCGCCCACGAATTGAGGATGAACCTACCATGTCCCGCCTACCAATAGAAGATGTCCTCCCGGAAATCCAACGAACGTTGACGAACAGGCCCAATGCCCTCTTAACCGCTCCACCCGGCGCGGGGAAAACGACGCGCGTCCCGCTGGCATTCCTCGATGTCCCATGGCTCCAGGGCAAACGTCTCCTCATGCTCGAACCGCGTCGGCTGGCCGCCCGCGCGGCGGCGCACCGTATGGCGATGACGCTCAACGAATCCATCGGCGACACAGTCGGCTATCGGATGCGTTTCGATACCAAGGTGGGACCAACGACCAGACTCGAAGTGGTGACCGAAGGCATTCTCACGCGCCTGCTGCAACAGGATCCGTCACTCAACGCCTATGGCCTCGTCCTCTTCGACGAGTTTCACGAGCGGAGCCTGCAGGCCGATTCCGGGTTGGCACTCTGCCTTGAAACACAGCGCCTCTTTCGTCCCGATCTGCGGCTCCTCGTGATGTCGGCCACGCTGGATTGCGGGCCGGTCAGCGAACTCTTGGGCCACGCGCCGATCATTACCTGCGAAGGCCGGATGTTTCCTGTCGAGACCAGGTATCTCGATCAGCCTCTCTCCGGCCACCTCGATGTCGCCGTCACGCAAATCATTCGACGTGCGCTCGCGCAGGATCAAGGCAGCCTGCTCGTCTTTTTGCCGGGGATGGCAGAGATTCGCCGCGTTGAACGGAAACTGCTCGATGCCAACTTGGCTTCCACCATCCATATCGCGCCGCTGCACGGTGACTTGCCGCAGGAAGCCCAGGATCTGGCCATCGCCCCTTGCAAACCAGGCACGAGGAAGATCGTGCTCGCCACCTCCATCGCCGAAACCAGCTTGACCATCGACGGCGTGCGCGTCGTGATCGATGCCGGCCTGCTGCGTGTCCCGCGCTACGATCCACGGTCAGGACTGACTAAACTGGAGTCGATTCGCGTTACGCAAGATTCCGCCGAACAGCGTCGTGGCCGGGCCGGGCGTGTGGAGCCAGGTGTCTGCTACCGCCTCTGGACTGGGGGAGAACACCACTCGCTTACCGCGCGTCGTCCGCCAGAAATGCTCGATGCCGATCTGACTCCTCTGGTGCTGGAACTGGCCCTGTGGGGCACCACCAATCCCGATGAACTCTCATGGCTGACGCCGCCGCCGACAGGGACAGTCGCACAAGCCAAAGAATTGCTGACCCGCCTGGGAGCACTCGATGCTACCGGGCACATCACGCCGCACGGCAGACAAATGGCCGAACTACCCCTCCATCCACGTCTGTCGCACATGCTGCTCCACGCCATCCCGCGAAACCTGACCCGTCTCGCATGTCATGTGGCGGCGCTGCTGAGTGAACGTGACATTCTCCGTGGGTCTGCCGGCTGGCGGAATGCCGACCTGCGGGTGCGCTTGGATGTATTGCATGGGCAGCCTGACCATGCGGCGGGAGCCACGGTCGATCGCGGAGCCTACCAACAAGTGAAGCGCACGGCGGAACTATGGCTGCGGCAACTTACGCAGCAGGCGAACAGGAGGCAGGCTGACAAGCAGGAGGATCTCCATTCTGTCGGCCTCCTGCTGGCCCTGGCCTATCCGGATCGTATTGCCCAACGCCAACGCGGCAGCGATGCGCGCTACCTCCTGGCAAACGGCCGGGGCGCCATTTTTGCGAGCCCTGACCCACTCGCGACGGAACCCTATCTCGTGATCGCCGATCTGGACGGCGGCACCCAGTGGGCCAGAATTGATCTCGCCGCGCCGATCTCGCTTCCGGAGATTGAGACGCTGTATACGAATGAGATCCGTCAGACGGAAGCGGTGTCCTGGGATGAGAAGACGCAGGCGGTCCGAGCCACGTGCCAGCGCCGATTGGGTGCGCTGGTCCTGTCCGAGCAAGCCCTCTCCAAGCCGGAGGCCTTGTTCATCGCCGCCGCGTTGCTCCAGGGAATCCGCCAAGCCGGACTGGATGCGCTCGCATGGACCGCGGAGCTTCGCCAGTGGCGGGCGCGCGTGCAGTTTCTGCGTCGCACGGAAGGCCTGGAATCAACCTGGCCGGACCTGTCCGATGAACAATTGCTCAAGACCCTTGAAAACTGGCTCGGCCCCTCTGTGCAAGGCCTCACGACACTCGATCGCGTGAAGCGTCTCGATCTTGCCCAGCCGCTGCATGCGCTCCTCACCTGGGAACAGCAACGCCAATTAGAGCGACTGGCCCCGACCCATCTGACCGTCCCAAGCGGATCGACCATTCGCCTGGAGTACGAAGCAAGCGATGTCCCGGTCTTAGCCGTGCGGCTGCAAGAAATGTTCGGTTGTAAGACGACGCCACGTGTAGCGGAGGGAAAGATTCCGGTCATGCTGCACCTGCTCTCACCGGCCAAACGGCCTGTGCAGGTGACCAAAGATCTCGCAAGTTTTTGGGCCAATGCCTATCAAGAGGTACGGAAAGAACTTCGTGGTCGCTACCCCAAACACCACTGGCCCGAAGATCCACTGACGGCCCAGCCCACCGCAAAAGCCAAGCGGCGCCAGAGTTGATCTGGTCTGTCTGGTTTGTCTGCTTCAACTCGTCAAGTCACGCATCACCCGTCACGCGTCTCTGGTCTATCTGGTTTGTTTGGCCAACTCATCACCGATCACTCATCACTGTACTCATCCCATCCTTTGTAGGATAGACCACCGACACAGTTTCCTTTTATGGTGCCACCCATGCGTGGTCCTGTGGTCCTCATTCTGAACGGCGTCCTCTTGGGGTGGCCGA
>JAHFES010000156.1 GCA_023248355.1 Nitrospiraceae bacterium
ACATTCTCGGCACCGAGCGGCATGAAAGCCGCCGGATCGACAACCAGCTTCGAGGCCGCGCCGGCCGCCAGGGCGATCCGGGCACCTCTCGATTCTATCTGTCGCTCGAAGATGACCTGATGCGCATCTTCGCCTCCGAGCGCGTTTCGCAACTGATGCTCAAGCTCGGCATGGAAGAAGGTGTGCCGATCGAGCATGGCATGGTCACCCGCGCCATCGCCAACGCACAAAAGAAAGTCGAGGCGCACAACTTCGAGATCCGCAAACAGCTGCTCGAATATGACGATGTGATGAACAAGCAGCGCCAAGTGATTTATCAGCACCGGCATGCCGTGCTGGCCGGCGAGAACCTCAAAGAGGATCTCCTCGACATGATGGCGGGCATGATCGACTCCGCCATGGCCATCTACTGTCCGGTCGAACAGTATCCCGAAGAGTGGGACATGAAAGGCCTCGTCGAAATGATGCAGGGCCAATTTGGGATCGACATCACACAGGGGAAGAACGACGACGGCGCGTCGCTCCGAGAGCTCGGTCGCGACGCGCTCGCAGAAGATCTCAGGAAGCTCGTTCATGAAGGCTACGAACGCAAGGAACAGGAGCTGGGCTCCGACCTGATGCGATTCTTAGAAAAGACCTTCATGCTCCAAGTCATCGACCATCACTGGAAAGACCATCTCCTTGGGATGGATCATCTGCGAGACGGCATCGGCCTCCGTGGCTACGGACAGAAGGATCCGCTCATTGAGTACAAGAAAGAAGGCTATGATTTATTCGCCGGCATGATGCAGCGCGTCAAATCCGATGCCCTCGAACGATTGTTCAAGGTCCAGGCCGTCAAGAACGACACCCCTGCCGACGCACCGCCACCACCACCCGTGATCTCCCGTCCACAACCCAAACTCACCCTCAACCGTGGCGACGAGCGGGCCGCACCCCAAACCGTACAGCGGAGCGACGACAAAGTCGGCCGCAACGATCCCTGCCCTTGCGGCAGCGGGAAGAAATACAAGAAGTGCCACGGAACGTAAGACCCCTCTGAGCCTTCGCTCTCCTGCCCAAACATCGTTCCATTGCCCTCAACCCAGGCGCATTGCGAGGCCAGGGGAGCAGGGATGACAGAATATTCTTTTTTTGTTTTGTCGATTGGACCCGTTGCGCTAACATAGTCTTCGACAATGCTGAATTCATAATTTTCACTAAGGGGATATGGATACATGGCGTCTGCTGACGAAAACAATACAGCCAGAAAGAAAACGGTGCTGTTGGCCGACGACGAATCGGCCATTACGTTGCTCTTCGAACTGGAATTGACTCGCATGGGCTATTACGTACTGACGGCCCATTCCGGCGCCGAGGCCAGTCGGATCAGCGCGGAGTTTCATCACCCGATCGACGTTTTGGTCACGGATTGGCATATACCGGATCTGAGCGGGGATGACCTGGCCTGCGATCTCCTGGTCCAACGACCAGATCTCAAGGTGGTTCTGATGTCGGGCTTTCCCGAAGCCAATGCAATCGCTCAGGCGTTTAATCAGAACCAGCTCGTCTTCCTCAGTAAACCCTTCAGCCCTGCCAAGCTCGATGAAACCATCCGTCGGCTTCTAGGGCTACCAGGCAAGTCAGCCAGGCAAGTCGCCTGAGCGCCGGCTTTCTTCAACAAATCTCTCCTCCACGTCGCTCGATCCAGCGGAGATTCCACCTGATTTCTCCTTGACTTAGATCATCCCGCAGAGATAATCTACGCCACTTTTGACCCTCCAACGAGTGTGGGTGAGGTATTCCCTTCACTGTTGGCGGTGTGTTCTGTGCTTTGTCAGCGACAAAGGGAACCGTTCATGACACTTGGGCACCCTGAACTCGTTGCCGCCATCGCGTCCGAGATCGCCAACTCGGGTCCTATTCCCTTCGTCCGCTTCATGGAGCTGACCCTCTACCATCCTCAATTCGGCTACTACATGCGCCCGCCGGAGTCCGGAGCTGAACGAATCGGTTGGTCCGGCGACTTCTACACGAGTTCCGATGTGCATCCCATCTTAGGGAACGCTCTCGCCAAACAGGCGCGGCAAATCGATGCGCTGCTTGGCCATCCTGACCCATTCACCGTCGTAGAAATGGGCGCGGGCAAAGGCCTGCTGGCCAGAGATGTTCTGGCTGCCATTCACGCGCAAGACGATTCCCTGAGCCGCCGCCTTCGTTATGTGTTGATCGAACGAAGCCCGGCGATGCGGGAACTGCAACGTTCCAACCTGGGCCCTTGGCTCCAGGAAGCAGGGCTGGTGACCTGGATCGAGGATCTCGGAAGTCTTGCCCCTGCCAGCGTAGTGGGCCTGCTCTTCAGCAATGAGTTGCCTGATGCCTTCCCCGTCCATCGGATTCAAATGACAGGTGGGCAGACAGAGGAAGTCTATGTGGACTATGATGGCGCCCGGTTCGTAGAATGCCTCAGACCGCTGTCGTCACCCGACATGCAGCAGCATCTCACGCGGCTGAATCTCTCACTCCCAGACGGATATCGAACCGAAATCAACCTGGATGCCCTCGGGTGGATGAAGCAGGTTGCCGACGCGATCGGTCGTGGCATTGCCATCACCATCGATTACGGCCATACGGCGCAGGATCTCTACAATGCGGACCGGTCCCAGGGCACCTTGCTCTGCTACTACTCGCAGTTGACCTCGGAAGATCCGTACACGAGGGTCGGCCAGCAAGATATGACCGCGCACGTCGATTTTTCGAGTTTGGCCACAGTGGGTGAGGAACACGGGCTGCGTGTCACAGGATTTACCAATCAGATGAGTTTCCTCATGGGGCTCGGCGTCGAAGAGATGATGGCGGATCTGGAACCGGAAAGCCCGGAGTTCCGTGCGGCCATTCACTTATTGAGACCGGATGGGATGGGCAGCACTTTTAAGGTGCTCGTTCAGCACAAGGGGATCGAGCGCCCTGAACTGGACGGATTGAAATTCAAACCCTTCTTCGGCGAGGCATTAGGACTGGCGAGGGGCACGGGGCAAGAGGCTAGCGGCTTGTATCCTGCCTCTAGCCACTCACCTCTAGCCCATAGCCTACGAGTGTAAACGAGATGGGTAACGCAGCGGTTCCAGCGAATTATGTCCCGATCCTGTTATTCATCGGGATTGCCATCGCCTTCGGCGCGGTCTCGCTCTTGGCCGGTTGGTTTGTCCGCCCCAGCCGTCCGTATCGGGCGAAGCTGGCCCCCTATGAGAGTGGAAGCCCGCTCTTTCAAGATGCGCGCGTGCAGTTTCCGATGCGGTATTACATTATCGCAATGCTGTTCGTGATCTTCGACATCGAGATCGTGTTCATGTTCCCCTGGGCCGTCGC
>JAHFES010000090.1 GCA_023248355.1 Nitrospiraceae bacterium
CGCTCAATGCGCTGTTCCTGCTCGTCATCCTGAACTTTGCCCTGCAACCTCTGACTGAACCCGACTTCGGTTGGCATCTCCGGACTGGGTTGGATCTGCTCAAACAGGGAGGCCGATTGCCGGCCCTCGACCCCTATTCGCACACCATGCCGGATTGGCCTTGGGTGGAACACGCCTGGCTGACAGATCTCCTGATCGGTAGCCTCTATGAAGGTGGGGGGGCATTGGCGGCTCTCGCTGTGATCCTATTCTTTGGAGGTGTTACCGCCGGGGCCTGGTGGATGGCTGGACGTAGCAGCCACGCGAGCACCACGGTTCGCCTCCTGGCCTGTTCCCTCTCACTGTGGGTCGCGCTCCCGTTCCTTGGGGCGCGCACGCAGATGGTGACCTTGCTGGGACTGGCCATGCTGATGTGGATGCTTCAGCGTATGCGTCAGAGGGCGTCCCGCATGGTCTGGGGGATTCCCCCGCTGTTCCTCCTCTGGGCCAATCTTCATGGAGGTGTTACCGCAGGGCTCTTTTTTCTCGCTCTCGTGATCGGGTTGTCATGGCTCATGTCTCTGTTCGCCCGCGCGTGGCCGAACGCTGGTAGGTGGGAACGTGACTGCCTGCACGTACCCACAGTCGACCGGCCCCTTTTGATCGCGGCAGCGTTGGGGGGCCTGGCAACGTTTGTGAATCCCTATGGGTGGCGGCTGCACAAAGAGATTCTCGACTCGCTGTCTGACCGTTTCATGATCGACACGCTTCAGGAATGGCATTCCATTTCGCTCGATACCCTGGCAGGGAAGATGTTTGCCGTTTATCTGGTGGCGCTGGGGCTGGCGATGATCTGTTGGTATCGTCGCGTAGAGCCAGTTCGATGGGGACTTCTGGCTGTCTTTCTCGTCCTCGCCTCTCGGCATCTCCGGAATATCCCACTGTTCTTGATTGTCAGTCTGCCCCTCGTCGCCGAACTGTTACAGGAGGGCCTCTCGCGGATTGCAACACTTCCTCTGGTGGAGAGGTTGCGTCCATCTCGCTGGATGGGAGGGCTGACGCTCGCGCTGGGCCTGTTTGTTTTGTATCTGGGCCCTGATCATCTGCAGCATGTGTGGCGATTCGGGGTTGATCCAGCGGCGGCGTTTCGCACGACCTCCTATCCCATCGAGGCCGTGGAGTGGATTCGGACACATCGTGACCGTCTTGGGGCGCGACCGGTTCATGACTATCGATACGGCGGGTTTCTACTCTGGTGGCTTCCCGGGGAGAAGATTTTTATCGATGGGAGAATGCCGGCATGGCGAATCGGTGATCGATGGGTTTTAAAAGATTACATTGATCTGCGCGAGGCCGATCCCCCTCGGTTAGCGGTATTGGATAAGTACAAGGTCGATTGGGCCCTGCTCAAGCGCGACAGCGCCTTGGCGCGAACTCTTGGCAGTCTCCCGATGTGGGAAAAGGAATATGAGGATGCCAAGGTCGTGATCTACAGAACTGTCGGAGGAAGAGCGTTCGACCAGACGGGTTACTCCAAGACCGGAGATGAAGAGGCAAGGGAAGACAGTTCGCGGGCGATCACACGATCGGAGTAGAAGCCCTTCTCCGCGTTACGGTGAATAGCCATGAGTTCGCGAAGCATGGCCAGCCCGTCTCGCATGATGCGGACTTTTGAGCCGGGCTGGTCTGTCCAGTTGACGGGAACTTCTGCAATCCGGTACCCGCGACGCTGAGCCACGTACAGGAGTTCCAGATCGAAGCCATACCCGTTGACGCACGACACTGAAAAGAGATCCTGGGTCACGGCTCTTTCAAAGAGCTTAAATCCGCACTGGGTGTCTGCGATGCCGGTGACGCCTCCCGCGCGCACGATCGCATTGAAGACGCTGCCGAGAAGGCTCCGATGCCATCGGGCGTTGACCGTAAATTCAGATCGAACTGACGCCAGGCTCCGAGATCCAATAGCCATCTCGGCCCCAGCCTGAAGCGCCTGTTCGAGCCGTACGAGTTCCGTGATGGGGGTCGCTCCGTCAGCATCAGTAAAGAGCTGTCTATGTCCTCGGGCGGCTTGCATGCCATGACGAACGGCGGCACCCTTGCCTGCGCAGGTTGGCAAACGAAGGAGTCTGATGGATGGGACGCGCTTCGCATATTCATAGACGACAGCTGCGGTCTCGTCGAGACTTCCGTCATCCACCACGATCACTTCGAACGCGCATGCACGCGCGGTCAAATATTGGACGATGGAGTGGAGATGGGGAAGAATGCGGGCTGCTTCGTTATGGGCCGGGATGATAACGGATAGTTCAAGGGAGGTATGGCAACCCTCTGGTCTCACCGGCGATCTCCCCTGTGAACGGCGTAGAAGTGTATCAACAGTACAGGGAGCGAGCGCGCGAATGCAAGAGGTTCGTTCGACCCTAGGACTTGACAGATCCACTGTGTGGGAGCGAACGTATGCCTATATGAAGAGGGTATGCGCCACTGACTGAACCGGGAGGTCCATCATGAGCTATCTCGTCCGAGGACTCTCAGTATTCTTCGTGTCTCTTTTATTCTGGGCCTGCGCCTCCTCCATCCCGCCAAGTCGTATTGTTGATTATGTGCCTACGGATCAAGACTCCAAGGCGGAGTCCTTACTCAATATTGATAAAAAACCTCTTCAGGTCGGGCTTGTCCTTGTCTCCGACACTGCAGCGCCTGAGGCGGCTCCCAACTTGCCTGAAGAGGCCTTGGTGAAACTCGGCGAGGAACTCAAACAGGAAATCGGACGGGTGCTGCCTGTGTCCATCAAGGAAGTCATTTCGGCCGAAGGGATCAGGCCGTCGGATGGAAACCGCGCACAATTTGCCGATCTCGCCAGACGGCATGGGCTCGACTACCTGGCCGTGGTGGTGGTGTCCAGCACTGAGCAGGAGTACCCGGTCTCGCTCTTCTTGGGGTGGACCACACATATGCAGCCCGGCTATCGGCGGGACAATTGGTCACTCTTGGAGTTTGCACTGTTGGACGTGAACGGCGGAACAGTGATGATGCGAGAAGAGGGCCGCGGATGGGCGACGTTGGATCGGCCGACGGCTCCAGGTATCGACCAGTGGTACCCGGTCGTCTATTTGCGGCCGCAAGATCCAGAACGTCGATTCTGGCCGCCGACCTACGAGGGAGCTCCAAATACGTTGCGTGTGGTGTCCTTCAATCAAGCGGCGAAGCGGTTGACTTTGAGACTGCAGAACTCGTGGCTGGGTCAGCTTGAGGCCGATGCAGCGGCGAGGCGGAGCAGCTGAACATCCGTCGCGATTCGGGGTTGGTTGGTCGGCATCCTCTTCACACCGGTCCGGAAAGTCCCCGTCAGGCTCTTTGTCTCATACCTGACGGGGACTTTTCCTCTTTGAAGCCCAAGGAAAGATTAGTGTAAGATAGATTGTTCAACTGGCGATGGGTCGAGCGAAAGGTTTCGTGCGGGCTTCGCCAGTGAAGAGACGGTCGTTCCCAGCAGCAGTATCTGTCTTCATGATGAGCTCAACCTTCTGGAGGAACCCAGTTATGGTCAATCGGAGTCAGCAAGCGACCACGTTGGTGATTGGTGGTGGACTGATCCTGTCGGTGTGTGCCGTTGTCGGACTCGGAGGCGGGTCGCTCGCATCCGCGGCGGGAGTCCCCCCAGCACTGGCTCAGGGCTTTTCCGAGATCGTGAAAAAAGCGACTCCGGCCGTGGTCAATATTGCAGTGACCGGCGGGGGAGAAGGTGGGCGCCGTCGCGGAGGATTACCTCCAGGGCCATTCGGGGGACCTCCTGGTGACGAGCCCGGCGGAGGGGAATTGCCGACTCCACCACCCATGCCTCCTGGTCCTCCTGCGCCGCACGGCCGTCCGGATCAGAGTGCGGGGTCTGGTGTTGTGTTTGACTCGAACGGCTTTATCGTCACGAACAATCACGTGGTCGAGGGAGCCACACAGATTACCGTCACGTTGAGCGATCGGCGGGAGTTTGCTGCCAAGATCATCGGCACAGATCCGAAGACCGATTTGGCCGTGATCAAGATTGACGCGAAGGATCTGCCTGCGCTCAAGTGGGCGGAATATGAAAAACTACAAGTGGGTGATCTGGTGTTGGCCGTCGGAAGTCCGTTCGGACTGAGTTCCACGGTGACACTCGGCATCATCAGCGCATTGGGACGAGGAAACGTCGGGATCGCGGACTATGAGGACTTTATCCAGACCGATGCGGCGATCAATCCAGGAAATTCAGGCGGGGCCCTCGTCAACATGAACGGCGAGTTGATCGGCATCAACACGGCCATTTTTTCGAGGACGGGAGGGTCTGAAGGCATTGGGTTCGCGATTCCCAGCAGCATTGCCCTTGATATCGTTGATAGCCTCCAAAAGACGGGCAAGGTGGTGCGGGGCTGGATGGGGGTGGCCATTCAGGAAATTACCCCGGCGCTGGCGAAGTCCTTCAAGCTGCCGGAGCAACGGAAGGGCGTGCTGATCAGTGACGTCAATGAAAACGGGCCGTCGCATGCCGCCGGGATCAAGCGCGGTGATGTGGTGGTGGCGTTCAACGGCAAGGACGTCCAAAGCGTGAGTCAGCTCAGGCACCTGGTCGCCAGGACCATGGTGGGGAAAGATGCGCTGGTCAAGGTCTTGCGAGACGGCAAAGAGCAGACCATCGCCGTGAAGGTCGCCGAGCGGCCGTCCGATGAACTGTTGGCGAAGAAGGACTCTGCGCCGGCCAAGGAAAAAGAGCAGGGAGAAACCATCAAGCCGCCCGACAACGTTCTGGCTTCCCTCCGGGTGCAGACGTTGGACAACGCGTTGATGAGCCAGTTGAATATCCCGGCCAAGACTGCGGGTGTGGTGATTACGTCAGTGGAGCCGGGGGGGCAGGCGGAAGCCGCTGGGTTGCAACGAGGCGACGTGATTCAGGAAGTCAATCACGAGACGATTAAGACGCTTGAAGAGTTCCAGAAGGCTGCGACCAAGATCAAGAAGGATGAGTTGGCCGTGCTGTTAGTCAATCGGCAGGGCAACAGCTTGTTCGTCGCGGTGAATCCGAAGTGAAGGGGAATTGTTCCATTGACGAGTGAGTTATTTGTTGATTGGTGGGATCAGCGGGTTCCCGCAATCCCTCAATCATCAACTGACCCCATGAACATATTCTTTTGAGGGCGGCGTGCTGAACGATTTCAATCAGTGGTTGCAAGACTCTGTCTTTAAGCCGCTCGAAGATAAGAAGATGCCGGTCATGGAGCACTTGGTGGAGCTCCAGGTTCGGCTGACTCGCGCGGTCATCGTGACGGCGATTGTCTTCGTCGCGACGTTCTTTTACGCCGATGCGTTGGTCAAGTGGCTGCGCATCCCCCTGCAGAACATGTTTGTGCCCAGCACGCTGTCCTGGGAGCCTACTGATCTCCCGACCGTGCCGTTCGTGTTCCTTGCGCCGGCAGAGGCCCTGTGGCAGAACGTCAAAGTCGCAGGATTATTTGCCTTTGTCCTGGCAGCGCCCTATATCTTGCTTGAGGTCTGGCAATTCGTTGTGCCTGGGCTGCATGTCCAGGAACGACGGTTTGTCGGGCCGTTCGTCTTCTTGAGCACGTTGGCATTTTTTGCCGGTGTCTTCTTCTCATTTTTCTTTGTCTTGCCCTTTGCGCTGAACTTCTTAGTTTCCTACGGAGTGAGCGCCGGGTTTATTCCTCAACTGTCGATTGCTCAGTACGTGGGGTTTGCGCTGTGGTTCCTGTTGGTATTTGGTTTGATCTTCGAAGTGCCGCTGGCCATTACGCTCATGGCGAAGTTGGGCTGGGTCGATGCCCCGTTCTTGCGGCGCTATCGCAAGTGGGCCCTGTTGGGCTCGTTCATCATCGCCGCCATTCTCACGCCGACTCCTGATCCCTTTAACCAGTGCTTGATGGCGCTTCCGATGTATGTGTTCTATGAAGTGGGAATTGTCAGCGCGGGCTTCTTCAATAAGAAGAAAGCGGCTCCTGCGACAGAGGCCCTTGTTTCTGCAGTGGCCACGGCCGGAGGTCCAGCCTCGGGCATGGCGATGCCGAAATCTTCAGGGGGCGAGTATGTGGAGGTGCCGACCGGGGGACGCCGTCGGTAGCCAGTGCGGATAACAGAACCGAACGACTAAGAAGGAATGCACCATGGCACGTGAATTAAACGTGATCAGCAACGGAAGCGGCGGCGCCGACGGTGACGCGTGTACCTATATGTGGGCCTGCGCCATTTGCGACGAAAACGAGCGATGCCAGAAAGACAAGGAAGGGCACAGTCGTTGGCTCGTGGCCAAGCGGATGGAGCGGATCGAGTACAAAGTCCTCGTCATGAGCAACAAGGGCGGGGTGGGGAAGAGCACCTGCACGACCAACCTTGCCGTGAGTCTTGCGCTCAAAGGGTGGCACGTCGGCATCTGCGACATGGACATTCATGGGCCGAACATCCCCAAAATGGTGGGGGCTGAAGGCCAAAAGCTCAAGGTCAGCACGTCCGGCGGGATCATTCCCTTTCAAGCCTACAATCTCAAAATCGCCTCGATGTCGTTTCTGCTGCAGAACTCCGACGATCCCATCATTTGGCGTGACGCCTATAAGTACGAA
This sequence comes from Nitrospiraceae bacterium, assembly GCA_023248355.1. GTDB lineage: Bacteria > Nitrospirota > Nitrospiria > Nitrospirales > Nitrospiraceae > Nitrospira_D. Next base: position 6,582 of record JAHFES010000090.1, read on the forward strand.
TTCATTAATCAGTTGCTGGGGGGCGTCGAGTGGCAGGATCTCAATTTCTTGTTTGTTGATTTGCCTCCTGGAACCGGCAACGAATCGGTGACGACGATCGATTTGCTCGGCAATGTCAGCGGGGCCGTGATCATTACGACGCCGCAGGAAGTGGCGTTGCTGGATTCCCGCAAGTCGGTGACCTTCTGCAAAGACAGCGAAGTGCCGATCATTGGAATTGTCGAGAACATGAGCGGACTGGAGTGCCCGCATTGTCACAACCAAATCGATGTGTTCCGCAAGGGCGGCGGGGAAGCCTCCGCGCATGATATGGGCGTGCCCTTCCTTGGGCGTATCCCGCTCGATCCCGATGTGGTGATCCAATCCGATGCGGGTGAGCCCTTCGCCATGTTCAATTCCGATACGCAGACGGCTGAGGCGTACCACAACATCGCGAATCAAGTTGAAGCGTTCTGTAAGAAGAGCGGGTCGCTGCTGAAAGTGGCGCCGCGTCATGCTCATTGATGAGGGAACGATTGTGAAGGCGAAAGATGCGACACAGGGACTCACGCTGCTAGAAGAGGCGCAGCGGATTGTCTTGGATGCCACGCCGACCCTGGGCTTGGAGAAAATTTCGATTCTCGACGCGCTTGACCGTGTCCTGGGCGAGGACATCGTGGCCGAACGGGATAATCCGCCCTGGGACAACAGCGCGATGGACGGATTCGCCGTGCGTTGGGACGATATCAAGCAGGAACATGCGATCCCAAAGCCGGTCACACTCACGGTAATTGAAGATGTCCCCGCAGGCAAGATGCCGTCGAAGACGGTAAGTGAAGGACAGGCCATTAGGATTATGACCGGCGCGCCGATTCCGCAAGGGACGGACACGGTGTTGAAGGTGGAAGATACGGAGCATACCCCGGATTCGGTTCGCGTCTTCAAGCCCGAACCCCGTGGGTCCAACATTCGGCCCAAGGGCGAAGACGTCAAAAAGGGCGAGTGCATCATCGCGAAGGGCACCAAGATCCGCCCTGGCGAAGCAGGGATGTTGGCTATCTTGGCTAAGTCGTTCGTCTTTGCCTATCAACGGCCCCGTGTGGCGATCCTCTCGACGGGCGACGAACTCGCCGATCTGGACGAACGGTTCAGTGAAGAGAAGATCATCAACTCGAATAGCTATGGCATTGCCGCTGCGGTTCAAGAGGCGGGTGGCATTCCGTTCCTGCTCGGGATCGCCCGAGATACTCCTGCGGCGTTGAAGGAAAAGATTTCGCACGGGCTGACGGCGGATATTCTGGTACTGTCCGGCGGTGTGTCGATGGGAGACTACGATTTTACGAAGGCGGTGTTCCACGAATTGGGCGCCGAAATGAATTTCTGGAAACTCGCGATTAGACCGGGGCAGCCACTGGCCTTCGGCAAGATTCAGGGGAAGCTGGCCTTTGGCCTACCGGGGAACCCGGTCTCCTCCATGGTGACCTTCGAGCAACTGGTGCGGCCGGCGATACTGAAGATGAGCGGACACCGGAGCTACGGTCGGCCGGTCGTGCAGGCGATTTTTCAGGAGAAGTTTTCCAAGCGGACGGACCGTCGGCACTTCCTGCGCGGTGTGCTTACGCGAGAAGAGGGCGTCTTCAAGGTCCGAACGACCGGCGCTCAAGGGTCCGGGATCTTGACCTCCATGGTGAAGGCCAATTGCTTGATCGACATTCCGGTCGAAGTCGAACGGGTGAATCAGGGTGATCTCGTGTCGGTGCAGCTTTTGAGCGGCGAAGCCTGGGCGAGCCATGCGGATGTTGCTCCGACGAGCGGGCATCGCCTCTCCTGTTGCTAAAAGGAAAGGAGGTCAATAGTCATCAGTCACTAGTCAAGGGGGAGGATCATTGTCGATCCCTTTTGACCAATGACGATTGACCGTTGACCAGTTACATCCATGCCTGTGCCTATCGTGTGTTTCATCGGGCGGTCGAACAGCGGTAAGACGACATTGGTTGAGCGGGTCATTCCCGAGTTGGTCCGAGCCGGCTATCGAGTCGCGACGGTCAAGCATGCCGGCCACGGGTTTGACCTCGATACGGAAGGTAAAGACAGCTGGCGTCACAAGCGGGCCGGGGCCAGTAGCGTGGTGGTGGTGTCGAAGGGGAGCTTGGCGATGTTTACCGATGTGTCCGAACAGCTGAAAGTGGAAGAGATTCGGGACCGATTTCTGGACGCGTCCTACGATCTGATCATTGCGGAGGGATGGAAAAGTGAAGGCTATCCCAAAATCGTCGTGATCAGAGAGCAAGTCGGTGAGATTCCGTTTTCCCTGGATGGGTTGTTGGCTGTCGTATCCGACAAACCCCTGGATGTTGATGTGCCGGTCTTGGATCTCAACGACATCGCAGGAGTGGCCGCGTTAATCATCAAACAAATCCCCCTCAGACGTCCACGTGCGGAGCATGAACTGGAAGCCTAAGGCGACCCTTGTACTGGCTCTTGTCGCAGGCGTTGTAGCGCTCGGCGGTGCAGCGATCCCGCTGACCAATCATCCGAAATTCTGCGCGAGTTGCCATACCATCGCCCCCTCCTTCGACAGTTGGGCCAAGTCCTCGCACAAAGAGGTGACCTGTGTCGCTTGCCATGTCCGGCCTGGTCTTGAAGGGTGGATTCACGACAAAGCGATGAATGGCACGAAGGATGTGGCCATCTACCTGTTCGGGACGCCCACGGATCCGCACAACCTGGAAGCTAAAGTCGACTCGGAGGTGTGTCTCAGTTGCCATCGTCATATCTTGCGCGTATCGGAAGTTGCACCGCGCGATTTGCCACCACCAGTCAAAGACGTTGGTCTTGTGATGAGCCACCGCAAGCACATGGAGGCCTTCGGCGTGCGAGGCAAGGGAGAGGGCTGTACCACCTGCCATTCAGGAATTGTGCATGAGGCTCCAATCAAGGGCTATCCGATCGTGATTCCGCGCGGCCATGTCTCCGCCGATAGTCAGCCCTGGTATCCAGCCCATCCGGAAGGGTCGTATTTGCGGACGCGAGCGCTGACGGACTGTTTCCGTTGCCACGATGGGAAGACCGAGCATGAGGGCAGGGTCGTCAGTCGCAAGTGTGAAACCTGTCACCTCCCAGAGAAAATCGCGAACGCGTTGTTGTTCAATTAGGCACGCGCCCCCATTTCATGGCCACCCCTGTCCTTCAAGTATCGCATCTGACGAAACGCTTCGGCGATTTTACCGCCGTCAGCGACGTGTCATTCGAGATCAAGCCGGGAGAAATATTGGGCGTGTTGGGGCCTAACGGGGCAGGAAAGACGACCACCATTCAAATGCTACTCGGGCTGATCACTCCCACCGCCGGTTCCATCCACATGTTTGGATTGGATCTCTCGACGCATCGCGAAGCCATCCTTCAACAAGTCAATTTCTCCTCGACCTATATTTCGATGCCACAATCGCTGACCGTGGAAGAGAATCTCTGGGTGGTCGCGAGGCTCTATGGCCTTTCCGAGATCCCACGGCGTGTGGATGAGATCGTCAAGAAATTAGAGATGGAGGAGTTTTGCCACAAAGTCACTCGGAAACTGTCATCAGGGCAAATGACGCGGCTCACGCTGGCCAAGGCGTTCTTGACTGAACCAAAAATTTT
>JAHFES010000157.1 GCA_023248355.1 Nitrospiraceae bacterium
CTGAGAACAGGATGGCAACAATGAGCGGTGCGAGAGCAGATGAACGGGTCGTCATGGATTTGGGCGATATTGCCAGGGCGCTGACTCGTGTTGCGCACGAGATTCTCGAGCGTAACAAGGGCGTGAAGGACTTGGCGTTGGTGGGAATCCGAACGGGCGGCGTCCATCTCGCCCATCGGTTAGCGAAACGCATTCAAGACATCGAAAGCGTGGAAGTGCCCATCGGCGATCTCGACATTACGCTCTATCGGGATGATTTGTCGTTAAGGAAAGAGCAACCCATTCTCCGAAAGACGTCTGTCCCGTTCGATGTGTCGGATAAGGTAGTGGTGTTGGTCGACGATGTCTTGTTTACGGGGCGGACGATCCGTGCTGCGATGGATGGCCTCATGGACTTGGGGCGGCCTGCGGAGATTCAGTTAGCGGTGTTGGTGGATCGCGGACATCGACAGCTTCCGATCAAAGCGAACTATATCGGGAAGAATCTTCCCACTTCCCGAGAGGAAAACGTGCAGGTCTTGCTCGAAGAGCAGGGTGAGGATGACCGGGTGGTCATTCTGAAAGCCTGAAGCGGAGGATCTCATGAGCCTCAAACGCAAAGATTTGCTGAGTCTGGCTCCCTTGTCGATAGATGAGATTACGCTCATCCTCGAGACTGCGGATTCCTTCAAGGAAGTGACCGGCCGTGAGATCAAGAAAGTACCCGCTCTTCGCGGACGGACCGTGGTCAACTTGTTTTTTGAGCCGAGCACAAGGACGCGGACGTCGTTCGAACTGGCCGCGAAGCGGTTGAGCGCGGACGTCATCAATTTCTCACCGTCGTCGAGCAGCGTGGTCAAGGGCGAGACACTGCTTGATACCGCGCGCAACATCGAGGCCATGCAGGCCGACATCATCGTCCTGCGCCATTCCTCGGCCGGAGCAGCGGAAACCTTGGCGCGCGGGGTGAAGTCCTCGGTGATTAATGCCGGCGACGGGTGGCATGAACATCCCACGCAGGCGTTGCTCGATCTGTATACGATCCGTCAGCGAGGAATGGATTTTGAGGGCTTGCGAGTCGCGATTGTGGGAGATGTGGCGCACAGCCGTGTGGCCCGTTCGAATATCCATGCGCTCACCAAGCTCGGGGCCGAAGTCCGAGTCGTGGGGCCACCCACGATGATGCCCTGTGGCGTCGACAAACTTGGGGCGACGGCCTATTACAACATGGATGAAGGATTGCGCGGGGTGAACGTCATCATGATGCTCCGGCTGCAATTGGAGCGGCAAGGACGGGCGCTGTTTCCCACCATCCGGGAATACGCGCGACTCTATGGGTTGACCGCTGACCGTGTCAGGTTGGCTGATTCCGGTGCCATCGTCATGCATCCAGGGCCGATCAATCGAGGGGTGGAGATTGCGCCGGATGTGGCAGATAGTCTCTCTTCAGTCATCCTTGATCAAGTGGCGAACGGCGTTGCCGTGCGCATGGGTATTCTCTATCTGATGTCAGGAGCAAACTAGATCGTGGCTATTCTTATCAAGGGCGGACGAGTCATTGATCCAGGCCGGTTTGTCGGTGTGGGAGATGTGCTCATTGATCAGGGGAAGATCGCCGCGGTGGGATCCGATCTAACCGTGCCTGCCGGCGCAACAGTTATTCAAGCGCATGGGCAACTTGTGCTTCCCGGTTTCGTGGATCTTCATGTTCACTTTAGGGAGCCGGGCTTTGAATATAAGGAAACGATTCAGAGCGGAAGCGCGGCAGCAGTGGCGGGTGGGTTTACCACGGTCTGCTGCATGCCCAACACGAATCCGGTGAATGACAATCAGGCGGTCACGGAGTTCATACTGGAACGGGCTCGACTGGCCGGGCTTGCCAACGTGTTGCCCATCGGCGCGATTACCAAGGGATCGGAAGGGAAAGAACTGGCGGAAATCGGCGATTTACGCCGCTCCGGGTGTGTCGCAATTTCCGACGATGGGAAACCGGTGATGAATAGCCTGGTGATGCGCCGGGCGATGGAGTATGCGTTGGCGTTTGATCTGACGGTGGTGGATCATTGCGAAGATCTTCATCTCGCCGAAGACGGCTGCATGAACGAAGGTCTCATTTCTACCGAACTGGGATTGCCGGGTATTCCGTCGGCGGCAGAAGATGTGATGGTGGCGCGCAATCTCTCTCTCTCGGAGTTGACCGGTGCGCGGCTGCATCTGGCCCATATCAGCACAGCGGGATCGGTCCGCATGGTGCGGGAGGCGAAGGCTCGAGGGATTAAGGTCACTGCGGAAGCCTGTCCCCATCACTTTACGCTCACGGAAGAACTGGTTCGAGGGTACAATACCCATGCGAAGATGAATCCCCCATTGAGGACCTGGGACGATGTGCAAGCCATTAAGGAAGGGCTGCGAGACGGCACGATCGACGCGATTGCGACGGACCATGCCCCCCATGCGACGCAAGAGAAACAGCAGGATTTTACAGAAGCCCCGTTTGGAATCGTGGGGCTTGAGACGGCGCTCTCCCTGACGTTGGGATTGGTGGACGAAGGGGTGCTGTCGTTGGAGGAAGCCGTTGAGAAGCTCACCTCCGGCCCGGCGGCGGCCTTTGGACTGAAGAAGGGAACGCTTGCGGTCGGGGCGGATGCTGATGTGGTGATTGTCGACCAGCATGAACAATGGGAAGTCGATCCGAGCAAGTTCAAGTCGAAGAGCCGAAACACGCCCTACGTGGGGTGGAAGGTCAAGGGGCGGGTGAACAAGACGATTGTGGGTGGGCGCGTTGTGTTCGAGTTTCATGGAGCTGAACGGTAGGCCGTGGGGCGAGGGATGCGATGGGGGCTCGTGCTCGGTCTTGCCAGCGAGTGGGTGGCGTTGGCCATTTGGATTGGAGGGTTGATCGTGTTGGTGGCGTCGGTCCTTCCTGCCGTGTTTAATACCTTTGGTGGACAGGATTCCGGAGGCCTGTTCCTCACGCGCGCGTTCGAGGGATACAACCGCTTGGTGCTTGGCGCGATCGTTGTGCTAGCGGGAGGAATGGCGTGGCGTGCGTGGCGCGCTCCCTCAGACTATGCCGCGACTTGGGTCGAGGGATTGCTCTTTGGCACGATGGTCCTGATTGCGGGGATCATTATCTTCTATCTGCATCCGCTGGCGGCTGCACGGCAGGCCGAGGCGTTCGCCCTGAAGGCGGGGGAGGGTCGAAAAGAGGCCTTCGAAGCTTTTTTTAAACTCCACATGCCGGTTCGCACACTTTAC
>JAHFES010000158.1 GCA_023248355.1 Nitrospiraceae bacterium
GCCACTGCTTCCGAAGTTGAGCCGAGCCCAGGCAAGGATAGCACGACAGTCGTCCCTTTCCCCACCTCGCTCTCAATCGACACATTGCCCCCATGCCCCTGCGCGGTTTCACGGCTCAAGAACAGTCCGAGCCCAGTCCCTTTCCCAATGGCCTTGGTGGTAAAAAACGGCGTGAACGCCTTCTGAAGATCCTCATCGGGCATACCGCAGCCCGTATCGCTCACCGCCACGGTCACCATGGTTGTCAGAACCCCTTGCACTGAGCGCTTCCCTACTTCAGTCTCATCCGGAGTGGCCGGCCTCGCCTCTGCACGAATGGCCACCTCCCCAGCCTCGGGGGTGGCCGCAAGCGCATTCGTCAGAAGATTCAGGAGCACCTGGTGAATCTTCTCAGCGTCGGCCCAGACCATCGGCACGTCCGGGCCAATCTCGACACGCAGCGCGACACCCTTGCCATGAAAAGCGGGCTCCAACAAGGCCGCTGCGGGGCTGACGATGCGATCAACCGGCATCCACGTCGGATCAGGCTTGCGCTGGCGAGTCGACGACAGCAGATCCTGAATGATACGGACCACGCGATTCAGCTGCCCATCGATGATATCGATGCGCTTCTTCATATCGGGTGTGACGCTCGCCTCTTCCCCCAAGGCCTGCACATGCCAGGCGATGGAATGCAGCGGCGTCCCCACTTCATGCGCGACCGACGCCACCAACTGTCCCACGGCTGCCAGCCGTTCAGACCGATTCAACTGATCTTTAATTTCGACGAGCTGCGTATTTGCTTTCAAGAGATTCTCGGTCTGCCGAGCCAGAGCCGCGCGCGCAGCCTCTTCACGCGCCTTCCGCTCTTCCCAACTCATCCCGAGGTATGCGACCAGCAACAACACGCCGACCACGACACTCCGATTGATCACGGCGGCCTGGAACCGGCCTGGCTTCGTCGGTTGCAAGAGTCCTGCGTAGGTCGCGATCACACAGGCTAAGACTGTCACCACCATCAAGCGTCGATTGCGCAGGATGGCCACTAACAGAATCGGCAACACATAGCCATACGCGCCCACGACATTTGCCGGCGAGAGTTTTTCGATCACGACGATGAGGAAGAAGCAGGCTGCGGCAACGGCGAGAACGAGACGGTTGCGGTGCGTCATAGTCGGTCAACGACTCGGCTGTGGTTCATGGCTGCGTGAGGGGAATCCGCAGGACACGGGATTGGATCCACGTGCGACCTGTCGTCTCACATGTTCTTACACAAGCGGGCGTATCGAACGCAACTGGGCTGCGAGGTGTTCAAACCGGGAATCTCGAACCAACTCGTCTACGGTCACGCTCAATTTTTGGCACCAGTTTGGATGTTGATCGACCGTCCCCGGCACATTCGTTTGAGCACGCGTGCCGATCACATCTTCGACGTTAGCAAGCACCATCCACGCAGGCGTGCGGGCGAGATACTGATGAATGGCCTCGGCCAGCTCCGTCGCCATCGCCGGCGTCTGCGCTGGATCGTTGGGCACACCGGGCGGCAGCAGGTCTTCGGACTTTAATGCGGCCAGGACCCACGTCTTCTCCATTTGTCGTTCCGCCAACATCGTGATGCGGGCTTGTTCGGAAGGAAAAAGGCCCAGCTTGGCCCTGGTCTCAATGTCGGCACCCTCCCAATACCCGCTGAGCGTCGGAAGATCGTGCGTGGTCACCACAGCGAGTGCCTGCGCTGGGTAAGCGCTCGGTGCCTTGCAGGCCCCTGACCCAGTCCGTTCAAAATAAAATACCCGGTACGACAGAACACCGGCGGCTCCAAGCCGGTCGCGTACCCAATCGGGAACCGTTCCCAGATCCTCACCGATCACGAGTGTCTTGGCGCGCGTGCTTTCCAAGGCCAGAATCGCCAGCAGATCTTCAGCGGCATAGTGCACATAGGTGCCCTTCGATGCTGGCATGCCACGCGGAATCCAGAACAGCCGGAACAACGCCATGACATGGTCAATCCGAATCGCCCCGCCATACCGAAGATTGTTGCGGAGCAGTTCGATGAAATACTGGTAGCCGCTTGCGCGAAGGCGTATGGGATCAGCCGGCGAGAACCCCCAGTTTTGCCCCTCCGGAGCAAAGGCATCGGGCGGCGCGCCGCAATCGGCCTTCATGGCCAGCACGTCTTGGAAGCGCCAGCCATCGGCGCCATAGCGATCGCTGCCCAACGCCAGATCGTGATAGAAGCCAATCGGCATCCCCGCTTCTCGCGTCTTCCCGACAAGCGCGTTGAGCTGTTCCGCTGCCAGCCACTGGAGATACTGGAAGAAACGCACCTTTTTCATGTGCCGACGTTGGAATTCTTCCACCGCATCCGACGTCGGCGTGCGATATTGCTGCGGCCAATCGACCCAGACCACGGAACGTGACTGCACAAATTGCCGCTCGTCCTCCAGCGCCTGAAACAGCGCATACTGCATCAGCGGCTCCCCTTCTCGTTGTGCATATTGATGAAAGAACCACCCGCGCGCGGTTTTGGGTTTCAGATCCGGCTCGGTCCCCTCAAAGTTGTCGCGGAGGAACGCGCGATAGCAGAGGTCGAGTACGGCCCGCTTCGCCGACGCCACCGCGTTGTAATCGACCAGCTCGCTTTTTCGGGCCGCGTCGAGTTGCGCACGGAAGGACGGATCGGCCAGCCGCTTCTGCACCTCCGGTGCCGTCTTGCACTCCGCCACCTGCTCGACATCGATGTACAGGTCGTTGAGAAACAACCGGCTGTTGGGCGAATACGGGCTGATGTGATACGGCTTCGAATTCTTGAGCGCATGAAAGGGATTGAGCCCGATCACGGCGGCGCCGAGTTGTTTCCCAGCCCACTCGACCACCGTCGCAAGATCCTGAAAATCTCCGATCCCCCAATTGCGGTCGCTCCGCAAAGAATACAGCTGTAACGCAAAACCCCACAGGCGCGCGCCCTTCTGCACCGTGTCGGGGATGTAACAGCGATCTGGCGCGACGATCAGACGGAACTTCGCTTCCGCGCTCGCATGCCCTCCCTGCGCCCAAGCCTTCACCTCGTAGTAGCCCAGCGGCAAATCTTTTGGCAGCGCAAACGTTAGGCGAATATAGCGGCGGCCGCTGATGACACGAGTCTCCTCGATCGTGAGTCCTGGTCCTTCCTCCCGTTCATGGCGTTTCTCACCGTTCTCTGCACGGACGAGCCAATGCACTTGCACGCGCGCATCGTCAGGGCACTCGCACGGCACATG
>JAHFES010000091.1 GCA_023248355.1 Nitrospiraceae bacterium
GGAGTTTCTCCTGCCGACGATGGTCTGAGCGATTCATGGGGCTCCATCACAGGGCGCGATGTGAATCGCCCCGTGAAGACGAGCCTAGCTGAAAAGGACGGCTGGGGTCAAAGGGGGGAGCAGGGTTAGGCTGCTGCAGCCGTCTGGCGTTTTGCGACCTGACCGAGGATATCCAGGGCAGCCACACGGTACGCTTCGGCGTAGGTCGGGAAGTTGAAGACGTTGTCGATAAACGATTCGATGGTGGCGCCCTGTTGGAGGGCCAATTGCCCGACATGAACTAATTCTGTCGCGGAGTCTCCCACAATTTGTACACCGAGGAGACGTTCGCCGGCTGGGTCCGCCACCATTTTGAGAAGCCCGTGGCCTGTTCCTGAAATCTGTGCTCGTGCGACTTCTTCGAACTTCGCTCGGCCAATCAGGGGATCTCGGAACCGCTCGCGGGCACTGTTTTCATCTAACCCGATACTGGCCATCTCAGGGATCGTGTAGATCCCCAGTGGAATAGTCGAGGCGGCATCCCCGATAGGGAGGTTGAGGGCATGGCGGACTGCGCGGCGGCCCTGTTCCATCGCTTTTGACGCGAGCGCTGGGGCTCCGACCATATCGCCGACGGCATAGATGTGCGGGACTTCGGTCTGGCAAAACGGATTGACGGAGAGAATGCCTTTGGCGGTGACTGTGAGCCCCGCGGTGCTCAGACGGAGATCTTCCACGTTCGCCTGCCGTCCTAGTGCCACGAGAAGTTTCTCGCTCTTGACCGTGAGGCCGTCCCCCAGGGTTGTGACGACATGCGCCGCGCCATCCCAGTGGACGTCCTTCACTTTCTGTCCTCCAAGATAGTGTCCCCCCTGTTGCTCAAAACTCTCGATGAACTGTTGGACCAGCTCTTGATCCATGAATTGCAGCGGAGCCGGCGCCCGATCGATCAGCGTGACATGAACGCCAAGGAGGGCGAAGATCGACGCGTACTCGCATCCGATGACGCCGCCGCCGATGATCGCCAACGATCGTGGCAAATACATCATGGAGAGGAGTGAATCGCTATCGAGAATATTCTCGTGATCGACGGGGATCTCCTCTGGATTTCTTGGGCGGGAGCCGGTTGCCACGACGATACAGTCCGCTGTGAACTGTTGGCTAGCGCCGTCCACGGCCTGCATTTCGATCACACGGTCGTTGATGAAGTGCGCCCGCCCGTGAAACAGCGAAATGCCGTTGCGCCGGAGCTGCTTGCTCATAAACTGGTCGTGGGCTTTGACGACTTCTTCCAGGCGACTGAGGAGCGTCGCGATTTGGATGTCCGGTTTCAGGCTGAACTCGAACGCGGCGCCCGCGCGTTTCATGCGATCCAAATGCAGCGCGCTTTCTCGCAGGGTTTTGCTCGGGATGGTGCCGCGGTAGACGCAGCTGCCGCCGATGCCGCGCTCACGCTCGATCAGCGCCACGCGCTTACCGGCCTTGGCGCCTTGGATGGCCGCTTTCTGGCCGGCGGGACCGGCTCCGATGACAATAATGTCGAAGGCAATAGGTGTGCTCATAGGTTCATCGCGCTCACGATCGCCAGCACTTTGTCTTTCCCAGCCACGAGCTGGTCGATGTCACTCGGATAGAGGTTCAATTCGGCGAAGGCCGGATGGTCGCGAAGCGTGTCTTCCGGCATGTCATCGGGCGTCAAAAGATAGCTTGCCAGTCGGTCGGCGACGCAGGTGAGCATGCACTCTTGACGGAATGACGTGGCATGGTCGTAGTCGCTGTAATAGACAATGGCCTCTGCCACTTGCTTGGGCAGGCCCCATTTGTCGGCGATGAGTCCGCCTACACGTGTGTGATATCCATCGATCAACATGTGCAGCGCCGGGGTATCCACGGCGAGTTTCTGTTCTTTGGCAAGCGTCGCCACGGTTCGCAAGACGACCGGTTTTCCGATCCCATGCAGGAGTCCACAGAGATAGGCGCTTTCCACGTTGACTCGTCTGGCCCGGGCGACTTCTTTGCCAAACGCGCCACTGGCGAGCGAGTGTTGCCAGAGTTGCTTCACCTCCTGCTCATGCCCGGGCACGTGGAAGGCCCCCGTTTTTAACGATGCGGTAAAGGCGATTTCCGACAGCAGATTGATGCCGAGCATGGCCACGGCATGTTGAAGCGACATGACCGGGCTTCGCGGCATATAGGCCGGCGAGTTGGCGATGCGGAGCACATGAGCGGCCAAGGCCTGATCCTGATGGATGAGGGAGGACAATTTCGCCGCATCGGCTGACGGGTTTGAGGTCAGGGCGATCACTTGGCTCGCCACCTGAGGCAGCAATGGAAGCTCGATTTCACCCTTCTCGATTTTCTGAATCAGGGCATGTTCGAGTTTCTCAACCGGAGTGGTTGCGGATTGGGTCTCAGGGGGCATGGGGGCGTGCTCCTCGTTGGTTCTTCTCGGGTTCTTTTTGATGCAGTACTTTGTCGGTTGGTTTCCGTCGAAAGTTTAGCGGGGGACCTCATGGGACGGCGGGGGCCATCGTGACTTTGGGAGTCTAGCAGACTATACTTTTGCCTTGGATTGGTCAGGCAAGGATAGAGAGGGGCAGGATGAATCGAGGCTGTATGTTGGCGGGCATCGTGTGGATGGGTCTTTTAGGGGCGGTTCCTTTACAGGGGCTGGCTGCCGAGCAGTCTGTTGATACCAACACGGCCACCAGGGCGGAGCTCCAGAAGTCGATCAGCGAGTTGGAGAAGAAAAAGGATGCCGCAAAACACAAGCTGGACGAACTGAGATCGGCTACCGATTCGAAGTGGAATGACATGAAGGCGGGAGTGACCTCTGCACTCGACGAGCTTCAACACTCGTATCAGAAAGCGTTGTCTCATCTGCAGTAGGAACGCCGAATCCTCTGCTCATTCTTGATAAGGAGCGCGTTGTTATGAAGGTTGTCAGTCTGTCGGACTATCAACAGTTTAGCGTCGAGAAGATGAAGAAGAACAATATCTTTCAAACGGAGCGATTCTTCTGCGATGTCTATTGCTTTGAGCCAGGCCAGGAACAAAAAGGCCACATTCATGGGGAGCAGGATAAGGTCTATCTGGTCCTTGAGGGGCAAGGGACATTTCAGGTTGGGACAGAGAAGCAGGTGCTGGGGGTCGGGCAAGGGACGATGGCTCCGGCGGGGGAGGAGCACGGCGTGAAGAATCACAGTGGGCAGCGACTTAGGGTATTGGTGTTTGTCGCGCCGAATCCCTCTTGAAGACGTGAAGCGTGAAACGTGAGGCGTGAAGCGCTGGGATCCGAGCACGAGATACAATTTACGATCAACAGTTCACGGTTAACGTTCTTCACGTAGCGGAGCAGTCACAGTAATCGCCCCAGCCAGATCCCCTTCGCGGTAGCCTTCCTTGGGATAGCCGGAAATATCCATGTCACCTTTTGGCTCGCCATGGCAGGCCAGGCATTCCTTCACGTAATAAATAGGCATGACCACCCGCAAGGTCTGACCTCCATCGGTCAGTTCACTGACATAGGCTTCGGCCTGTGGCCGTCCTGAGAGCCACTTCAGGACCGAGGCCTCGTAATCGTCCGGCTCGTTTTTGGGGTTGCGCGGATTCAGTGTTGTCTGCTTGAGCCGAACATGCGTCTGTTTTGAGAATCGCGCAGTGGTTTGGCTGCCATAGGTCGCGGGAATAAAGTTCTTATAGCCAATCCCACGTTGATTGATCACGAATTGAGCATCGCGAATCACTTCTTTGCTGGCGATGACGAAGGATGGCAGGAGTTTCTTGGCGAGTGACGGGATGGTCGCCGAATTCGGTGTTGAGGTGAGCGTACGTAAGTCAATGCCGGTCACGGCGCTGAATTTTTGAACGAGTTGTTGCTCGAAGACTTCCGGCGTGAATCCTTTGTCGCCCTGGTGGGGGTTGTCGATCAAGGCCTGATTGTCGTCAATCACCAATCGACCTGCACTGAGGAGTTTTGCCAAGAGCCGGGCTGTTTCCTCAGCCTCCGCCCGCTCGACCGCCCACGCCCCTGGAGTCGCTAGGAGCGGGGTCGCGATGAGGATGCTCATGCTGATGACCCCAATAGATATCTTCCTAATGTGATTCATCTGACCTCCAGTTCAACGGCGGGGAGCCGGTCGACATTGTCCTTGATCGTAATGGACTGCCATATTTTGAATGTCAAAGGGTAAGCCTTCAGATGCGGCGCGACGAGGAAAAGCATAGCGTTCATCAAGCCAACGCGTTCGCATCTGCGCCAGCTTCCCCGATTCATCGAGTTTAAAGATGACATCGTTCACAAGCCGCAGTAGGCGATCATGCTCGTCGCCCAGTACTACTGCGTACTGCTCTCGCGTGAGGATCACAGGCGTTCTCGTTATGTCGGTGAGCAGGCGCCAGTCTTTATGTGTCCGGGTCGTCGTGTATTGCAGAACCGGTAGTTTCCCCAAGATCACGTCAATCGTCGGATCCTGGGCTTCGAGGGCCGCCGGGAGTGAATCGCAAATGACGAGCGTGGTTTGCGCGAAGTGTTCGAGGGCGTAGAGATGTGCGCTGGTGCCTTCCTGAACGGCCACGACCAGCCCCGTGACCGCTGCCTTCATCGCCCCGAGTCCATCTCGCTGGTCTGCCTGTAATCGGAGCGTCGTCTGGAGACGATCAATCACGGCCGGGCGGCGGGTAATCCCGGCAATGCCCCCATCATAAAAGTAAGGAGAGGAGTAGGCCAGGCCGATACGCGCAGGAGAGGGAACGTTCGCGCTAATGGCCGAGGCGAAGAGGTCCAGCTTGCCTTCCTGCAAGAGCACGAATAAATCGCGGAAGCGTACTAGATGGAGCACTGGCGTAACGGGGTGCCCCCCACACCGTTGTTCCAGCGCCCTCGCAATCTCTTGCACCAGCGCGACATCCATTCCGGTCACCCGGAGCCCTTCGTCAGTGAAGATGGCGGGGAACACAAATGGTTGAAACGGCTCGGCCGCGATCCCAACTTGGAGGCGCCCACGCCTACAAATGGCGCTGATGTCATCAGTTGCCAAGGGCCACACGAGCTGGACGGCATCAGTGATCAGACCGCACCCTTGGAGCGAGAGGCAGAGGATAGCCAGTTGGAGAAGAGCCTGCATCCGAATGATCAGAATCGAATGCCTGTTGTGATTATCCATTGCTGAGTTTGTCCCGCCTCACCTTTAAAGTCGATTCCAAACTGTGAGTACTGCACGGCCATGTCGACGGAGAACCCGCGGGCGACCGGAAACCGGACACCAACTTGTGCACCGTACAGATGGCCTGGTCCGTTGTTGCCGGGTCCCGGCAACGTGCCTCCCCCCAATAATCCGATATAGGGCACTGCTCGATCTTCAAGGGGGCCGAACAGGATGTGCCGGATCATGCGGTTGATGGGCATCCCCTTCGGGAAGTCCAGGATATCAATAAAATTGTTCCAGCGAGGATTGAGATAGAGTGAGTTTTGATCGGTGGTAAAGGTCTGCGCGTGGTTGCTGTAGTACTGGTAAATTGCCCGGACTTCCAGATTGCCGTACCGAAGTGCCGTGATCCCGCCTTGAATCCCGATCACTCGATTGTCAGGAGCAAATGTTCTCTGGCTGAACGCCACGTCGAAATTGAACGGCCTGAGAGGAAACCATTCGAGCAATGCCTCCTGGGCCGTGACCGGTGAGGCGAGCATGCATAGTGCGAGCGCCATGCCAATGATCGTAACAGTGGAGGGGCGGCCATGTCGCCGATCTTTTCTTGCATGTATCCATTTCCCCTGCATCCTGTGCCCTTTGCGCCATGTAAGGCAGATCTCTACTTGGCTGATTCGTGTGTGGGGGGGAGTTTTGGGGCGGTGATGCAGGATTGCATGATTTCAGCCCGACAAGATGCGTCGGACCCCACGATTATGCGAACGACATCCAGGAGATCCCGCGCCATAGTCTTCTCCTCCTCGATATCAAGAAGGAGATGCTCAGGGACACTGGTACTATCTACGGCAATGACTCCATCAATGTGCCGTAAGGCTGTTTCGATGGGGTGCTGCATTTCACGACAGGTTGACCCTGTCAGCATGATGGTGATTCGGTCTCTTGGTGAACCTGCTGAGGCAGGGGATGGGGATATCAGAGTCGCACCGAAAAGAATGCTGAGAAGAGCAATAATGGCCGATACCACTATCAACACTATCCTCTCCTTACAAGAAATGTATTTTCTCTGGTAGGTTGAAGGGAGCGATCAGCACACGAATCGATCGCTCCCTTCTCCTAGATGGTCTTATTTCGCGGGCAATTCCCAGGGCACCATGGGCATGAGCGGCATCGGCTTGGCGTCCGGTGAGGCCAAGAGTACTGCAATCGCTCCACGGAGTGCGCCCGTCAATGAATGGGTCACGAGGGGATAGGCGCCTGCTGATTCAACGACGACGTCGAACGTAGCGGCGCTGCCGGGGCCGACCACGTAGGTCTGGACTCCCTTGAGGTTGTTCGCGGGATTGCCGCTCTCATAGACGTTGTCCCAAATCTCACCGATCGGGTGGAAGGCCGAGAACTCGTTCGGTCCGGCGTTGACGAAATAGATGCGCACGCGTTCGCCTGGTTTGGCGTCCAGCTTTCCCCCGCCCGTGACGAACGGGTGATACTTGAAGATGCCGCCGTTAAACATCACCCCATCGAATTTCCGGTCGAACATCGCTTGCACGTCGCCGGGGTTTTTGAAAAATTCCGACTGGATCAAGACATATTCCCGATCGGCCTTGGCCCACACTTTGGCATCTTTCGGGTCAACAATGATCGCGCCGAACATCCCGCGGGCGACGTGTTGAATCATCGGGGGGGCGCCGCAGTGATAGAAGAAAATCCCGGGCTTCTTGGCCACGAAGGTGTAACTGATCGTTTCACCGGCGTTGATGGCTCTGTAGTTCTTTAAGAAATCAATCTCCGCGGCATGAAAGTCCATCGCATGCGGGTTCTTGTTTGTGGCGGGATTGGTCAGCGTGAAGTTAATCGTATCGCCTTCGGTGACACGGACAACCGGGCCTGGGACGGTGCCGTTGAAGGTCCAGGCGGCGTACTTCTCTCCTCCGCCGTCGATCACAATGTCGGTTTCCACTGCGGTCATGGCCACATCGTGTGTTTTGGCTATGGCGGGGGGCACAGCGGCTGCGAAGCCTGCGAGGATCAATGTTCCAACTCCTGCCGCGAGGGTGAGGAATTGGCGTGAACGGATGGTCTGCATGCGCGCTCTCCTTCTAATGGTTGTGAACGTATACATCGGCTCAAACATAGTGGCGGGCGCTCTGGCACCGTCGTTCTGAGCGGAATGTCCAATTCATTCGACGGCAGGATACTGAAGTGGCCACGATAAAAACATGATGTACATCATGTTTTTAAAAATAGTTTGGCTGGTCGGGATTGAGGACTGTGTTACGTGGAGGCGAGGGCTTTGAGTCGTTCAATGTTGCGAATGACCAGTCGATTCGCCGTTCCTGCAACCAAGTGATCACGCTTGAACCGACTCATAATTCGAATCACGGTTTCTGTGGTGGTGCCCACCATGTTTGCCATGTCTTGGCGGGTCAGACGCATGGCCAGCTTGATGCCTTGAGGATCTTGAGCACCGCTACGGGCGGCGAGATCAACCAGCAAGGCGGCCAATCGCTGGTCCGCTCGATCCATCGCGAGGACCTTCGCTTTTTCCTGTGCTTCATTCAAACGATTGCCCAGGTATTTGATCACTTCCAGTGCGGCGTCCGGGCTCCTTCGCAGCATTTCGAAATAGGCTTTCTTGCTCATCCGGAGGATGCTGACGTCTCCCATCGGCTGGGCGCTGCCAGGATGGGAGGTTCCGTCAAAGGCCGCCGCATCGCAGCAAAAGAGATCGCCGGGCATCAGCATCTTGAGGGTGCACTCTTTCCCATCTGGATTCGACTTGACGCACTTGACCGTTCCTTCCGTTACGATATGGAAGTATTCGGTTGGGTCGCCCTCGCGGAAGATGAACTCGCCCTTGCTGTAGCGGGTCTCGGTGAGTTCGTGCAGGACACGTTGGCGGTCCTGCACGCTCAGAATGTTGAGAAGCGGAATTCCGTCAAGCTGGCTATTAGCAGGCGAGCCTGAGCGGTTACTTGATGATTTGTTTGGCTGTTTCGACAATGGATCGTGCCCCGATCCCAAAGTGGTCGACCAGTTCGTCCGGTTTCCCGCTGTGTGGAATGGTGCGAACGGCGAGTTTGTGGACCTTGAAGCCTTCTGTTGCCACGGCGCTGAGTACGGCATCGCCGAGTCCCCCATGGGTGTAGTGATCTTCAACTGTCAGGATACGGCCGTGCGTGGCGCGCGCGCAGTCCATGAGAGTCGCTCGATCAATGGGCGAGATGCTATAAAGATCCACTACACGAACGGCGACCCCTGATGATTTCAATTGGTCGTGCGCTTTGAGTGCTTCGAACAAGGTCACACCTGCCGCGACGATGGTCAGCGCATCGGAGGCGCTCTGCCGCAGCACTTTGCTTCCCCCGATCTGGAAACGCTCTTCTGGACCATACAGGACCGGATTTTTGGGACGGCCCGCCCGCAAGTAGACCATGCCTTTGTGGTTCGCCGCGACTTCAACGAGACGATAGGTTGATGTTCCATCGGAGGGGTAGAGCACCACAATGCCAGGTTGGGCCGCCATCATGGCGATATCTTCGAGTCCCATTTGTGACGGACCGTCTTCACCGATGCTCACACCGACGTGTGTTCCGACCAACTTGATGTTGGATTGGCTGATCGCGGCCATACGAATGAAATCATACGCGCGTGTAAAGAAGGCGGCGAAGGTCGCGACGAAGGGAATCTTTCCGCAGGCAGCGAGGCCGGCTGCCGCCCCGAGCATGTTCTGCTCTGCGATAAAGTTCTCAAAGAAGCGGTTGGGGAACTTCTTGCCGAATTTGTCGGTGTAGGTCGAATTTTTCACATCAGCATCAAGGCCGACCACCATCGGATTGACCGCGCCAAGTGCTTCAAGGGCGACGCCAAAGGCCTCGCGCGTTGCGGCAGAGTCGCCTAGTTTGTAGGGAGGAGGGGCCAGTGCGCTAGTGGCAGTGGCTCCTGGCGACGACGACGAAGGTTTCTGAATGGTAAGAGCAGTCGTGCTTGGTTTTAACTGTTTGGTCAGCTCGTCAATCGCCTTCTGAGTTTCTTCGCCTTTCGGTACGGGTTTCCCATGCCAGCTGGGATGATTCTCCATGAAGGAGATGCCGCGGCCTTTGAACGTCTTGGCGAGCAGCACGGTCGGTTTACCCTTTGTGCGGGCGGCTTCGTCGAACGCGGCGACGATGGCAGAAAGATCATGACCATCAATGACGAGCGCGTGCCATCCAAACCCTGACCAGCGCGCACGATAGCCGTCCATGTCATGCTGCAGCATGGTCGGGTCGCTTTGCCCGAGGCGGTTCACATCGACGATGGCACAGAGGTTATCCAGCCCGTAATGGCGCGCAAGTTCCGCCGCTTCCCAGACAGATCCCTCAACCGATTCGCCATCGCCCATCAACACGTAGGTTCGGTGATCCAGTTTGTCGACGAACTTTGCATTGAGCGCAATGCCAATGCCCACTGGGAGACCTTGTCCCAATGAACCTGTCGCCATGTCGACAAAGGACAAGCGCGGAGTCGGGTGACCTTCCAGATCAGATGTGAGAGTGCGTAGCTTCAAGAGGTCGCTTTTCGGGAACAGCCCAGCTTCAGCCCAGGCCGCATAGAGAAGTGGTGCTGCATGTCCTTTCGAGAGGACAAAACGATCGCTATTGTGGGCTTTGGGATTCTTTGGGTCATACCGCATGACGGAGAAAAACAGGGCCGCCACAATGTCGGCTGCAGAACAGCAACTGGATGGATGGCCGCTTCCGGCTTCGCTGGTTGCCCGCACGCTCTCAATCCGGAGATGGGTGGCTTTGTTCTGTAATGCAGTGAGCAATTCGGGCGAAGCGATCGAGCTGGCCATCGGAACTCCTTTCAGGAATGGATGCCAAAAGTGCTACCGGATTTCCCTACTCTTCGCTATCGGTAGCAACGCGGCGGGGCTTGAGGCTAACAAAACGTTATGGAGGGAGTCAATGAAGGGATCGACTCTGTTGGACATGATCTGAAGGAGTCTTG
>JAHFES010000092.1:0-7600 GCA_023248355.1 Nitrospiraceae bacterium
GCTGTTCAGACCAAAATGGTTCCTGACAGCTTTTTCTTTCACCTCCTTCTTGAACGAAAATATCGGACAGGCTACTATCAAACACTCTCATTCCCCGGATCTCACCCAAGGGTTCGAGGCCTTAGTGACAGACGGTCAGATCACCTCAACAATTCCGACGCAAGGCATCCAGCTACAATTGATAGCGCCTTCTAGCCACCAACCTGCTATTGCGCTAGTCGAGCCCAAGGGAGTTGTTTTTACAAAACGTTGGGTCGTGGAACTGCTCCTTGATCTTAGCGGCTACTGCTCGGATAAAAATCTGGTGGATGCCCTGGCGATCGAACCAGCGGCTGGTGATGGCGCATTTCTCGGTCCTATGGTCGAGCGCCTGGTGGAGTCGTGCCGGAATTTCGGTCGCTCGTTGTCAGAATGCCAACATTCCTTAATCGCATACGAGCTAAATGAGGAGAGTGCTGCTCGTGCGCGCGCTGTTGCCCAAAGTATCCTAATCAATCGTGGGGTAAGACGCCCGCTAGCCAAACGACTGGCCGAAGCGTGGGTGTTAAACCGGGATTACCTTTTCGATGCCGGTAGCAGACAGGCGGACTTCATTATCGGGAACCCTCCATACATACGACTTGAGGATATTCCAGAAGAAACGGCCTCGGTCTACCGCAATGCGTATCCGACGATGCGCGGTCGAGCTGATCTCTATGTGGCATTTTTTGAAGCCGCGCTTCGGCAACTTAAGACCGGCGGTGTATGCGCATTTATCTGCGCTGATCGATGGATGCGTAACCAATATGGGGCAGAACTGCGGCAGCTTATTACCTCAGCGTACAGTGTTGAAGTGCTCCTGAGCATGCACAAGGCCAACGCCTTCGACGATGAAGTGGACGCCTATCCGGCGATCACGGTGATTCGACACAAAAAACAGCAGTCGACCGTTGTGGCAAGTGCCGATCAGGAAGCTGAGAACATTCAGCCAAGACAATTGGCCACGACGCTCCAGACAAACAGCGGCGGCATACTCCCCGCAGGTATCCATAGGGCAATGGTGAAAACATGGTTCAAAGGAGCAGACCCCTGGCCTTGCCATTCGCCTGAACAGTTGGCGCTCCTCCGACGACTGGAAGATCAGTTTCCGCTTCTCGAGATGAATGCCAAGGTGGGAATAGGCGTCGCCACTGGGAACGACAGTGTCTACATCACAACAGACGCGGACCTTGTGGAGTCTTCCCGCCTCCTGAAGCTCGCACTCGCAAAAGACGTGGCGGGCGGAACGGTGCGATGGTCCGGACACTACCTTGTGAATCCATGGAACCACGACGGTCTGGTCAATCTGAAAACCTACCCGAAGTTACGAGCCTACTACGAGCACCATGCGGCAGCCCTAAAGAAGCGCCACACAGCAGAGAAGAGCGCGAACAAGTGGTACAAGACCATTGACCGCGTCAACCATGCCCTCACTGATACACACAAACTCTATATCCCGGATATTAAGAACAGGCTCGAGCCGGTTTTGGATCGGGGTGAAACGTACCCTCACCATAATCTCTATTTCATTCAATCGGATGAGTGGGACCTGGAAGTACTCGGCGGCCTCCTAATGTCGAAGGTCGGACAGTTTTTCGTCGAATCATATGGAGTCCGCATGCGGGGCGGCTATCTGCGCTTCCAAGCACAGTACCTGCGCCGGATTCGAGTCCCTGCCCCTACAACCTTGTCTAAGTTGCAGTCCCATGAATTGAGAGACGCCTTTCGTCATCGTGACAGGCCCCGCGCAACCCAAGCGGCGTTAGATCTGTATGGGATTAACGCTCGCATGATGGAGGCGGCGCTTGAACATTGACAAGAGACTGCAAGCCGCCGTCCAAAGCTACTGGGACGCCCGAAGACAAAATAAAGAAAAGCAGGTCAAGTCGGGGAAAATTGATGCTGGAACGCGAGGTGAGGTCACAGGAGGTACCCAGATGGGTGCCCTGGAGGTCTTAGTTTCAGACATCCTTTGCGACGCCGGATTGAAAAAGATCGATGTCCGCACAAGGACCGCACTCGAGCTGCCTGGTTATTTCAGAGCCACAAAAAAGTGGGATCTCATTGTCGTCTCCAACGGCGCGTTGGTCTTGGCAATGGAGTTTAAGTCTCAAGCCGGCAAGTCGATCGGGAACAATGTGAACAACCGCTCGGAAGAAGCGGTGGGCAGTGCCAAGGATATTTGGACAGCATTCCGAGAAGGCCGCTTTGGTCAGACACCTCCCCCATTCCTTGGCTACTTGTTCTTACTGGAAGATCGCGACAACGTCAAAACTCCCGTCGTCAACAAGGAACCGTACTTCCAAGTAGACCCTGAGTTTCGGGGGGCCGCTCATCTCAAAGACATAGCAGCCACCCGACGGTACAGAGGAGTATCCTATAGCAAGCGCTACGAGCTGCTCTGTCGCCGCTTGGTGCTGGAGCGGCTCTATACCTCAGCCTGTTTCATGATGGCCACGAACTCACGAAAAACCACCATCACGCAGCCTGCTGAAGACCTGAATTTTCAGCGCTTCGTGGCCGCTCTACGAGGTCACGTCGTCACGTTCTTGGGCAGCCGTAGTAAGTAGCTAGTCCGCACGAGTTCGCCATAGCCCGGACACAGCTTTCCGCGCGCGCGGACGAGCCGCTCCAACAAAGACTCCCGACCCCTTTTCTTCTCCATTTGCCGCCTTTGCGCCCGCGCACCATCCCCGCCGTACGAATCATGCCGGAATACAACAGCAGCTTTTCCGTCAGCGTGGTTTTGCCCGCATCCGGATGGCTGATAATGGCAAACGTCCGACGTTTGGCCGTCGCAATCGATCGACTGTCAGCGCTGTGGCGGGATGCTCGCACAAGAGGAGCATATCCCCGTTTTCTCGACCGGTGAGAACTTGGACCTTGCTTTATGTCTTGCCAAGAAAGCGGGGCCGGTCCCGGACGGAAACCATTTTCACCAAATCCCGTATGGAGAGCACGCCGACGATCTTGCCATTCTCTCTCACGGCCAAGTGGCGCACTCCCTGTTCGGCCATGACTTTACTGGCATCGCGAATCGTACGATTGATATCAATGCTGATGAGAGGAGAACTCATGACGGCACTCACGCGGGTGCTGCCGGCATCCTGGTTGGAGGCAAGCCCTTTCCGCACCAGATCGCTCTCGGTCACAATGCCGACGATCTCACCGGCCTCGATCACGAGCAATGACCCGATACGCTTTTCGTGCATGTGCTGAGCCGCTGCGAGAATGGACTCTTCACTGTGGATCGTGCCAAGGGTGGTCGCCATCAGGACGCTGAGCGGCCGGTACACCTGATCGAGCTCGCAGACGGGGCCGCTCTCCGCATCCACGAAAGATCGCACCAAGTCGCGTACGGAAATGATCCCCACAATTTCCGCGTCCTCCAACACACCAAGATGACGGACATGATTGGTTTCCATCAGATGGCTGGCATCCAACATGGAGCGCTCCGCTATGATCGTCAAAATCGGACCGGCCATAACCTGATCCACCATCGTGACGGTCGGGTCCAATCCTGCCGCAAGCACTTTTCTGACAAGATCCGTCTCCGTCACGATCCCTGGCAGTCCTTCCTTGGCCTCAACTGATTCCACCAGCACTGAGCCGATGCGCCGAACACCCATCCGCTCAGCAGCGATCTCGACCGTTGTGTCTTGAGGGACCACTTCCAAATAGCGATGCATGAAGTCTTTGACGGTTCCGCCTGCCTGTGCAGTCATCTCAGCTCCTTTTTTGATTGAACAGACTTCTCTCCAGTCCAACCGGATAGTCGGTGAGAATCTGTGCCCCCCGATGCCATGGCGACTACTATACCCGATCACGCCAGGCCGCGCACGCGGACGAGTTCATCGACATGAGGATTAGGAGCGAATGGCTGATAGCCTATAGCTGATGGCTAATAGCAAGGAGCTGTCTGCTCCCCGTTCCCGGCTATACGCCATAAGCTCTTCTATTTACGGCAGGATGATGGCTTGCTCCGAATAGCCAAGCCCTTTGAGCGTCGTTTCCAGCGCATCGACCATCGGTGGGGGACCGCAGAGAAAGATCACGGTGTCAGGACCGGGCGGTGGCAGATGCGCGCGCAGCACGGCCTCGGTGATGCGGCCCGTGCCTTGCGACCAGCCTGCAGGAGGCTGCTCCAACACATGATAACAATGGAAGGTCGCGTGTTCGCGCACATCCGCGTCCCACTCGTCCCGGAAAATGATGTCGGCCTCGGTCTTGTTGGCAAAGACCAGAAACAACTCGACACCGAGGCTCTTTGCGAGCATCCAGCGAATGATTGAAATCATCGGGGTGATACCCGTACCGCCGGCCACAAACCCCACCTTCTTCGCCATCCCGTCCACCCAATGGCCGCCAGGATTTGGCCCACTCATCAGCACGGTGTCTCCGATCTCCCGGTCATGGAGGTACTTCGAGATTGCGCCGGTTTCGTACCGCTTGACCGTCAAGTCGAAGTAGCCCGTGGTGCCGGGCATCGACGACGGGGTGTAGGGACGTTTCACCATCTTCCCGTTGATCGTGGCGTGGATATAGAGATGATCGCCGGGCAGCATGTCCAACGTGGCGTCGTCAGGCAGGGCAAAGCAGAACGTGTTCGTGTCGTGGGTATCGTGATGAATAGCCGTGAGTTCGTAGGGCACGGGCGTCTTCGACTTGATGCGCGTAACAGGTCCCGAAGTCATGCCCCTATCATACGAGCCGGACGTGCTTGTCGCAACTGACGTGATGGGTTGCGAGAGACGATCAGCGCTCCTGAGCACCGGAGCTCACTTCCGGCCTTCGCAGCCGAAGCGGCTGCTTCGGCGGAGTAGGCTCGGAGCGCAGGCGCTTCACGAACGACGAGTATCGAATCGGTGGGCGGGTGGCGGGGCTGAAGCGGGCATGTGTTATTGCAAGACCTGACCCCCTACCTGTCTCCTCCTCCCGCCGCTCCCCTCATTTATATCCCACCACCATGCCGTCGGGCCCCGCCAGTCGTTCCACTCGCGCGCGCCTGAACCCCACTTCTTTCATCCACTTCCGGCAGTCCGCGCCGGTGAAGTCGAACCCACCGTGCGTCTCGATGAGCATGTTCAGGCTCATGAGCAGCCCGAAGGCGTTCTGTTTGCGCGCGTCGTCGATGAGGGCTTCGTGCACGATGAGCGCTCCGCCGGCCGGCAGCGCGTCATAGGCCTTGCGCAAGAGTATCATCTTCTCCTCGAGATTCCAGTCGTGCAGGATGTGCCCCATGATCAACACGTCGGTCTTCGGCAGCGGGTCTTTGAAGAAGTCTCCGGGATGGAAGCGCAGCCGCCCGTCCACTCCTTTCGCGCGCGTGTAGGAGTCAAACACCGCTCGCACCACCGGTAGATCCATCCCGCCACCCATAAGATGCTTGTGCGCCAGCGCGATCTCGACCGCCACCCCGCCTTGCGCGCAGCCGATGTCTATGAAGGAGCGATACTTTTTCCAGGGAAATTTTTTGGCCATGACCCGCGCCGTACCCTGGCTCAGTCCCGTCATGGCCTTGAGGAACCCCTCGAGCCGCTGCGGATCGGCGTAGAGCGTGCCGAAAAAATCTTCGCCGGCCTTGACCTCGTTCTGCGGCTTGCCGGTGCGCAGGGCCTCGGTGAGCGAGCCCCAGAAGCGGTAGAGCCGGGCGTTAGACATCTCCAGCATGCCGCCCACGTAGGAGGGCTTGGCGCGGTCGAGAAACAAGGCCGTCTCCGCGGTATTGGTGTAGCGCGCGCCGGTTCGCCTGAGCATGCCCAGGGCGACCAGCGCGTCGAAGAAATCCCGCGCGCTCCGAGGATGCAGGTTCAGCCGCTTGATCAATTCTTCCAACGTGAGCGGGCCTTTTGCCAGTTCGGTGAACAAGCCGAGTTCGATCGCGCTGAGCAGCGTCTTCGAACCCCAGAATCCAATGCCGAGTTGCATGATCTTCGCGGGAGTCGGATGTCGAGTCGCCATCGTTTTGTTCCTTTCGTTCGAGGACAGATTTCGACAGATTATGGTGCAAGGACAGCCATGTCAACGGCGGCATCGCGCAAGTCGTCGCTCGTGAAGCGTTATTCGTCAGGTGTCAATCGAGATAAGTTCGGGGAACGTTCGCCGTCAACCGGAAGTAAACAGGGAGTCTGGCTGCCGCCTTGCATCTTTGCTATTCTTCGTCCCATGCCTCCTCCACTCCAAGCCTTCGTCGTCATCTTTGTCGTCGGGGCGTTGTTTCGGTCCTGTGCGGTGCTCACCAAAGCCCACGCGGAGCGGCTGGCTTCTCTGGTGTTCTCGATCAGCCTTCCAGCCACCATCCTCGTGTCGCTGGATCGTGTGTCGTTTGCTCCTACGGCCTGGAAACTCCCGTTGGCCGCCTGCCTGGTGACCCTCCCGCTGGTGTTCTGTTCCTGGCAACTCGCCCGCCTGCTGCATCTCGCCCGCCCAACGCAAGGCGGCTTCCTGCTCGCGGCCGGCTGTATCAATTCGGTGTACTTCGCCTATCCCGTCGTCCTGGCGACGCTCGGCGACGAGGGGTTGGCTCAGGCCATTCTCTTCGACCTCGGCCAAACCACGCTCACGCTCACCGTGCTCTATGGCCTCGCGGTGTGGCATGGCGCGACTTCGCCGTCGGCGCGATCGTCTTTCACCCGCTTTTTCTCCGCCCCGCCACTTTGGGCTTTGAGTGTCATGCTTGTGCTGAAGCTCGCCGGCCTCCATCTACCGTCGTGGCTTCACGATCTCCTGACGCCTCTCCATCTCACCACGACACCGCTCGCGAGCTTGGTGCTGGGCCTCTCCATCAGTTTTGACGCCGTGCGCCGCACAGCATTGCTGGCCGTACTGGGTGTGGTAGTCCGGATGGGCGGCGGACTCTTGCTTGGATTCGCCGCTGCGTTCTTGCTGAATCTGACCGGGTTGGAACGGGCGATTGTGATTCTGGTCGCCGGGATGCCGTCCGCAGTGACGGCCGTGATCTTCGCCACAGAAACGCGTCTGGATGAAGACCTGGTCGCCTCCATCGTGGCGCTGTCCATTTGCCTCGGCGTGGCCATGCTGCCCTCGCTGCCCCGGCTTGCCACATGGCTTATGGGCTGACCATCCAAACCGGGGAGTGTCAACCGTCATGGGTCATTCGTGAAGTGTTGGAAGAAAACAGCGTGTGGCGGGGAAAAGATTAATTGGCGTATAGCCAATGGCGCGGACAAAAAGAAATTCTCCTGCTTGGGCTATACGCCATAAGCCATACGCTCTGCAGACAACGAGCGACGCAGCGCCCCTTATGTTTCCATCATTTCGAGTCTCGCATCGAACTCATGCCCGCAGGCCGTGCAGCGGATGCAATCCGACTCGACTGTGAATTCGTCGGATCTGATCCCCATGCCGCCGCAGTCCGGGCAGCGGGCGAGCTGGACTTTCTGATCGCCGAGCGTCTCGTATTGGCTGCCACGCAGACAATAAATCGGCTTTCCATCGAGTAGCCAGGCATTCCCCGCATTGTCGACGACCGGCAGAACAAGATAGTGATGGTTTACATAGTCTTCAACGTCATGGCGGCTCGCGAAGCCGTCTTTGATGAATTTTCCGCTCACCGCCTCAT
>JAHFES010000092.1:7700-10047 GCA_023248355.1 Nitrospiraceae bacterium
AGCTGATGGCTGATAGCCTATGGCACAATCATGAGACGTTTCTCGTGAAGCGTATCTCGTATCTCGCATGATGGGTTGCGTTTCACGTTTCACGATCGACGCTTCACGCCGTCAAACCACCCCGGAGTAGTACCGCAAAATATTGGACACCGAAATCACGCCGATGATCGCGCCATCCTGGGTCACGGCCAGGTGCCGGGTGGCCTGCTCCTTCATCAGACGGACGGCATCGATGATCGGTCGATGGCCTTCGATCACCACCACCGGCTTTCGCATGCACGTCTTGACGCTCGTGGTATTTGGATTCAACCCGTTGGCCACGACCTCGCGCGCCAAAACGGAATCGGTGAGAAACCCCACAAACGCCTGCTTGTCCGTGACAAGGAGGGAGCCCATCTTCCATTTCTGCATGAGCTGGCCCGCCACTTGGAGGCTCGCGTCCTGATCCACCGTCCGAATCTCTCCGGACATGTGCTCCGCCACCTGGGGTCCGATAAGCGTCTGCCCGATTTTCGCCTTCTTCGGTTCGGAAGCCCGGCGCGTTTCCAATTCCGACACGCAGCTTTCCAGCACCCGGCTGCGTTGCAAGAGACATTGCCGCTGGCTATCCATGCCGGTGCCTTCCGGCGCCTCATCCGTCATGTTCACCAGTCCGGCCGCCTCGCCCAACTCCGCATATTCGTATGCGTCCAACAACTCGGAGGTCTCTCCGAGAAGGTCCGCAATTAAACGTTCAGTTTCAAGATCGAACTCGTCCAGACTGCGCGTGGGCTTCCCCTTGCCCAGAAACGGGGCAAGGTCGGCAAGCTGCTCCCGCATGCGTTCGATGCTGCAGTCAAGGGAAATTCGTGGTTTCTTGGGAGTGGTGCGGACAGCCATAGCACCTCCTATGAGATAAGATGAGATGCCCAATATTACGCCGATCTGAAGGAACGAGGCAAGCGGTGGGTTTCCGGCAGGAGCGGCTGATAGATCGGAGTGAAGGATTTGAAGCACAGGGTTGATCGCTCATGGCATATCAGTAGTGTCCGGTTAAATCAGGTTCGATTCGTGTGAAAGCCAATACTGGCGTGGCTTTTCTGTCGATTTTATTTGGTGCCGATTTGAAACCTGAATCCTCATTTTCGTGTACTTTCCCGGGGGTGATACTCCCGGGGGTGACACATGAATGTTGGCAAGACGCTGTTTTCGCAGGTCATGGAGTTTGTTCCGTGGACGAGTTTTACCCGCATCGTGGATCGGTATTCTGGCAATGCCGGGGTGCGCCGCATGAGCTGCGCCGAGCAGTTTCGTGTCATGGCGTTTGCGCAGCTGACTTGGCGCGAAAGTCTGCGCGACATCGAGGTGACCCTGGGAGCCAATGCCAACAAGCGCTATGCGATGGGCTTGCGCCACGAGGTTCATCGCTCCACCTTGGCCGATGCCAACGATTCGCGAGATTGGCGTCTTTGGTCCGACCTCGCGGCGTTGCTCATTCGGCGTGCCCGCAAGCTCTACCGCGACGAAGATTTGGGATTGGACTTGACCAATACGGTCTACGCGCTGGACGCGACGACGATCGACCTGTGCTTGAGCCTGTTCGACTGGGCGCCGTTTCGCTCGACCAAGGCCGCCGTGAAGATGCACACGTTGCTGGACTTGCGTGGCGCTATTCCTGCCTGTATCCACATCAGCGACGGCAAGATGCACGAGGTCAACGTGCTCGACCTTCTGCGCATCGAGGCCGGCGCGTTCTACGTGATGGATCGTGGCTATCTGGATTTCGCCCGACTCTACAGACTGCATCAGTCGGGAGCCTTCTTCGTCACGCGCGCCAAGCGGGGCATGGATGCCAGACGTGTGTACTCTGGCGCGGCCGACAGAATCAATGGTGTGATCTGCGATCAGGCTATCGCGTTGAATGGGTTTTATGTCGCCAAGGACTATCCCGAGCATTTGCGCCGTATCCGTTTCAAAGATCCAACGTCGGGCAAGACGCTGGTATTCCTCACCAACAACACGACCTTGCCACCATTGACAATCGCCGCGCTGTACAAGAATCGCTGGCAGGTCGAACTGTTTTTCAAATGGATCAAGCAGCATTTGCGAATCAAGAAATTCTTGGGCACGAGCGAGAATGCGGTGAAAACGCAAATCTGGTGCGCCGTATCCACCTATGTGCTCATTGCCATCGTCAAGAAGG
Source organism: Nitrospiraceae bacterium (assembly GCA_023248355.1). GTDB lineage: Bacteria > Nitrospirota > Nitrospiria > Nitrospirales > Nitrospiraceae > Nitrospira_D. The sequence goes on from JAHFES010000092.1 coordinate 9,883, forward strand.
AGCTTCAACTCAATGCCTCGCTCTATACCTTGCTACAGATTCTTTCCGTCTCCGTTTTCGAGAAAACCGAGATTTCATGCGCCTTGCAGCTCGATTCACCTGCTCCGGATTTGCCTCTTCGCACGGACCAATTGAATTTGTTCAATTTTTAACCGGACACTTCTG
>JAHFES010000093.1:0-6128 GCA_023248355.1 Nitrospiraceae bacterium
CTCCTCTCGCTCAGTCACCACGTTCAAACAGTGATACATGCCATAGATGAGATAGACGTATGCGACACCGGCCGGCCCGAACATGACATCGGTCCGTGGCGTTCTCCCCTTTGAAGCATGGCAGGCTTTGTCCCCCGGCCCCACGTACGCTTCGACTTCAATGATCTTCCCCGCAATTATTTTCTTGCCGTTGCCTCGAATCACGTACTTGCCGATAAGCGATCGTGCCACCATGAGCGTTGGGCGATTGAAGTAGGCGCGTGGGAGAATCTTCTGGGGCATGATTACCAAAACGTGTGAATCTCTAGCTATCAGCAATCAGCCGTCAGCTTTCTGAACTAGGATTGCTGATAGCTTGTTCAAAAATACCATGCCAAGCCACCCATGAATGTTCGCGGATTGCCAGGCACGAAATGTATGCTATCCACGGCAGTCGCCGCCTCATTTCGTAGCTGTGAGGTAAAAGCAAATATGGCCTGCTCCCACTTCGTGTTGAACAGATTCTGAATGAACAGGAACGCTTCCAGACGTCCATGGGAGAGCTTGATCGGTAGTTGATATCGTTCCGAAAGATCAAAGTCAATCCAGGAGGGGGCTTTGACGCTCCGGTCTTCGATCAGCGGCCTTACGCCCAGATGCGTCGCCTGCAATTGCGAGGTCAAGCCTTCCGGCCACTTGAGAAGCAGCGCTCCATACGCCGTCATCTCCGGTGCCAGTGGAATCGCATCGCCGTTCCGAAACTCGGCCTTCGTCCACGTCACGCTGCCATTGAAATACAAGGGTCCGAGAATTTGTCCACGCGCAGCGACTTCCACGCCTTGCCGTCTACTGGGGCCACGAACTTCCGTGGTCCCTTCGTCTCCCACGAACACGAGTTCAGATTTGAGATCTAATCGCCAAAGGGTGGCGATCAACTCCACGCCCTGAGGCCCCCAGGGTTTCGATCGCACACCGACCTCATAGCTCTTCGCACGCGCGAGCGGCAAGGAGCCCGGCGCCACGGCGGATCTGGCATCATTGCTATGATAGCCTTCGCCGTAGTTAGCGAAGAATTCGGTGCTCGCCCAAGGGCCAAGGATGAGATTCATCTTGGGCAAGACAATACCGGAACTCTTTCGACCAGCCGGCTGCTCAGCACAAGTTGGACAGCGGTTGTGCACATCGAAGGTAAAGGTTTCACCGCGCAGACCACCCGTCAATCGCATCCAGGATGTCGGCTGGATTTCTCCCTTGATGAACGGCGCATAGGACGCTTCAAGAATATCGCTGTCCGTCGTCGTGCCGGTCGGAACTCGTGTCGTCTGGGTTCCCAGCTTTGCATGAATGTTGTCCACTCTCGTTTGAAATCCAATCATCCCGATGCTGGATAAGCCGAAGACTTCTCCGCGCTGCTTATACCCCACATCCCCGCCATACATGACGCGGCGATCGGATTGCTGAATACCATCACCGTTGATAGGATCGTTGAGAAAGAACGTGAAGTTCGTGAAGAGATCCAATCTGTAATACTGGCCGTACGCGTTTGCGAAGAACTGGCCGCCTGAGGTCGTATCGTAATGATAGTTCAACCGAGCCGTGCTGCGGAGCGTCTTGCCTCCTTCGGACGGATCGATGGCGCCGAATCGATCGAGCGTGCCGTCAGCGACCGCTCGCAACGGAATTTCACCGGAGGCATTCCACTGCGCCTTATGGAATGTCCCCGTGATGCTCAGTTCATCACGCCCCGTAAGATTCGTGGTCATCTTTCCCAACAAATTACCCCGAAAATATCGGTTGTCATTCTGAAACGGGCCATTCGTGTAATAGCCTTCAGCGGCAAACAAGGTACGCACCCTATCCTTGGTTGGAGAGAACATGAGCATATATCGCTGAGTATCGAACTGCCCCCCGGCCGCCTGCACGACCCCTTCCTTCACCACATCCCGCGTCCGGAAGTTCACCGCTCCTGCCGTCGCGAAGTCACCGTACTCAGGCAGATACGCTCCCTTATACACATCGAGGCCCTCAATGGTTTCCGGGATGATGAAGTTGAGGTCGGTATACCCCTGCCCGTGCGCATGCGTGCGCAGATTGATGGGCATCCCGTCGGCGAAGAATGCGACGTCTGTCCCGTGGTCTGCATCGAATCCGCGCAAAAAGTACTGGTCTGCTTTTCCGGCTCCGCCGGAATGTTCGACGGCAATGAAGCCGGGGATCAGACGGAGAACTTGCGCGGGACGGCCTTGCGGCTGAAGCAGATATTCTTTGTCGGGAATGAACTGCTGCGAGGAGGCGGCAACGGGACGGTCACCCAAGACAGTTATTTCAGGCACCTCAAGGAGTTCTGCATCGGGGTCGTGGGCGCTGACCAGAGAAGGAATGGCGACAAGCGCACAGAGGAGGAGGATGGACCTGCGACAAGTCACGGCACGCTCAGCTCAGTCCTTTGCCCGTTGTAGTCATGGTGAGCTTGCCGTGCTTCACGCCTTTCACAGTGATCAACGCGTCGGCAACTTTCCGAATCTCGGATCCCTTCCCCTTCACGACGAGGACTTCCAGACAGTGGTCGTGATCCAGATGCACGTGCATCCCCGCCATGATGTGCCCCTGAAAGTCATGCTGGATATGCGTGAGCTTCCCCGTCAAGTCGCGCACGTGATGGTCGTAGACAAAAGTAATGGTTCCGACGGTTTCCTTATTCTGATCCCACTCCTGCCCGACGAGGTTGTCGCGAATCAAATCCCGCAGTGCCTCTGACCGGTTGGTGTACTTTCGCCGTTCGATATGTTGGTCGAACGCATCCAGCAGCTGATGATCGAGAGAGACGCCGAAACGGACCAGTTTCTTCATGCTTCTCCAGTGCTATGATTTACGGAAACGTAGCACGTTTGACGTGAGCACATCAAGGCACAGCACGCCCATCCATCGTGCTGTGCTTGAGTTCTAGAGGTGAGCTACTCGCCCTGAATCGGGATGTAGATGACGTTGCCCTGCCGGTTGACGAGCAGGAGCGCGAGGTCGGTGGGTTTCAGTGGGTCAGCGAGGCGTTGAAAGGTCGTAAAGTTATTGACAGGCTGGCGGTTGAGTTCCAGTACAACATCGCCAGGCTGGAGCCCGGATGACTCGGCGAGACTTCCTTCCTCGATATCTGTGACCACTACTCCGCTATTCACGGACAGGTCCATCTGCCGGGCAAGCGGCGGTGTCACGTCGTCGAAGACCACTCCCGAAAGCGGGTGCGCGGTCGAGGCGGCGGCGGAAGCGGCCTGACTCTTCTTCGCCCGTTCGCGAGGGGCCTCCTGCACGGTCAGCTCCGCTTGATAGGCCTTGCCGTCACGAACGAGATCCAGACGATGCTTACTTCCGATCGGCGACTGGGCGACGAGATTGCGCAATTGCCCGCTGTCCATCACGTCGCGCCCATCGAACCGCACCACCACGTCGCCGCGCTTGAGCCCGGCACGCTCCGCCGAGCCTTTTGCTTGCACATCGGTGACAATGGCGCCCTTCACGTCGGGCAGTCGAAAGATTTTGCCTAACGAAGGACTCACATCTTGCGTCGAGGCGCCGAGAAATCCCCGCACAACCCGACCAGTCTTGATGAGACTCTGCATGGCCGCACGCGCCATATTGCTTGGAATCGCGAAGCCGACGCCGACGCTTCCTCCGGTCGGACTGGCGATGGCCGTATTGATGCCCACGACCTCGCCGTTGATGTTGACCAGCGCCCCGCCTGAGTTCCCCGGATTGATGGGAGCATCGGTCTGGATGAAATCCTCGAAGTCGGCTACGCCCACATCCGCGCGACCGACCGCGCTCACAATTCCGAATGTCACGGTTCGGCTCAGGCCCAGCGGATTGCCGATCGCCAGCACAAAATCGCCGACGGCCAGATTACTCGAATCGCCCCACACGGCAGTCGGCAGATTCGTCGCCTGAATCTTCACGACGGCCACATCGGTCTTCGGATCAGTGGCGACCACTTTTCCTTTATATTGCCGGCGATCAGCGAGAATCACCTCCACATCGACCGCATCAGCCACAACGTGGTTGTTGGTGACGATATAGCCGTCCGGCGAGACGATGACGCCCGACCCTTGCCCATACTGCCGGCGGGTCGGCGGTTCTTTGAACAGTCCGAACGGCAGCGCGTCATCGCTGAACGCTTGGTCGCGCACCATCACGGTTGAGGCAATGCTCACCACCGCAGGAATGACTTTGCTGGCGGAGGCCTTCACTTGGCTCTGCAAATCGTGACCGTTCGCCGCAAGGACGAGGTTCGTCCCGGCTAGTCCCGATGCAGGAACTGCCAGGCTCCCCACCAGGCACCACGTGGCGATGGTCTTGATGATTCCGCTGTGTCGCACGCGATGAGATTGCTTGATGTTCAGGTGTTCGGAATTCATGAGAAATGCCGTGGCCAGCGTACCATGGGGGCTAGGCCCGCGCACTCATAATTTGACATGACGCAGCCTGAGCGCGTTCGAGATCACCGACACGGAACTGAACGTCATGGCAGCACTGGCGATCATAGGACTCAACAAAAGCCCGGTCAGCGGGTAGAGCACGCCCGCCGCAATCGGCACCCCCACCATGTTATAGGCAAAGGCGAAGAAGAGGTTTTGATGGATGTTCCGCATCGTCGCTTTGCTCAACTGCCGAGCCCGCACCAACGCGCGGAGGTCCCCTTTCACCAAGGTCATCCCGGCACTTTCGATCGCGATATCCGCTCCGGTGCCCATCGCAATTCCGACATCGGCCAGGGCCAGCGCGGGCGCATCATTGATGCCGTCTCCGGCCATGGCTACCACACGACCTTCTGATTTCAATCGAGTGACAATCTCGCCCTTCTGGTTCGGCAGGACCCCCGCCATCACCTCGCTGAGCCCCAGTTGCTTAGCCACTGCATCGGCCGTCTGTTGGTGATCGCCGGTCAGCATCACGAGCCTGAGCCCATCCTCTTTCAGCAGACGAACCGCCTCCGCCGTCGACGGCTTCATCGGATCTGCGACACCCAGAAGACCTCCGGCCTTCCCATCAATCGCCACAAAGACGACCGTCTGCCCTTCTTGCCGAAGACGCTCGGCCTCCTCATCAAGCACGGCCAGCGTGTTACCCACCACGCCAATAGTTTCTCGCAAGAAAGACAGCGTCCCGACAGCCACCTGCGTCCCTTCAACCAGACCGGACACTCCCTTGCCTGTCATCGATTGAAATTGCGCAGTCGCTGCCAGCGCGAGCCCCCGGCTCCGCGCGTCGGCCACAATCGCCCCAGCCAGCGGATGCTCGCTCCCCTGCTCAAGACTCGCGGCCAGACGGAGAAGATCTTTGTCTGTCCACGGAGGGGCAAAGCGGATGGCCATCAACGCTGGTTTGCCTTCCGTCAACGTCCCCGTCTTATCAAACACGATGGTATCGACCTTTCCCAAAACTTCGAGCGCTTCCGCCTTTTTCACTAATACACCCGCGGTCGCACCCCGTCCCGTCCCCACCATGATGGACATGGGCGTCGCGAGGCCCAGCGCACAGGGGCAGGCAATAATGAGCACCGCCACGGCGTTCACGAGCGCATAGGCCAGCTTTGGCTCAGGCCCCCAGACTGCCCAAGCGATCGCCGTCAGAATGGCGATCGACACCACGAGCGGCACAAAATAGCCGGCCGCACGGTCCGCCACTCGTTGAATCGGCGCCCGACTGCGTTGGGCCTCGCTGACCATCCGCACAATCCTAGCCAGTAAGGTATCCCGCCCGACTCGTTGCGCCTCCATGAGGAGACTGCCGGTGCCGTTCATCGTTCCGCCCGTCACGGTCGCGCCGGTGCTTTTCTCAATCGGCATCGATTCTCCGGTGATCATCGACTCATCGACGGCGCTATTCCCGTCGACCACGACACCGTCCACCGGCACACGCTCACCCGGCCTCACCCGCAACCGATCGCCGACATGCACCTGCTCAAGCGGGACATCTTCTTCTCCCCCATCGACACTCACACGCCTCGCCGTGGTCGGAGCCAATCGCAACAATCCTTTGATCGCAGAACTGGTTTGGCTGCGCGCGCGCAGCTCGAGCACCTGTCCGAGCAAAACCAGGACCGTAATCATGGCAGCCGCCTCAAAATAGACGGCAACTGTTCCATCTGCCCGATGAAA
>JAHFES010000093.1:6228-9803 GCA_023248355.1 Nitrospiraceae bacterium
TGATCGCAGAACTGGTTTGGCTGCGCGCGCGCAGCTCGAGCACCTGTCCGAGCAAAACCAGGACCGTAATCATGGCAGCCGCCTCAAAATAGACGGCAACTGTTCCATCTGCCCGATGAAAAGACCCGGGTAGCAGCGTCGGGATCATGGTCGCGATCAGGCTGTAGCCGTAAGCCGCTCCGGTCCCAATCGCGATCAGCGTGAACATGTTCGGCGCTCGATTCACCACCGAAACCCAGCCTCGCTCAAAGAACGGCGCGCCGGCCCACAGCACAACCGGCGTGGCAAGAAGCAACTGCGTCCAATTGAGCACCGTCCCTCCGAACTGATGCTGGAGCGGCATCCCGGGAATCATGTCGGACATCGCCAGCAGCATGACCACGAGCGCAGGACCAAGGCTCCACCAAAACCGGCGGCGCATGTCATCGAGTTCAGGGTTGGGCCCTTCGACAAGACTCACCACTTTCGGCTCCAACGCCATCCCGCAAATCCGACAAGCTCCTGGTGTCGTTTCAAGCACTTCCGGATCCATCGGACAAATGTATTCGACTGTCGCGCCAGCCGGAACCGGCACCGCTCGCACAGGGCGCTGATCAGGCGACAGCAGATAGTAGGCTGGGTCCTGACGAAACTTGGCAAGACAACTCGTTGCGCAGAAATGGTAGGTAGTGCCCTGATACGCATAGGAACCGGCCGCGGTCGCCGGTTGCACCGTCATGCCGCAGACAGGGTCGATGGCTCCGCCGCCAGACACCGAGGGCATCACCATGGGGAGCGGTTTTCGTATAGATGGAATCATGACGAGGCTCAGCGGTTTCTTGCTGAGCGTACGCTCAGGGTCTGCACGAAACCGTTCAAGGCAGGACGGCGCACAGAAATAGTAGGTCAGGCCTTTGTACTCATACTGGCCCGCTGCAGTCGCCGGATCGACGGTCATACCGCAAATGGGATCGATCGCCATAAGAGTCCTGTGAAGCGTGATGGGTGATGCGTGACGAGTGAGAAGGCAGTGCGGTCACCCCTTGCGGCTCTTCTTCCATCATCCACTGATCACCCATCACTTGTCACTCATCACTTCTTCATATCGGCTTCAAGAATGCTCCGAATGATCGTCATGACATTCTCAGGAGTCATGTTCACACCATCCACTTTGATATTGCCGTCCAACAAGAGCGACGGAGTCGACGACACTTTGATCCGCTCTCCCCAACGGCGACCGTCTTCGAACGCCTTGGCCGGTTTCCCACTCTCCATGCCTGCCTCGAACGCCGCCACATCCAACCCGACTTCCTTGATCAACAGCGAGCGGATCGATCGATCCAGAACCCCGTCGATCTTGTCTTTATGGATCGTGCGGAACAAGACCACCCTCATTTCGTTGCCCTTGCCCATCGTCTTGGCCTGCTCATACATGTCGAAGGCGGTCGGAAGTTTTCCGCGCATGACGGGGAACCCCACCATCGTCACCTCCAACTTGTTGCCGAATTCTTTCACAAGCAGCGGCAACCCTGTTTCTTCGAAATGATGACAATGCGGACAGTAGAAATCGGCGAACTCAATCACCTTGACCTTGCCGGGTTGATGGATCGACGGTTCGTCTTTGAGCACTTCGAACTTGCCCTTCAGCTCAGGCTTCGCCGCCTGCGCCAACAGAGGCGCACCACAGACGAGTATCGCGCCAAGAACCATCACCGCGAGTCTCCATGCACACGTCCCACTCCGATTCATCTCCCACTCCTTTCACAGGGTTGTTGCCCGAGGTCCATTATAGCGGATGGAGGGTGTTTCTGCCCTCTGTTATAATCCCATCATGAAGAATCGATGGTGTGCGCTGATCGGATGCCTGCTGCTCACCGTCTCAGGCTGTGCGTCAACAGACGACCTGCCTGAGACCGGCCAATCCGGTATGCCTCCGGTCACGTTCCTTCAAGTGAAAGCCGCTCCCGATTCGTACAAAGGGCAGACCGTGACGTTCGGAGGCGAAGTGCTGGGCGCCAGGCGACTGAAGGAAGGCACGAGGATTGAGATTCTTCAGCTGCCCCTCACCTCGTCCCTGCAACCGACACTCGACCTCAGCAAATCCCAAGGCCGATTCGTGGCTATGCAGCGGGAGTTCCTTGACCCCGCAACCATTCCCGCCGGCACCTTCGTGACCATCACAGGAGAAGTTGCCGGATCGGTGACCATGCCGCTCGATGAAACGGAATATACCTATCCGATTGTGGAGATCAAGAATTTGCGTGCGTGGACCAATGTGGATGAAGCAGCTCCTCGGATTCGCCCTTACATCGGGCCCGGCCCCTATTGGGGTCCTTACTGGAGGCCCTGGCCGTATTGGTGATCTTCGAACGTCAGCCGTCAAACGTCATTCGCCATTGGAAGGGAAGTCGGAAAAATCGCCGCAAGCTTTACGGTTGACGAATGACGGCGGTTCTTGTCACCGAAACGTAGACCCTACGATGCGCTCAACTCGATCGTCTCGCCCACCCAGCTCTCGATATTTCCGATACTGCGCCAGAGCGCGCGGCATGTCCTTGCGATGCAGTTCGTAGAAGACGCCAAGATTGTAATGCGCCTCCGCGTAGTCCGGTTTCAGTGAAACCGCCGCTTCATACTCGTGCTCGGCGTCTTCCAGTTTACTGACACTCGTGTACACCACCCCCAGATTCATATGCGCTTCGGCGTACTCCGGTCGGTAGCGCAACACTTCCAGAAATTCGCGCTCGGCTTCGTTCGGCTTCCCCTGACTGCGATAGATGAACCCGAGATTGTAATGGGCATCGACGAGATCGGGCTTCGCTGAAATGGCCTGTTTGTAAGCATAGGCCGCTTCGACGAGATCATTATTTTTCTCGGCGATCCGTCCACTCAGATACCAGGCGTTGGCATGCTTCGGATGTGCTTTGGTCAGGCGGCTCAACGTGTCTTTCGCCGCCTTCGCCTCCCCTTGATTGTCGTAGAGGGTCGCGAGCTCAAACAGCGCGTCGGGTTGGGTTGGGGCGACGGCCAATAAACTCTGATAGATCTTCTTCGCAGCAGCCAGATCTCGCCGCTGTTCATAGAGCTTTGCCAGGTCGAGATACGACTCGGCATGTTTCGGGTTGACCTCAATCGCCCGCGTCAGCGCTTGCTCGGCTTCAACTAGCTTCCCCTGCACCACATAGACTTCAGCGAGGTCGTTGAGCGCCTCCGCATAGGCCGGCTTCAGTTTCAACGCATGGGTGAACGCCTCTGCGGCCTCGTGTGGCTTCCGCGCTTTGAACAGAATCTGGCCCAACAAGTGCTGTGCTTCGGCAGACGACGGATTGAGTTGAATGGCTTTCTTCGCCGCCTCCTCAGCAGCTTTCAATTCGCCCTGACGCAGCAGGGCTGCACCTTGATCGAGATGATGCTGGGCTGGATCAGGCTGAGGGGCGGCGGACGCGAGGCGAGGCGAGACAGCAAACGGGAGTCCCATGAAAAGACAAAACAGGGCGATGATCTGCAGACATCGGCAGGAAGCCAACCGATCCATCCTCCCTCCTCACAGTAACTCGTGAGCGGACTATAAACGGCGGGGGACGGCGAAATCAATG
>JAHFES010000159.1 GCA_023248355.1 Nitrospiraceae bacterium
GCGCATACACGACGGGATGCCCAATAAGCCGTTCCAACCATGGAACCATGGCTTCTTCCTTGATCGGAGCGCGGTTCAAGCGGGCTTCGATCTGGAATGATCCATTGAATCCGACGATGCCGATGATGGCTGACGCGTCCTCGCCCTCCGGCAGCAGCTCCTGCGTCTGGAACTCGCACAGCGTCGCGTAGAGACGGCCGTCCGGCTGGATGGCCTCCAGCACTTCCGGCAGCTCGTCGAGCGAACAATGGACCGAACAGCGATAGGCGAAGCGCGTGCCTGGCTCAATGGCCTGGAACTCCATCAGCGCCTCTTCGGAAAATCCCGTGAGGTAGGCTCGCACCTCGGCCGGCTCAGGGGCAAAGGTCTCGGCAAGTTTGCTGGCCGGCACCAGAAACTCAAACGCATCGGTGGTGTTGTACTCGAATTGGCAGGGACCGAACGCGTCGGGCCAGGAACAAAAGAACGGGATAGACGGATCGGCTGGTCGTAGGACTACTGCATTCTTCTCGACATTCGTCTCAATCGGCAACTCCAGCGTGCCGATGGCTTCCAGGAACGCCGCGCGCCGCTCATCCAACCAGCGGGTTCGTTCTGCGTCCCCACGTGCTTCGCCCGGCGTCATCACCTCTTTGGTTTGAAGACGGATACGAATGAACGAGTGGGCATGCCGAAACCCAAGCCAAAGCATGCTGCGCTGTTCGTGAAGCCGCAATGGCTCACGAATGCGCCAGGGATGGCTCACGGAGCAGTAGGTCCCGACGTCCTGATAGCGTTGATAGATAGTGTGGTAGGCCCCGGACAGCAGAAAGAAATCGCCACGCCATTTCCCATGAACGTGAACCAGCGTGAGATCTTCCGTGGCCCAGGGATCGAGCTGATCGAATTTTTCAGGGCTGTCAACGGTCCACTCTTCGACGTAGCAGATCACGTCATTGGCCGGCGCCGCAGGCTTCAGCCCAAGCGCCAGCAACCGGTCGCCCACCGCCAGAGCCTGACCAAAGGTCAGCGGAGTCGTCGTCTCCCACCGCCGCTCACGCACAGTGACAGTTTCCTTTCAGACACCTCTCGCTTACTCTGTACAGGATGGTCAAAAAGTCTGACGATCTCACCCGCCCAACCCCGGCGCGCCGAGACGCGCCGTTCCGCAGGCAAGGCCGCAGCCAGCGCTGTTTTCTCACGTCACGCGTCACCCTTCACGGGTTTTGAGGCGCCGCGAGAACGACGCTGGCGGACTTTTTCACCATCCTGTTAGCGTGCAGGGCGCAGGCCCTTCTGCTCAATCATGGTATCGGCGATCATCCGGTCGATCCCGTCTTTCAACGTCGCTGCCAGCAGTTCCTGAACATCGTCCTCGTCGAACCAGAAGACCGTCCGAGTCTGCGCGCCTTCAACGCTTCGCGTCGTCGTGCTCTTATCGCCCAGATTCCGCGCCTGGATCGCCAACCGGCTGTTCGTGTCGATCACCGTGGAAAACACCCGGCTCTTGGCGTTGGCGGAAAACTCTAAGACTTGTCCACTGATGACGATGTCGGCATCGGTCACCGACCCAGCCGGCGACACGCGCACGTTCCAAGCCCGTTCGCGCCAGCCACGCGTCTTCAGCCGGTCGGCGAGCGCCTGTGCAATCACGTCACCAGGCCGTTCACCCGCGACGTTGAAGTAGGTCACGCCGCCCCAGAGGTGGCTGCGCATGCCAACACGACTTTTCTCCAGCCGCCGATCTTCGAATGGCTCGATGACAATCTTCACCGGCTCCATCTCAGCAGACTGCGCCGCCGGCTGCTTCGTATGCAGATCAAGATAGCGGAGCTCGCCCTTCCCCGCGCACCCAGCCGCGGTCAACACACACATTCCCAACCCGAACAAGAGTGCGGTTCGCACAGACAGTCGTTTCACAGGTTCCTCCTCGCGCTAGCAGGTTTTCGTGATGCAAGCGATTCTCAAACTGGCCCAGTCTACCCAAGTTGCCGGGCAGAGACAATCGGGCAAGGATGGGTCTGACTTCGTCTGCGGTAAACTGAATGGGCTGGGCCATAGCCGGAGATGCTGACAAGTACCAGGCGTCAAGCTGCCAGGCTGACAAGTTAACGGGGGAAGCCATAGCCCTTAAACCTGTCAGCTTCATTTTTGATGTGTTTCAAACGAAGAGACCGTCAGCTCATAATGACGGCGGCAATCGGCACAGCGGAGAAGCACGAGATCTTGAAACACATCCATCTCACGAAGCGTGATCGACGCCTGATGTGTGGTGATACAGGCGCTGAGCAGGGCCTTTCCGGGGTCTTCCACGTTCTCGATGGCGGCTCCGGTCGTTCCCTGCGCCGCGGAATCTTTCGGAATCACCATGCCCAGAGACAAATGATGAACGGACTTGCAGGAGCTGCAGGTCAGGACCAACGTCCGATCTTCCGCCATCCGCTTCACCGTCACGCACAGGGGGTGGACCGACCAGCACTGTTGGAGAAAGGCTCCGCTCCGAATGATCTGCGCCATCGTCATGCCTCTCAGCAAACGCGCAGGCTGGTTAGAATTTCCACAGCACCAGCATGAGCACCACACCGACCAGGTATGGGATCACACAGGAGTAGAGCAGGACCGACTTCGCTTGGGCTGGTGAGACAGTGCGCGCGAGTTGTTCTTTGTAGACGAACTCATAGGAGAGGATCAGCACCGTGAGTGTCAGCGCCAACGTTCGGCTTGTCCTCGGCCACGTGTATTGACCACTGATGATGAAATTCGCCGTGAAAAACCCGCTGAAGAGCAAGATCAACGGAGCAAGCGCCAGCCGGACTGATTCAGAAAAAAACGCGTGCCAACCTGGGCGAGCGTGAACCTGACTTGATTGTGAGCTGGGAGTCACGACCTGACAGCGACCGGGGCCTCATCCTTCTTGGGGGAAGAAGAGGAGGTCCCTTCTTGGGCCGCTCGGCAGGTCTTACAAACTCGAGGCCGTGCTTTTAGAAAGGACACTTTCCCGCTAGCGAGGCAGCTATAGTGGACGAATTCATCACAGACCGCACAGCGGGACCATCCGCCGCGGAGCACCGTTTTGTCCCGATACAACCCCTGCTGGCAGACCTTACAATTCCTGGGCTC
>JAHFES010000094.1 GCA_023248355.1 Nitrospiraceae bacterium
GAATAATGATGGTTGACCACGAATTTACATCGCTGATACGGTGAACCTATGCAATGGTCGTCATGGGAAATTGGGCGCGTGCTGGGAATTCCCATTCGGGTGCATGGGTCGTGGTTTCTGGTGTTTCTCTTCGTCACGTGGACGCTTGCGACCGGGTATTTGCCCGAGAGTCTTCCAGGCTTGTCTGCCAGTCGCTACTGGGGGATGGGCGGGATTGCCGCCGTCCTGTTGTTTCTCTCCGTGTTGTTGCACGAACTCGGCCACTCCTACGTGGCGCTGCGGTATCGCATCCCCATCGAGCAGATCACTCTGTTTATCTTTGGCGGCGTGGCTCATATGCGGAAGGAAGCCCCCACGCCCCGCGCGGAATTTCTCATTGCTATCGCTGGGCCTGCCGTGAGCTTTGCGCTGGGGGCGGCCTGTCTTGGATTCGTCGTGCTGGCCGAATCCATTCAGGAGCAGCACGCCCTGCAAGGTCTGATCATGCTCGGCGCCTTGCTGGGGATGGTGAACGTGCAACTCGGGCTGTTCAATCTGATTCCAGGGTTCCCGTTGGATGGCGGGCGGGTCTTGCGCGCAGGGTTGTGGGCCTGGGGAAAGGATTTCTATCGAGCCACGAAACAAGCGGCCGTGGTGGGCCTGGGGTTTGGCGTGCTGTTTGGGCTGCTTGGCGCTGGCGTGATCTTCGGAGCCTTGTCCGGCGCGTTGCCTGTTTCGATGGTGTCGAACGGCGGGTGGGTGATTTTCATCGGAATGTTTTTGTTTGCGACAGCGTTAGCCAGTCGTCGCCAAGCCGCCCTTCGCCAATCACTCGCGGCCGTCCCAGTTCGGGACTTGATGGTGCAGACCGTCATCTCGATCTCTCCCGATTGCACCCTGGATGAAGCCGTGAATCAGTACTTCCGACCATACGGGTACGGGGGATTCCCGGTCTTGGAGGATGGGCAGCTCGTCGGGCTGATCACGGTATTGGAAGTTCAGACCGTGCAGCCTGCACTCTGGCCCTGGCGCCAAGTGAGGCAGGTCATGCGCCCGCTCGTACCGTCGCTGGTCGTGGCGCCGGACGCCCCGGTGATTCAGGCCATGGAGCGTATGGCGCAGGAAGGGTGGGACCGGCTCGTGGTGATGCAAGATGGACAGGTGATTGGATTAGTCACCCATTCAGCCATCGTGCATTTTCTACAGCTACGGAGGGCATGAAAGGTGAAACGTGAGACGTGAAAAGTTAATACGTGCGGCGAGCGAGGCCAAACCTCATCGTCTTACGCCTGACGTTTCACGCTTTACGTCTAACGGTCACCCATCCGCCCGCGCCACGGAAATATTTTGGGCGATGGCGACGCGGATGAGGTGGACAACGAGCAGGAATCCATAGACGACGCAGAAGAATTTGAACGTGACGCGATAGAAATCCATCAACAGAATGGGCAGGCAGAGCGCGAACAGCAAGCTCGCAATGAGTGTGGCGAACGTCAGCCGGCGGCAGAATTCGTAGGACGGTTCTTTCCCGATCGGCTTCAGGGCGCGGGCATAGCGCTCGGCTCGCTGCAGCCGGGCCTTGTGCAGTGCATCGTCCGTCGAACCCCAATAGCGGAGATTGAAATAGCCATACAGAATGAAGAGCCAGGGCACGGACCACAGGGGCCAGTAGAGGGAGCCTGCGTAATCTTCGTTGCTGATGAGGGCGGCGTAGGATGGAGCATAGAGCAGCCCTAGCACGAGCGGAAGAATTCGTTCATCGCCGGGTCGTTCGCCTTCCGGCCCACCATGGATGAGTTCTCGCTCGAACAGCGGATAGCCGTATTTCAAAATGACCAGCGCGATCGCGGCGCTCATCGTCTTGTCCGGAATGTAGCGAATGCAGTTCTGGAACCAATTGACGACGTACCAACTGATACTTTCGCTCCACTTCAGCCCGAGCGCGGATTCCAAGTAGAGCTGAACCGCCGCTTCCCAATGTTCAATCCGCAGGCTGAGGGATTCGGCCACTTCCGGGTTCAGGGCAAAGATCGACCGCTCATGCAGCGCCGATTGAACCAGAGTCCCGGGAATACTCATCACCACGGCTCCGGCCACGCCAAAGCTCAGTAAGTACCAGGTATGTGCGAGGCCGGAACTCTTGCTGGTGCGCACATATTTTTGAAAGCTCGCTTGGCGGGCCAACATTCCCCAGAACAACGCCCCGGCCATATTCACAAGTGACCACGGGAAGATCACGACGTCTGCTCCCGCCTCGGGGAACAAGAGCCAATTCACGATGGAGTTCGAGAGGAGTGCGACGATGGCCCCCCACCAGGGGCCGAGTAGGATCGCCACGAGGGCCGTGCCGGTCATGTCGAGGAACAAAATGCTTTCGAGATGCCGGCTGAGGGTCAAGCCGACGTAATTCAGGAGGACGCCTGCTGCGACGATCACGCTCGTTTCATTCAGCAATAAATAAGAGGAGCCGCGTAAGGGTTTCGAGGAAAAGAAGTCGATGCTTGGAGCGTTGTCGACGGCGGCCCGTTCCGGTTGGGAAGCGTTTCCCTTCTCTTTCCTCGAATGAAAGCGGTGCCGAAAATCGAGGAGCTTCTCCATGACGGTCAGCAGGGCCGCGATGAACCCCGCGATCGTGCCCCCCAGCATCAGCATCTCTTTGCCGTATTCATCAAACATGCGGATGACTCCTCGTAGGCTGCAGGAACCCTATTTAGACACTCTAAAACTTCGATGGTCAGTATGTGTGGCACAACAGGAGAACACTCCCGCAGGATGCTCAAAGAGGCCGTCCAGCAAGGCCGCAGCGAGTGAAGGGCCGAGGCGTACCCTCTGGGGTACGTTGAGGGTCTGAACGATGCGAGAACGCCGCTGGCGGACTTTTTCAGCATCCTGCTAGTTGTGCCGGTTGCCATTGTATCGAGGAAGGGGAGACCTCGCCAGGAAAAGGCCGGAAGTTGCAGTGATCGACAACTGGCTTCAGTTGCGGGCTTGTGGCTGGCAAGCATGGCGGATGAGGAGCGCGCGCGCATTCCCCAGCGGGGCGGGCGCCAGTTGCCGACCGATGGGTTAGGCGACCTCAGGCGACGGTGGAACTGAAACCTGGGCGTGTTGTTGGAGTTTGTGGGCGATGACGGCACCGAAGAGCAGCAGTCCTGCCGAATAGTAAACCCACAGGAGAAGGAGGACGACTTCGAGGAGCGAACCATAGAGTCGGACATAGACGGTGGCGTATCCACTATAAGTCACAAACAACAGTTTGGCCGCCACCCACAACACACCGAAGGTCATGGCCCCCACCATCGCCTCGCGCCATTCCGGGCGGCGGCGCGGCACGTAGCGGTACAACAAGCTGACGGTCAGGAACGCCAGAACGAAGGGGAGGGTGTAAGTGAGCAAAAAGTCATGGGCGGCGAGTCCTATGAGATCCAGCCCCCACAGTCTGGGAACATATCCGGTCAGAAAGTTAATGGTCTGGGTCGCGACGTAGGAGATGATGAGCAGGAGTCCGGTGGCGCCGAGCGAGGCGACAGAGATCGCTGTTGAGATCAGGGGATGACGACGCCACGTGCTCTCGAACACCACATTGAGGGCATAGTCGAGTTCGTAAAATACAAGAGCGCCGAACCAGGCGAAGGACAAGAAGACGACCCACCGCACGCTTTCCAGTACACTGATTCGGTGAAGTTCCTCTGCCAGCCGTTCGCCCAGTGATGGCAGGAATCCCTTCAGGAAGCTCAGCAGGAATTGTTCTCCGATCACATCCTGGCTCACGAGGAAACTGATCCCATAGAGAAGAAGAAAGACGAGCGGGAAGAGCGAGAGCAGCGAGAAAAAGGCCAGGGATGCAGCCAGGCTCGCACAGCCGTGCCGTTGGAAGGCCTTGAAGACGCCAAGGATGAAGCGGAGGACATCCATGAGGCTTTGCATACGAGCAAGCGTAGCATGAGCTGCGCCGACCCGCACCAATTTGTGGAGAGGTCGAGTCCTTACTTCAGGGTCAGCACGGCCTGTGTGGCCAGGTTCACGATCGGATTGGGGTAGAATCCAAAGAACACCACTCCCGCTATCGCACAGGCAAGCACAATGGAAAGCGACGGGGACATAACGAGTCGGGGTGAGGACTCCGTGAGTTCACCCGGCTCGCGCATATACATAACCATCACAATGCGCAGGTAGTAGTAGGCCGAAATGGCGGCGAAGATGAGCGCGAGGACGGCCAGCCAAGCCATTCCGGCTTCCACGGCGGACATGAAGACGTAGAACTTGCCGATAAATCCAGCGGTTGGGGGAATGCCTGCCAGCGACAGCATGAAGATCATCATGAGCAACGCGGCTAACGGATGGCGCTTGGCCAGGCCGGTGAAGTCCTCGATCTCTTCTCCTTCAAGCCCGCCTTTTCGCAGCATCGCGACGATGGCAAACGCGCCGAATGTCATAAACGCATACAGCGCGATATAGAGCATGACGCTCGCAATCCCATTCGGGCTGCTCGCCGATCCATTCAACCGTCCGGCGGCCACCACACCGATCAGCGCGTAGCCGGCATGGGCGATGCTGGAGTAAGCCAGCATCCGCTTGATGTTGGTTTGCACCAAGGCCACGACATTCCCTAACACCAGCGTGGCAATGCACAACAGCAAGAAGATAGCGGACCAGTTGGCTTTCAGCCCCCCCAGCCCTTCGACGAACACCCGCAGGAACGCGCCGAAACTGGCCGCCTTTGACGCCACCGCCATGAAGGCTGTCACAGACGTCGGGGCGCCTTGATAGACGTCCGGTGTCCACATGTGGAAGGGCACGACCGCGAGTTTAAACGCGAAGCCAACGGCCAGCAGGATCGTGGCAAACAAGAGCAAGGGGTCATCCAAGCTTCGTCCCGAAATAGCTTCGGCAATGGCTGGGAGCCTGGTGCTTCCGGTCGCGCCGTACAGGAGCGAAATACCATAGAGCAGGATGCCGGACGAGAACGCGCCCAGCACGAAGTATTTCGCTGAGGCTTCCAGCGAGCGAGGCTCCGACCGTTTGAGTCCTGTCATCACGTAGAGCGAGAGCGACATGAGTTCCGTGCCGAGGTAGATCGTCAGCAAGTCGGCAGCCGACACCATCACCATCATGCCGACGAGCGCGAGCAAGACGAATCCGTAATATTCGCCGAAGTACAACCGTTCTTCCTTCAGGTACGAGTAGGACAGGAGGACGGTGAGGCCGGTGACGAAGTAGAGCAGCAGCTTCCAAAAGCACCCATAGGCGTCGATGACGACGAGCCCACCGAAAGCCGACGCGGGAGAATTCATCTGCGCGGCAGTGAGGCCCATGCAGATCGCCAAGGTTCCGAGACTCAACCAGGCCAGACCATCCTTCTTAGAGGCGTGCAGCACCGGATCAAGGGCGAACACCACGCAAGCGGCGGTGATCACCAGAAGCTCAGGCAGGATGAGCATCAGATCGTTTGGAGAGAAGGTCATGGCTGTTGCACCTTCCCGACTGCAGGGGCTGTTTCCTTCTCGACTGGTTCGAGCGGATGGAGCTGGCTCACGGCTGAAACAGGCTCCGGGATGGGCGGGTAAACGCGTGCGATGACTTTCTCGACGCTCGCATGCATGCGCGTCAGCAGAGGGTTGGGAAAGAGCCCAATCCAAAAGACCAGGACCACGAGTGGTACCAGGGTGATCATTTCACGCTGATTCACATCGCGGAGCTTCAGAAGATACTGTGGCGACGGGATGCCGAACGCGACACGCTGGATCATCCAAAGGATATAGGCTGCGGCGAGGATAATCCCCAGCGACGCCAGGGCCGCAGCGATCTTGCTCCACAGGAACGTCCCGGCCAGCACCAGAAACTCGCCGACGAAACTGTTGGTGCCCGGCAAGCCCAGCGAGGACAGCGCGAAAATGACCAAGAGCGTCGCATAGCGCGGCATCGGCTTCGTGAGCCCCACGTTGTCGGCAATCTGGCGGCTGTGCGTGCGCTCGTAAATCACGCCCACACAGAGGAAGAGGCCGCCGGTCGTAACGCCGTGGTTCACCATCTGCATCACGGCGCCTTCAATACCTTGGATGTTGAACATGAAGAGGCCGAGCGTCACGAATCCCATGTGGCTCACGCTCGAATAGGCAATGAGCTTCTTCAAGTCAGCTTGGGCCAATGCCATATAGGCGCCGTAAATGATGGCCACAATCGACAGCGTGACCATCAGCGGCGTGAAGGCCTTCGACGCATCCGGCAGCATCGGCAGACTGAAACGCAAGAAGCCATAGGCGCCCATCTTGAGGAGGACGCTGGCGAGAATGACGCTGCCGGCGGTGGGTGCTTCGACGTGTGCGTCAGGCAACCATGTGTGGAACGGGAACATCGGGACCTTCACGGCAAAGGCGGCGAAGAAGGCGAGGAAGAGCCACATTTGCAGTGAGGTGGCGTAGGTCCCTTGGCTCAGTTGAAGAATGTCGAACGTATGGCCGCCTTGGAAATAGAGCACGATGATTGCCACGAGCAGCAGCACGCTGCCGGCCAAGGTATAGAGAAAGAACTTGATCGCAGCATACAGGCGATTCGGACCGCCCCAGACGCCGATCAAGAGATACATCGGAATGAGCATGGCTTCCCAAAACACATAGAACAGCACGAAGTCGAGGGCGGCGAATACGCCGATCATTGCGCCTTCCAAGATCAGCAACATGGCCATGAAACTGCGGATTCTCGTTTCGATGGACTGCCAGGAGATCAACACGCAGAGGGGCATCAGTACCGTCGTCATCAGCACGAGCGGCAAACTGATTCCGTCCAGGCCAAGCCGATAGTGGATCGGAGGTGTCGTGATCCACACTGCCAGTTCACCGAATTGCATCTCGCTGGACGAAGCGTCAAAAAGCCACCAGAGCGGCAGTGAAATCAGCAAATCGGCGATGGTGATGCCGAGTGCGGTGAGCCGGACACTCGTCTCTTTGACGAAAAAGACCGCAACCGCTCCAGCGAGCGGGAGGAAAATCAGCAATGTGAGCCAGGGAAAGCCGGTCATCGGAATGCCCGAATGAAAAATGTAAAATGCAAAATGAAAAGTTGGGATGCACTCATTTTGAATTTTGCCCTTTTAATTTTTCATTGTCGTTCAAAAGAGCAAGTACGCCGTTAAAATGACAATCCCCACCGCCATCCCCAGGGCATAGTGCTGGGTCTGCCCACTCTGAACCAGCCGCAACAGCCATCCGCCCCAGGCAACCGCTCGCGCCACTCCATTCACGGCGGCATCTATCACCGCCACGTCGACTCGCTTCCACAGCTCGGAGGCGGCGCTCAACGTCGGGCGGACAACGACGCGATCGTACGCTTCATCCACGTACCACTTGTTCAGAGAACCTTGGTACAGGCTTTTCCATTGTTGCGCGAAGCGGTCTGGAAGCTGGGGGTTGAGCACATAGGCATAGTAGGCCGTTGCGATACCGGTTAGACCCATCACGGTCGCTACAATCATGATGACGAGACCAGCTTCGCCATGATGGGCGGCCCCTTCGTGCTGGGTCGAGAAGACCGGTTCCAGGAACGAGGGAATACCGAGATAGCCGGTCAGAATGCTGAAGGCGGCGAGGATTAACAGGGGTGTCGTGATCGTGCGCGATGGCTCATGGATATGCTTCGCATGGTGCGGATCGACATGCGAAGGACCCCAGAAGGTGACGAACACCAGCCTGAAACTATAAAAGGCCGTCAGGAGAGCGGTCAGCAATCCGAAAATTGTCAGTACCTGTCCCAGCGTTCCAGACGACCATGCCGAGACCAGCAGATCGTCTTTGCTGAAGAATCCCGCCGTCAGCGGAAAACCTGCGAGCGCTAGCGAGCCGACAACGAACGTCCAATAGGTGATGGGCAATTTGTTCTTGAGACCGCCCATGTGGCGCATGTCCTGCTCGTGGTGCAAGGCAATGATGACGGACCCGCATCCCAAAAAGAGCAACGCCTTGAATGCGCCGTGGGTCAAGAGGTGGTACATGCCGGAGGCATAAGCGCCGAGCCCGCAGGCCATCACCATATACCCCAGTTGACTGACGGTCGAGTAGGCGACCACCCGTTTGATGTCGGTTTGGGTCAGCGCGATGGTCGCGCCCAGCACCATGGTCGCCGCGCCGACGAGGGCGACCACATTCATGGCTGTCGGGGACAGGTTATAAAGTGGCGCGAGCCGCGCGATCATAAAGACGCCCGCCGTGACCATCGTGGCGGCATGGATTAAGGCTGAGATCGGGGTCGGGCCTTCCATGGCATCCGGGAGCCAGACGTGCAGCGGCACCTGCGCCGATTTCCCGATGGCGCCGGTGAACAGCAAGAGGCAGATGAGCGTGAAGACGGAGATCTCCCACGTCCCGCCAAATGGCCCAAGCACATTCATCGTCAGATGGGCCGCTTCATGTGCGGCGGGAAAGATCTCGTGATAATTCAGCGAGCCGAAGCTGTACCACACCAGCAGGAGACCCAGCATGAATCCGAAGTCGCCCACGCGATTGACGAGGAACGCCTTGGTCGCGGCCGAGCAGGCGGAGGCGCGTTCATACCAGTGGCCGATCAAGAGATAGGAGCAGAGGCCCACGGCTTCCCAGAAGACGAACAGCTGAAGCAGATTGTCGGCCAAGACCAGCATCAACATCGAGAACGTAAAGAGGGCGATGTAACTGAAGAAGCGGGCATAGCCCGGCTCGCCGTGCATGTAGCCGATCGTATAGACGTGCACGAGCGAACTCACAATGGTCACCAGCAAGAGCATCACGGCTGTGAGCCGGTCGATATACAGCCCGATGTGAACGTCGAGGTTCCCGGAGGTGAGCCAGGTATAGAGCGGAACGGATATGACGGAACCGTTCGCCACTTCTATAAACGCGGCTATCGATAAGACGCACGAGAGCAGCACGGCCGGAACGGCTACCACATGGGCCCGTTCCTTGAAGCGCGAGCCGGCGAGGCCTAACACGAGAAAGGCAGCCAGCGGGAGGAGTGGGATGAGAGCGTACAACATCAAAATTCGTTCCTTGTCGTTCGTCGTTCGTGAAGCGATGACGAGACGGGAATGACTCCAAGCAATTCACTGATTGCGAACGACGCTTCACGCTTCACGAGAGACGGCACCTTTACCATTTCAACAGATTGAAATCTTCGACGTTGATGCTGGACTTGGATCGGTGCAGGGCGATGATGATGGCGAGCCCGACGGCGACTTCAGCCGCCGCTACGGTCAGGGCAAAAAAGACAAACACCTGGCCGCCCAAATCGTGAAGGTGCTCTGAAAACGCGACGAAGTTGATGTTGGTCGCGTTCAGCATCAGTTCCACTGACAGAAGAATGGCGATGATGTTGCGCCGGATGAGCACACCCACGACGCCCGTGAGAAACACGATCGCGCTCAAGATGAGATAGTAGGA
>JAHFES010000018.1:0-2508 GCA_023248355.1 Nitrospiraceae bacterium
ACGCGCTGGTTTATTTCGTTTGTTTGGCTGACGGGTTTGTCTCGTTTCTTTCGCCTATCGAACCAACGAAGCTCAACACACCAGAGAAACCCGATGAACCAGCCGAACAGGCACTATCTCGCGACGGGATGAGCAGCCATTTCGATCGCAGCCAGAATTTTGACGCGAGTGTCAGGATCGAATTCATGCCCATAAAATCGGAGGAAGAGCCCTTTGCGAATCGTCTCAACAGTGGCCTGCGGATCGTGCTCTCTCAGGGAGGCTTCCACGAGCGCGCGCGAGGTCTCCCGCATGGCGCACCCCATCACGAGCCGTTCTTCCCCGGACCGCTGCATGAGCATGGCCCGATAGCGCTCGTCTATGTCGCGCGGCGTATCGTTCATTGAAGGACCTCACGGTAGAGCGACGCAAGTCCTAATCGCTCCACCCAGCGATTCAGATAGGCGATGTCGAGTCCCTGCACCGACTTGAGGAGGCTCCGGACATCGTCGAGTTGCATCTGAGAGCGGCTCTCTTTCGCCCAATCGAGTTTAGATAGAATGAGATCTTCTGCTGCCACGATGAAAATCTGTTGGCCTGCAATGGTGACTGGCCGCCGCCGCGCGAACTCCTCGCGCCGGTACTCGCTGTCTTTTCTGACGACACAGTCTACCTTGACCACCAAGGCGTTGTGAATCATGTTGAACATGGACTGGCTCTGCACCGCCTGTTGCACCATGTCCCGATCGATATAATACTCGTCCTGGAATAAGCCCGTGACTCGCTCGACGTCTCGTTCGGACAACTCGATGACCAGGTCAATATCACGCGTCATCCGTGGCGTGGTGTAGAAGTTCGCCGCCATGGAGCCTGTGATCATATAGGGAATGTCGGCCACCTCCAATCGTGCGGTGACCGATTTCAATACGTCGAGCTCGTCACTCACTGGCGATCTTACGCTCCCTTGATGCGCCACGATGATGCGCCGAAGGATACTTCTTTCCCCGCAAGAAATCATCCGGCCCGGCAAGAGATTCGCTAACGGACTCAGAGAGAAGAACGCAAAAGCAAATGGCCTTGCAGGTAAACACTTCAGCGTTGTGAGGCTGTCGCAATTTTCGGCCCCTTCAGGGGCGCTCGCTATTCGCCGTCCTCCTCCGCCTCGTCCCTCGCCGAGGGAATCCCGTAGCGTTTGCATTTTTCCCAGAGCGCTTTGCGCGAGAGGCCGAGAATTTTTGACGCGGTCGTGCGACTGCCTTCCACGCGCTCCAACACCGAAACGATATAGTCTTTCTCGAAACCTTCCCGCGCTGTTGCAAGCGAGGTCAATGGCGCGTCTTTTTTCTTCGTCCCGAGGGTCAGGCCCTCGCTGCAAAAACCGCAGGACTCTTGCGGCGCTCCGCCCAAGTAGGGACAGGATTGGAACCCGCAGAGATCGGGCGGCTGAATCGCTTCACGCTCGTGCCCCAGCGCCACCGCCCGTTCAACCATGTTCTCCAACTCACGCACATTCCCAGGGTAGGAGTAGCGCAGCAGCAGTTCGCGAGCCGGCTGCGAAAACCCTCTCAGCTTCTTGTGTAATTTCCCCGAGCAGACCTGGAGCACGTGATCGGCAATGACCATGATGTCTTCCTGCCGCTGCCTGAGCGGAGGGATCACCACCTGGACGACATTGAGCCGATAGAAGAGATCTTCCCGGAACCTCCCCTGTGCCACCTCTTTGCGCAGATCCTTCTGCGTGGCGCACACCAAGCGAACATCCACCTCAATCGTCTCATTGCTCCCCACCCGTTCGAACGTTCTCTCTTGGAGGACGCGCAGGAGCTTGACCTGCACCATGGGAGAAATCTCCCCGATTTCGTCGAGGAACAAGGTGCCGCGATTGGCCATCTCGAACCGGCCGCGCCGCTGCCGCAGCGCGCCAGTGAAGGCGCCCTTCTCATGCCCAAAGAGTTCCGCCTCCAGCAACGTTTCCGGCAAGGCGGCGCAACTGACTTTAATCAATGGGCAATCCCGCCTCGGGCTGTTCTGATGCACGGCGTTCGCGACCAACTCTTTTCCCGTTCCGCTCTCGCCGAAAATCAGCACGGTGGAATCCGTCGCCGCCACCAGCTTGATCTTGTCGAGCACAGCGCGCATCCGCGTATTCGCGCCGAGAATCCCGCCGAAACTGAATTTGTCCTCCAGCGTCTCCTTCAGATCCTGATTTTCTTTGCGGAGCGCCACGACCGTGCCGGCCCGCTCGACAATCAATAGCAGCTCATCCATCTGGAACGGCTTCGTAATGTAATCGAACGCACCCAGCTTCATGGCCCCGACCGCGGTCTCCACGGACCCATGCGCGGTGATCACGACCACCTCGGTCTGGGGATGCTTCTCCTTGGTGATCTTGAGAACGATCAACCCGTCCGCGCCCGGAAGGCGGAGATCCGTAATCACCAGATCAAACACCTGCTTGCTGACCAGCTCGATGCCCTCAGTTCCAGTCGACGCCGCCTGGACATCATGCCCCACGGCTTCCAAGGCATC
>JAHFES010000018.1:2608-27928 GCA_023248355.1 Nitrospiraceae bacterium
CATCAGCGGCTCATCATCGACAATTAGAATCGTGAGCGGTGTCATGACACCCGTTCCATGGGCTGCCGCTCGCGAGACACCGGCAGGCAGAGCGTAAACACCGTGCCTTTTCCCACTTCGCTCTCCACCAGAATCTTCCCGCCATGCCGTTCGACAATGCCCAGACTTACCGACAAGCCCAGCCCCGTCCCCTCCCCTTCATGCTTCGTCGTGAAGAAGGGATCGAAAATCTTGGGCAACACCGACGGAGGAATCCCTGATCCCGTATCACGGATCTTGACCAGACAGACGCCTTCTTCCACGACGGTGCGAATCGAGAGCACCCCGCCTTCCTTCATCGCCTGCACAGCATTCAGAATCAGATTCATCAGCACTTGCTCGATCATATGCCGGTCGATCATGAGATTCGGCAACGCCTTCCCCAGCGTCGTCTCCAGGGCAATCCGGTTGGGCGCAAACAAGTGGGTGGTGAGCACCAGCACTCGTTCGATGACTTGGTTGATGTCGGTGAGCGAAAACTCCGGCTGATGTTGCTGCGAGAAATCTAAGAGCTGGCGCACGATCTTCTGTACCCGGCGCAACCCATCTTCCATCGAAGCCAGGTATTCCTCACGCCGTGCCGGCGAGATCGTCCCTTTGCCGAGATTATAGAGACAGTTCAGAATGCCCCCGAGCGGGTTATTGATTTCGTGAGCGACCCCCGCCGCCAACTTCCCGACAGACGCCAGCTTCTCTGAATTCCTGATCTGCTGCTCCAGCTTCTTCGTCTCGGTCATGTCACGCGCGATCCCGAGCACACCCAGAATCTCGCCATCGACTCCGTGCAGCGGCGACACGCTTACCATCACCGACCGGGGCTCTCCGGTTCGCGTGACCACTTCGACCTCATAGACCTGTTTCGCCCCGATATCGAGCGTGCTCTTGAGTCGTCGGCCTCGATGTCGCTTCGAAAGGAGCGAGAGATAGGGCCTGCCGATCAGATCATCTTTGCGGTAGCCCCAGGCCTCGATCTTGCCGTTCACATAGGTGAACTGCTGCTCTGTGTCCAACGTATAGATGACATCGTTCGCGTTTTCGAGGAGGTTCTCCAAATACTGCTTCGTTTCCTCGATCTCGCGTGTCCGCTCGCGAACCTTCACCTCTAATTCCTCACGGTACGACTGTAACTGCCGGTCCAACCGTTTGCGATCGGTAATGTCGCGGAGCTGCACCATCACCAGGGACAGATCATCGCCCCCAACCCGAATGAGATCCATCTCGACCGGCATCTCAACGCCAACGGCATTGCGGACGGCGACTTCATGCGTGGGCACCTGCCGTTGTCCACCCGCAAGCTCCTGAAGGAGACCCCGCAACCCTCCTGCGTACGCGGGCAACACCACCTCAAAGATACTGCGGCCGACCACAGCCGATTCGGAGTAGCCGAGCGCTTGTTCTTCTCGCTTGTTGACCGCCACGATCTTCCCATCCCGATCCACCATGAACACGGAATCGGCCACGAAGTCGAAGAGCGCTTTATAGCGGGTCTGCGAGGCCACCAATTGCTCCGTCCGCTCGGAGACGGCCAGCTCGAGCTTGGTGGTGTATTGCTGCAGCTGCTGCTCCAATCGATGGCGCGCCGTGACATCACGGACGAAGGCCCGCGAATGGACCAAGCCGCCGCTCTCCTGATCAAACAAAGCCGTCGCATGAATCTCCACGTCGATCGTGTGCCCATCTTTGGCAAGGAAGACCGTTTCGATGGTACTGCGCCCTTTCGACACCAACTGTTCCAAGTAGCCCAAGACCTGAGCGGCCTGGTCCTTTGGCACCAGTTCCCAGAGATGCATCGCCAGCATCTCATCGCGGCTATACCCCAACTTCTCGAGCCCGGTTGTATTGACATGGACGAACTGCCCGGCACGATCCAGCTGATAAATCATCTCGGGCGAATTTTCGATCAAGTCCCGGTATTTTTCTTCCAGCCCTCGGACCTCGCTCATCCGTTGTTCGATCTGTGCAAACGACAGCTTCAGATTCGCGGCCATCTGGTTAAAAGCACGGGCCAGATGCTCGATCTCGTCGCCTGTTTGAATCACTAATCGCTGATCAAGCCGCCCTCCACCGATTTCCAGCACCCCGTCATGCAGAGCTTTGATCGGACGGACAATCCGACGCGCGACCAGCAACCCCGTCCCCCACAACACGGCCAGCACCCCCACGCCATAGAGCGCGACTTTCGCCACAAGCCGACCGAGAGCCGCATAGGTTTCAGCAGGATCCTGACGCACCACTGTGACCCACTGCTTCCCGCCCATGCTGCCGGACGCCAGCGGTTCGCTGAAGCGGACGGGCGCGAACCCGATCAACGCATTCTTGCTGCCGTGGGAATCATCCGCCACGGTCGCCCAGCCCGCTTTCTCCTGCGTAATCGTGCTCACGAAATCCGGCCTGACGACATGCTCCTCAGGCGATAAGATTGGGCAGATGAGCGACGTCCCATCGCTGCTGAACAGCATGGCATGACCGGATGCGCCGATTTCGACTTCGGAAATCGAACGGAACAACGTATCTCGTCTCAGCAGAATGGTGACGGTCCCGATCGCCGTCCGTTGACCGTCTTCGAAAATCGGCGCGGCCACGACCAGCACATGGGTGCCGAACGCAGGATCGAAGGCAATCTCGCTGACATAGACCTGCGGCTGCTTGGCTTTCACCACCGCCGACCACCAGGCCGTCTTGCCATAGGAATATTCCACTTGCGGGATGGAACTGACGACGAGCGCGCCCTGATTGTCGGTGACCAGGATGCCGACGTAATCGGACTTCCGAATATCATGCCACCGAATCAGATAGTTCGTCACGATCCGGTTGATGAAGAGCGGGAACTCGCTCCGCTTGTCGCGCTGCCGCCACCGCTGTTGCCAATCCTTGATCATCTCCTGGATGCCCTGCGCGTCTCTGCCTTCATACGTCCGATTGGCTTCAGACACCGCGGTGCGCAGGAAGGGTGTCGTCGCCAGCTGCTGGGCCTCATTGATCCCGCGCGTCACATGCGCCTCAATGCGACGGGAGACCTCCACGGCCACTTCCTTGAAGTTCGCCCCGGTCGTGTCCCGAAGGGCACGATGTTCTTCGAGATAGGTGATGAGCAATAAGAGTCCGAGCGGAAGAAGACCGACCATCACGATGGCCGTGATGATCTTATGCTGGAGACTGTGAGACCGACTCCAGAGTTTCATGACTGTGCCCCAAGCAGGATGCGGACAGAGACCGCCGGCATCCACAGACCGTCATTCGTGATGCGTGAAGCGTATCTCGTGGATTGCCGGGTTGATTTGGTTCATCTAGTTCATCTGGTTTGTCTGGTTTACCAGACAAACTAAACAAACAAGACAAACCAGCTGACCCTGTTACTTCACGAACGACGAACTATTGCCTCATCCCGCTAGCTGCGCTTCAAGAGTCGTCCCGGCGCGCCAGGCCATAAGAGCAGCAACGGACTGGCCACAAACACGGATGAATAGGTTCCAAAAATCACCCCCCAGAGCAACGCTAGGGAGAAATCGTGCAACACTTCACCCCCGGCGATGGTCAAGGGAATGAGCACGAGGACCACCGTCAAGCTTGTCACGATGGTGCGGCTCAGGACCTGGTTCACCGCATTGTTGATCGTCGCTTCTTCCGTATCCCGCCGGCGCAAACGGAGATTCTCTCTGATCCGGTCAAAGACGACGACGGTGTCGGTCAACGAGTATCCCGCGAGGGTCAAGAGCGCGGTCACAACCAGCACGGTAATTTCCTTGTCCAGGACGTAGAAGGCGCCCAGCACCGCCAGCACGTCATGAAACGTCGCCAGCGCCGCCGCGACTCCGAACCGAAGTTCAAACCGCGCGGCGATGTAGAGGATAATGCCCGCGAACGAAATGACGACCGCAATAAGGGCATCTTCCTGGAGTTTTTTGCCGATCGTCGGCCCGATTTCCGTCGTGGAATCTACGACGAAATGATTATTCGGAAACTCTTTGGTGAAAATCGTCATGACCCGCTCCGCGGTTCTCTCCTCGATCGTCGTCGAGGCCTTCACGCGGACGAGCAGCTTGTTGTCCTGTCCGAACTCTTGCAGTTCTGCGTTGCCGACCCCGTTTGACTCCAACGCGTTCCGCGCTTCATCGATCCGAATGGCTTGATCGAACTTCAGCTGCACGGCGGTCCCGCCGGAAAAGTCGATGCCGAGATTGGCCGCACCTCGCGCGATTTGTACCACAGCGATGAGCCCGAGCAAAACCATGATGCCTGAAAACAGAAAGGCGATCTTGCGCTTGCCCATGAAATCAAAGTTTGTCTTTCCAAGAATCTCTAACATGAATACACTCCTATGCTGGCAAGAGGCGAGGGGCTAGAGGCTATGCGCCAGGTTCTCTCCAACCTTGCCTCTCGCCTCGCGCCTCAAGCCTGTTCTCATTTAAATGCTCAGCGTCTCCACTTTCCGCCGATGGTTCAGTAGATCGAACACCACTTTCGTTCCAACAAAGGCCGTGAAGAGATTGATCGCGATCCCCAAACACAGCGTGACGGCAAATCCCTTGATCGGCCCGGTCCCAAACAAGAACAGAGCGACACCCGTAATCAACGTCGTCACGTGAGCGTCGATGATCGTGAGCAACGCTTTGGCATAGCCGCCATCCACCGCTAACCGCACGGCTTTACCCGCGCGCAGCTCTTCTCGAATGCGCTCAAAGATCAGCACGTTGGAGTCCACTCCCATCCCAATGGTCAGCACGATCCCAGCAATACCAGGCAACGTCAGCGTCGCGTTCAGCGCCGACAACGCCCCAAGTAAACACACGAGGTTGAGCACCAGTGCAAAGTCCGCAATCACACCGGACAGCCGGTAGTACACGATCATAAACACCACGACCAGCGCGCCGGCAATGAGCGTCGACTGCACGCCCTTATCGATAGAGTCCTGCCCCAAGGACGGCCCCACGGTCAGGTCTTGAATGATTTTGAGCGGCGCGGGTAGCGCACCGGCCCGCAGCACGATGGCCAGATCGCTGGCCTCCTGCGTGGTGAAGGTCCCTGTGATCTGCGCCCGTCCGCCTGAAATCCGCTCTTGAATGACCGGTGCGGAGTAAATGGTGTTGTCCAGGACGACCGCCATGCGCTTTTTCACATTCTCGCCGGTAATCCGCTCGAACTCGCGCCCGCCTTTGCCGTCAAACTCAATGGACACATAGGGGTCATTGAATTGACCGATCGAGACCCGGGCATCGCTTAGCACATCGCCGGTCAACATCACCCGCTTCTTCACCAGGAACGGGATGCGGAATTCTCGTCCGGTCTCCTTTTCCACGACCCGTTCAAAGAGAATCTGATCGCCCTCAGGCACTTTGCCCTCGAACTGCTTGAGAACCTCCGCCTCTTTTTCCTTCGGAACTCGGGGAGGGAAATCCATCTTCATCTGATTGTCTTCGTCGAGCATCTTGAACTCAAGCAGCGCGGTCTCCTTGATGAGGTCCTTCGCCCGCTTCGGTTCCTTCACACCCGGCAGTTGCACGACAATCTGTTTCAACCCTTGCCGCTGCACCAACGGCTCGGCCACGCCGAATTGATCGATTCGGTTTCTGATGGTTTCCAGGGCTTGATTGATGGCGGAATCCTTAATGCGCTTCACTTCAGACTCTCGGAGTTCCCACACGACACTGTTGGCCGAACCCGCGGCATCCACTTCGAAGAACGTCGGATACTCGTCGACCAGCTTCTGAATCTGTGCCTTGATCTCCCCATTCGCAAATTGGATGGAGATGTGGTTGGCGCCGGTCCGCTTGACCGATTCCGCCGGAATCTTCTTGTCGACGAGCAAATCTTGCAGTGAGACGACGGATCGATCCACGGCGATCTCTACGGCGCGATCTTCATCCACCTCCATGACCATGTGGATGCCACCCTGCAGGTCCAACCCCAGCGTGATGCCCTTGTCCGGAATGACTTTGCGCGCCCAGTCAGGCATGGCCTGATAGAGCGGCTTGTACGAGGGCAGAAAAAACACCACCGACAGCACAACCACAAGTGCGAGTAACGCGAACCGCCCACCTACTTTTTTCATGTCTCGATCAACCCCTCTCGTCTTGGCCCGGACTATTCCTTGTCGTCCTCATCGCTACGCAATTTGGAAATGTGATCCCGTTGCAGTTTGATCTTCGTATTGTCGGCCACCTGGAGCGTTACTGTCTCCTTGCCCAGATTCGTCACGGTGCCCCAGATTCCGGAACCCGTGATGACCTTATCGCCTTTCTTCAATTCGCTGAGCATCGCCTTCTGCTGCTTTTGACGCTTCTGCTGCGGCAAGATCAACAGGAAATAAAAAATCACGAAAATCAACACAAACGGAATCAGGGAGAGCAACGTGCCGCTGCTCGACCCTCCCCCGCCCATCCCTTGAGCCCATGCTATCGACGACATCACCATACGGTTATACTCCCCTAATCAAGACCGGCCCGTGGTTCACGCTCGGTGCCGGCCGGTTCGCCATTGGCCGATTCCATGCTCATCCACACACGGTAGAACTCCTCCCGAAAGGCGGAGAACGTCCCCCGTTCAATCGACGATCGTACCCGCTGCATCAAATCGGAAAAATACCAAAGATTGTGGATCGTATTCAGCCTGGCCCCCAGCATCTCTTTCACATTGAAGAGATGGTGCAGGTAGGCCCGCGAGTAGCGCTTACAGACCACGCATCCACAATCGGGATCGATCGGCCGCTCATCGCGTCGGTATTGCGCCTGTTTGATGACCACCCGACCCGAGCCCGTGAACAACGACCCCGTTCGGCCATGGCGGGACGGCACGACGCAGTCGAACAAATCGATGCCCCGGGCGACTCCTTCAATGAGATCCTCAGGAAGCCCCACGCCCATGAGATAGCGCGGCTTATCCTCTGGCAGTTCGGGAACCGTGACATCAAGCGTCGCGTACATATCCGCTTTGCTTTCCCCCACGGACAGGCCGCCGACCGCATACCCCTCGAATCCCAAACCCACCAAGTCTCTGGCCGAGGCCACACGAAGGTCTTGCTCCAACCCGCCTTGGACAATCCCAAACAACGCTTGATCCGTCCGTCGTCGGCTTGCCTGACACCGTTCCGCCCAGAGCTTCGTCCGCCGCGCACCCTCCCGAATCGCCTCTCGGCTGGCGGGAAGCGCCACGCACTGATCAAACGCCATGACGATATCCGCCCCCAATGCCTCTTCGATTTCAATGGCCGTCTCCGGCGTAATGAAATGAGTCGAACCATCGATGTGCGATTGGAACGTCACGCCCTCGTCGGTCACCTGACAGAGCTTGGCCAGGCTGAAAATCTGAAAGCCCCCGCTGTCGGTGAGGATCGCACCGGGCCATCCGGTGAAGGCATGCAGCCCGCCCAGTTCAGCCACAATCTTATGTCCTGGCCGCAAATACAGGTGATAGGCATTGTTGAGCATCAACCGGAACCCAAGATTGTAGAGATCGTCCGGTTCCAGTCCCTTCACCGGCCCCAACGACCCGACCGGTATGAAAGTGGGCGTCTCGATGACCGTACGAGCGGTTCGTAGCTGGCCACGCCGCGCTTTTGTCTGCCGATCCTGCTGTCGAAGCTGGTACTGCACCATCGCGCGCACGTACTCCTCAGTTACATCTGCTCAGGCGCTGAAATCCCCAACACGGATAAGCCGTTTCGTAAGACCTGCTGGACAGCTCGCATCAAGACGAGCCGTGCCGCGGTGATCTTTGGCGACAACGCTTCCGTTGATGGCGACTCGCCGCTCTCTTGATCGCCCGCCGGAGGCATAATGCGATGTTTATTGTAAAAGGTGTGCATCAGCGCTGCTAATTGCTGCAGATAGTAGGTCACTCGGTGAGGCTCGAACGCCACCGCACTGGCCTGAAGCACTTCGGGATACGCAGACAATTTCCTGATCAAACCCAGCTCATCAGGATCCGTCAACACGGTGAGGTCAGTCTCCAAAGCCGACGGACAGACAATCCCTCGTGCCGCGGCCACGCGCCAGAGGCTGCAAATCCTGGCATGCGCGTACTGCACGTAGTAGACGGGATTATCGGAGGAATGTTGTTTGGCCAGCTCCAAGTCGAAATCCAGCTGGGTCTTGGAGTCACGCATGAGGAAATAGAACTTGGCTGCATCCGCTCCCACTTCCTCGATGACTTCCCGCATGGTGACGAATTCGCCGGTGCGTTTCGACATTTTCACTTCCGCCCCGCCGCGCAACAATTTGACCAGCTGTACGAGAACAACTTGTAACCGATCTTTCGGATGCCCATAGGCCTGCATCACCGCCTGCATCCTGGGGATATACCCGTGATGGTCCGCGCCCCACACATCGATCAGGAGATCGTACCCACGCTGGAGCTTGTCTCGATGGTACGCGATGTCCGACGCCAGGTAGGTGCACTCCCCATCTTGTTTCCGAACCACCCGGTCTTTCTCGTCACCGAACTTGGACGACCGAAACCACAACGCCCCGTCCTCTTCGAATAGCAGATCGCGGCTCTTGAGATCGGCAAACGCCTTTTCCACAGCGCCTGATGAAATCAGCGACGCTTCGCTGAACCAGGAGTCGAATTCCATCCCGAAGGCATGGAGATCGTTCCGAATGAGTCCCAGCAGCTCATGATAGGCCAGCTCCCGGCAGCGCTGTTCCGCTTGGTCCGGCGGAAGCGTGGCCAGACGGTCCCCTTCTGCCGCATGAATCCGTTCCGCCACAGCACGGATATAGCTGCCATGATACCCATCTTCGGGAAACGCGATCGGCTGGCCCACAAGTTCTCGATAGCGGGCATAGACCGAGGCTCCCAGCAGCTTCATCTGCCGTCCGGCATCGTTGATGTAGTACTCGTTCACCACGTCGTGCCCCACCGCTTTCAGCAGCTTCGCAAGTGCCTGGCCGACCGCAGCGCCTCGCCCATGGCCCACGTGAAGCGGCCCAGTGGGATTCGCGCTGACATATTCGACCAGCACCCGTTTCCCAATTCCCACATCAGTCGTGCCATAGGCCGATTCCTGCCGCTCAATCTCACGCAGGACTTCAAGCCACACAGAGGGTCTCACGGTAAAATTGATGAACCCCGGCTTGACAATATTAACCCGTTCGAACAGTTGGTCATGAGCGGGAAGAAGATTCTTGACGATAATTTCGGCGATGTCCTGTGGTGCCATTTTTTCTGACGTTGCCAGGACCATAGCAACAGTATTGGCCAAATCGCCCCATTCAGGCCGCTTGGGAGCATCTAATGTTATTCCTGGGCAGGTTTCTATCTTGAGCAGCCCTTTGGCTTTGGCATCGGCTAATGCCTGCCTTAGAGCACTTTCGACTTTTTCTTGTATGACGCCTTGAGTCACTGACATCACCTAAGTCCTTAGAGATGCTAGGAAAAAGCAACTTGGCACTGTAACATACGGCATAATGAGTGACAAGGTGAGGAGTCAGGATTTTGTGACCATGCGGTAGCGGCTCAGCAGAGAAATGGAAGCCGCAAGAATATCCTCTACCGCGATGGACAAGCAGGGCTTTGCCTCACAGGCTCGGACGCATGCCCAACCCTGACAGGAACATGGTGGTCCCGTAACCACGGATACATGGTCACCCTGCGGCGCCCATTGGCGCGAATCAGTCGGACCAAAGATGGCCACCGTGGGAATCTGTAGCGCCCCTGCGAGATGGGTCAGTCCCGAATCATGTCCAACGAAAAGCCGGGCTTGAGCAAGAATCCCGGCGATGGTCGGAAGACACTGCCTCTGAATCACCGGCACATCTCGAACACCGAGATCCCTGACACGTTCAACGGCTAGTTCGTCAGCCGGCCCGCCAACGAGGATCGGCATGACCCCGTTTTGCCGAAACTTCCGAATGACCTCCACCATAGTTTCCGGTCGCACGCACTTATGGACACTCCCGCTGCCAGGATGGCACACGACAAAATCCTGCCCTTTTTGAATCCCCATCGTACGAAGAACGGCTGCGCCATCCTGGCTCAGTGTTTCGGGAATAACCAAATGAGCCGACTGCGCATGGCCGCATCGCTCCTCCGTCAGCACATCCAAGAATCTCTTACTTTGATGGACCCCTCGTTGAGGGACCGGGGTTTCAAGAACGATCCAGGGGATTCCCAGTCGTTGCAGTGTCGCCCGCACACTTCCATCGTGATCCTTGAGCCACCCAACCACACGCTTGCACCGTCTTAGCAGCTCGCGTAGTGCGCTCGAGAGCTGTTCCGAGCCACTCATGAGCGAGGCAAGATCGTCTGACTCCGTGGTGAGTGTACGATCAACCACCCCACAGGCTTGGAGCAAGCTTCCAACGTCCGATCCTGCTAGCAGCACAATCTGATCTGTGGGATGGCGATTGCGAAGAGACGCTATGGCTTGGAGCGATAACAACACATCGCCCAAGCCACCAGGATGGATGACCAACACGGAGTCTGACTCGTTGCAATTCACTGCGCCCGGGGAGAACGTGAGACCCCACCCCTTGCTGCTGCAAGATCTGCAGGAGTATTCACATTCTGGAAGGATTGAGATGCCGGATCAATGTGCGCCCATTCAGAAGGGCTTACGACCGTAACCTTCAATGACGACTCTGAGACGATATCTTGAATCTTGAGATGGCGCGCAGATGCCATTCGTTCAAAACACGGAAGCGCCCGCTTCCCATACACGGCGTGTAACGGCTGCAAGCCGCTTGGCAAGCGACCCATCACAACATCAGCTTCGGAGTCACGATTCACAAAAAACTGAATCATCTCTTGGTTTAGGAACGGCATGTCGCAGGCGACAACAAAGACTCGACCACATGTTGCAAGCTTGAGACCGGTGTAGAGCCCCCCGAGGCTACCGCAATCTGGAATCAGGTCCTGATGGACACAACACCCTGCACCCTCCAAAGGCGGACTATCTTGCGCGGTGATGATCAGCACTTCTTGGAAAACGCCCATCATCGCTGAGCGGCATCGATCTAACAGCGTGGCTGTTCCCACAGTGAGAAATCGCTTATCTTCGCCCATTCGCCGACTCTTACCACCGGCGAGAATCACTCCCGTCACATCTATCATGCCGCCCCCGAGACTGGTCTGACTTCGCGAGCACAAAATACGAAGGGGGTGGGTTACCCCCACCCCCTTCAACTCTTCCACGTGAACAATGCCAACAGAAACTTACAGGGCCTTCCCCTTCTTCTTGTTGGCGCGTCGGGTTATGACCCAAGCCTCGAGGACCACGATCCCACCCGCGATCACGAATGGATAGATATAGACTTCTCGAGGAATCGACGGCTGCAGGTACGTGTAGAAGAAGGCCGAAACGGCCATCTTGCGTCCCGCATCCCCGTTATGTCCATCCCAGGCGAAGAACACTGTCGGGATGTACTTCCCCATTTCAAAGAGCGTGTCCTCGTCATAATCCTGATCCTTTTTATTGCCAAGAGGACGTTGAATCATGACGTACCAACGACCGTTCTTCCATTCGGACTTCAATACTTTCAGATTCTCTTCATAGCTATCGCGCTCTTCGAAATCCTTATCCCATCCGGTTCCCTTGAATGCCCGGATGGACCCATCAGCCTCCCACTTCACGATGTCCACCGGGAACTGATCGTTCGTTCCGAAGAGATAGCGGGGCTTAATCGGAGCAGGAAGCTCCTGCCACTTGACCGGCGTTTCGATCGCAATGGCGTCGTTATACACCGTGTACTTGTTTTGATTGGCCGCGATGGACCCTTCCTCACCGGTCTTCGGATCCTGCTCCTTGATGTCAAGGTTGACCTGAGTCGGAGCCCAAGGCAACTTTCCTTCGGCCACACTCTTGGTCCGGTCATCCCACTCAAGCAGGTAGACCACGCTCTTGTCGTTATAGAGCGAACGGACCCAAATGTCGTCGATTCGATTCACGAAGTTTCTCGGCTTGTGCGTGATCTGACCACCCATGGCCACATAGCGCTTGGGGGCTTTTTGCCACGCTTCATTTTCCATATCAGCCGGAATCTCGCCTTCCACCGGATTCGATTGCACGACGAAATTAATCTTCGGCTTGTCCGTCAATGGATCGATCGGAAGCGGGTTGCCTTCCGGATCTCTTTCACAAAGCGAATTGACGAAGTTCGCGATATCCCAACGCTCATCAACAGAGGTGCTGTCCGCGAATGAAGGCATCGGCGTCCCATTCACGCCGGTCGAGAACGTCCGGAAAATGTTCCTGACGTTGTACGCATCTTGCCGACTGCCACGGAAATTCCAGCACTTGTGCCAGTCTGCTGGTTGGATGGAAAAACCCCAGTCATCTTTCAGGTTGAAGGCATTGCCGTCACCGCGGCCCTCGACGCCGTGGCACTCAATACACTTCTTTTCCACGATGAGCTCAGACCCGCGCTTCTTGCTCTCATCCGTGGCTGACTTGGGCTTCAGATCTGCGAGTTGGAGGATCGTCTGACTCTCGGATTGCTTGTCAGTAAATTTCCGGTCCTTCACCAGTTGAGTTGTCACAAAGGACAATACTTGCAACCGCTGCTCTTCCGTCAAAATACCTTCCCAGGACGGCATTGCCGATCCCGGCAAGCCATTGGTCACGGTTTCAAACAGGTCGTTCTGGCCAGGAATCGGCTTCTTGGCGTCGAACAACGGCAGCTCACCGCTCGCCGTGTGGCGAATCTTGAATGTCCCCTGATTGAAATTCCGTGGCCGCGGCCACAGCCGATCGGCGCCAGGTCCATCACCTGCGCCATCGACACCATGGCACCACACACACTTGGTGAAATACACGCGCTTACCCGCTTCGATCATCTCGGCAGGGGGCTCTGGTGCAAGGTCCCCTTTCTTAAATCCTTCAGGAATCGCATCTTGTGCGAAGAGCGATACGCCCGTAATTCCTGAAACCAGGATGATTCCGAAGGCGGTTGCGGCAACCACTGCTGCCTTCCGACTTAAACTCTTCATCATGTTTACCCTCATCTCGTATATCCAGGTTGGCATTAGATTACGTGACCGACTATTCCCATGTACGGGGATAGTAGCCTGTGTGCCAGTACTCGAACAGAATCACCTTCCAGATTTCATCGACTGTGAGGTGCTGTTCCCAAGGTGGCATGACCGAGGCCCAGGGGAATCCCTCGTTCGGCAAACCAAGTCCACCCTTGGCGACGCGCCAGAAAATGAAGGTCTCCTGGAGCTGGGCGATTGTGCCAGGATCGGTAAAGTTCGCTGGAATCGGATTGAACGCGAACGCATGGAGACCGCGGCCGTTCAAGTTGTCACCGTGGCAGAAGTGGCAGTTTTGGAAAAAAATCTCTCCGCCTTCCCGCACGTACTTCAAATATCCCTGGCTCTTCTCATCCCAAGGATTGGCGTTCGGCGCCATCAAGCGGCCCATGGATTGCTCGACGATCAGTTTATTGCTGTAATCCTGATCGAACTTTCCTTCCAGATTGACACGGTAGGGATTCTGGGACGTTTGAAGTGTATAGCTTTTACCGTGAACCTTCGTGCTGGCAGGAGGAGCCGGATGCACCGTACGCAACTCGATCGGCTCTT
Organism: Nitrospiraceae bacterium; assembly: GCA_023248355.1. GTDB lineage: Bacteria > Nitrospirota > Nitrospiria > Nitrospirales > Nitrospiraceae > Nitrospira_D. Next base: position 16,166 of record JAHFES010000018.1, read on the forward strand.
CCGACTTCGGCTTCATTGCATTGAAAGAAAAGCCCCCGATCAGGATCGGAAGCAGAACGAGGTAGGCATAACGAAGCAGCTTATTCTTCCCGCTCTGGGCATCCAGAACGTTCATGATCGGCTGCTTGAATTTCTTCCAGTCTTCTTCGTTGGCGGACACCCACATGAATACTGCAACGAGAGACACGGTCCCATACATCGCGCGGACACTGAATGGGATCGGCGGATAGACACGGAACTTCAGATAGAGCAGGACAAATGCCCAAAAACCAATGCCCTGCCAAAACCGAGGGACCGCCATGCCCATCGAACCGAGCATATAGCTCAACCCCGTAAAGCCAGCCACGAAGCAGGTAAACTCCAGCAACATCTGAATGGGCATGTAGCCCTCGACTAAGCGCACAGTGTTCGACGGGACAACGTCGAGGATCATCCCGACCAGCAGGAGGAGTCCGATGACTCCTACCAGCGCGCCGACTGACATCAATGCTTTCATGGGTTCACTCCCTTTGGTCTAAAAAGATTCACAGCTCAGTTAAGAAATCTTTGGAGGCTCTTTCCCCTCGTACACTTGCGAGAGGTAGTCCACAATCTTCTTGAGCGCTCCGGCGCTGAGTTTCTGACCAAACACCTTCGGCATCGTGTTATCCGGGAATGGCTTCACCACGTACGCACTTGGTAACACCACCGATTCCATAATGTAATCGGCTGTCGACTTTGCCGTTCCCTTGTACTCCTTATCCTTCATCCGGCTGGGCGCATTGGTCCCCTCAACAAGCTTCGGACCAATCGTTCCAGTTGCACCGGGAATTCCAGGAATCGTGTGGCAGGCCACGCATTGAGCCTTTGCAAAGATCTGATCGACGGGCTCGGTACCATCTGCCATTAGCGCACTGGCAGGTCCAGCTTTCTCTTCTTGCTGCTTGGGACGATCAGCTTCTGGAATAAACTTTTCGTACGACTTGACAATTTCATCGAATGAAGGAGCATCACGACCTTCACGGACATAGAGCCATGTGTCCACTGCCGCGAGCTCAGGCAAGCTCAACGAAATTGGAGGCTTGTGGATGGCCGGCATTGGACTCTCTTTGTCATTCGTACCCTTCACTCCGAAACCTGCCACTACGTAGCAGCTTGGACATGCGTGCGACTCAGCAATGTACTCCTGACCGTTTTCCGCAGTTCCTGAACCAGTGAAGGCCTCCTTTTGCGCATATTCTCGCTTTGAAGGATTGCCCTTTGAATACTTTGGATCTTCCAGTCGCTCTTTGCCTGCACGCTCCGGCAACCCGATGAGGTTCGGAGCCCGCTCACCCAACATTCCGGCATGGAATGCGTGACAGAGAGGACACTGGCCTTTGCCGATCGCGCCCTGTTCTTTGTTCTTGCCAATACCACCGAAAATAATCTTTTCGCCTTCATCGGCTAGCTGTTGAGCAGTCATCGAACTGAAATCAAGCTTTTCTTCCTTTGGAGGAAATCCACCTTCAACCTGCGGCAACCAATTGCCATACCCCGAGAGAACCGCTGCCACGAAGAACATGGCTCCGCCAATTTTCAGCAATGCGGCGAGATTGGCAAAGTACAATGCCATCATAAACGACGCGGCGGTAAGCATTACGAGTGAGACCGGCAATAACCGATTCTCCCCGTAAAAATTTTCCTTGTAGTTGGCAATCGCGACGAACAAGAGGAACGTTGCGATCATCCCAATAAATGTCTTGAACGTGGCCCGCTTTTTCGCAGCCGGATCGCTGATGGACACCTGGAAGTAAATCAATAGGCCGGCCAGCAACGCAAGTGCCGGCCATCCCATATCTAGAGCCTGATTAATCACGTTTTTAACCTCCTGCGGCTATACGGGGGACGGCGCTTTCCGCACCGCCCCCCTTGAGCCAGTTGCTCAATAAGATGGTTAGTGGCTACCTGCCGGCTGCGGTGCGCTACCAGGAACCGCCGCCTTGACCTCAACTGGCGCCTTCTTGGCCGCCAAGCTGCCGAGCCAGAACACAAAGAGAATGCTAACCCAGAAGAACAACACATTAAATGAGATCATGTTCGCAGCAAATCCGACCGTGTGTGTGTACGCCCACGGTGAATTGTCGCGCATGATTTCATTCACATGCCAGAAGAGACGGACCGAGGAACGAATGTAGCCCATCAATCCCATCATCCAGGTAAATGCCGTTGCCAGCATGATCAGGGCGTACTGCGAGCGGGCGGAAATCTTACCCCACTCGATTGGCCCCATCTGCTTGGCACCCTTCATCATCACAGCATTCAGCGCGAACATGAAGAAGAGGCAGGACAACGTTGTCGCAACTTGCGGCACCGACAGCCCCACTCGGACGTTGGCCGGAATGTAGTACCCTAAAATCGCGAGCCAGATAATGTTGACATAGGCGCAAGCGAAGAACACGCCCATGAAGATATTTCCGAACTTCGCCCAGGATACAGTCGAGACTTTGTTGCCGCGCATGTACCACACAAAGCTCAACACCGTGGTGGTAATAATGACGTTAATCCCGCCATTCTTTGCCGACATCACGCCGTAGTTACCCAGCACCGGATGCTGCTGACCTCCCATAGCCTTCAATTCGGCCGGGGTCATGACCATGGTGTGCGGTGTAATAAAGACCATGTAGCCGCAGGCGAGAATAAAGACGAGGTACTTGATGTACCGCTGATATTTTTCCGCGCCGCGCATCCGGCCCATGGCCTGCCACAAGTAGTAATTCGTGCTCAGGAACAAGATGCCAATCATGGTGGCCTGGATAATAAAGAGCCAGGCGAGCAGTCCGCCCATGAGCGTGATGCCCATCTGTTGACGATAGGCATAGACTTCACGCATCAGCCAGTAGCCCGCAAACGGCAACGGGATCAAGAACGCCACGCCGAGCGCCATCGCGATATAGCCCATCCAATCGTAGTGGGCGCGATCTTCGTCGGTCTTTGACGCCAAGAACTTATAGGCGGCATAGGCAGCAACGACACCGCCGCCAAAAGCCATATTGCCAAGAAGGCGGTGAATGTTGAGCGGGTTCCACAATGCCGTGTGAATGACGTGCCAGATGTTTCCAAGGTAGCGGCCCTGCTCATCGACGCCGGCCGGCGACATCATGAAGCCGACCCATGAGTTCGCCAAGAACATGAGCAAGGTTCCGATGACGTTCAGGATGACCGACATGCTCAAGTGGATCCACTTCAGGAACCCCTCCTTCATCTTGTCCCAGCCATAATAATAGATGTAGAGGGTTCCGCTCTCCGCCACGAACATCAACGCATAGATGTGCATGACCGGCCGGAAGATGCTTGAGAGATAACCGAAGAATGCAGGATAGAGAGTGAGGAAGGTAAATATCAGGATACCGCCCAGGACAGCCGTCAGCGAATAGGCCGTGAGACTGATCTTGATAAAATCGTAGGCCAGCTGATCGTAGCGCTTTGCAAGCGCCTTGTCCTTCGTCACCATCCCCATGAACTCAATAACCATACAGAAGAGTGGCACGGCCAGTACGAAGCTGCCGTAGTAGAGGTGCTGCTGGTTTGCAAACCACAACAACACACGGCTCTCGAAATTATATCGCGGATAGTCCCTGGGACCGTCCACGGTCTTCGGAGCAGGAGCGCCGGCCACAACACCCTCCGTCTTGTAGTAGACATCTCGCCCCTTCTCAGCCTTTGCATCCTCCTTCTTTGCCGCGTCAGGCGCATCCGCACCAATTGCCAGTGACGGAAGCGACACCACCACAGGAAACAGGAGGAGGCCAACCATTGCGCAGAGCGCCATGATTGATAACACTTTCTTCCGGGTTACAAGACCCATGGGATACCTCCTTAATGCATTACGAAAAAGATTCATCACAAGCCCAAGAAATTCAACTCGGAGTTAGGCGACCACTTCGACCTACTTGCGGAACAGATACCAGTAGTCCAGCCCCTGCATGTCCATTAGATAGTGATCAACCAATGTGAAATAGGCAACGCAAATTACCAGCGAGATAATCCCGTACACAATCGTCTGACCCATTATTGCCTCCTCCTCAGATCGAGCAAACATTCAAGAAATCCCAGTACACGCGTGGCCCTGCCCTAGCAGGGGCACTGAATGCCGGCGAACCAGTAGAAAAACCAAATACCCACCGCACAAGTGATGTAGAAAATCATCTTGCCGACCTTAACCTTCATTTCGCTGTCAACTGTTGCCGTCGCCATCGTGCCTCCCCTTCCCTAATCGAAATAATGATTGAAGCCTTTGAATTCCTTGACACCCTGGAACCCGTGTGTTATTGAAAATTCCTCGCTAGTGGCGAAAAAAAACATAGGGAAAACCATGACAAAAAACTCAAAAATTTTCGACATTATAGTTTTGGCCGGTATGGTTGTCAACATCATTTTAGCCGTGTTTCTGATTCTCTACTACTTTGATTTCCTATAGCTTTCTCGCCTTGAGCTGACATCCCATCTGCGCCGTTTTTTGCCGCCATCGCGCAGCGAAATCCAATCGTTTCATCGCGAAAATCGGGCACCATCTTGCTTCGACTAGTGACCCTGAGGTCCCCACCGGTCGTCGTGTATCCCCCTCCCCGCAACACACGATAGACACCATGCTCAGGGCTCGGTGGGTTCTTCTCCGAAGACCCCTTGTAATACCCCTCCGAGTACCAGTCTTCGACCCACTCCATGACATTACCCGCCCCATCCATGACACCATAGGGACTCACATCTGCTTTGAAAGTCCCCACCGGCGCACTCGCCTCATACCCATCATTAACCCGGGCCCAGTTGGCCCCATCAAGCTGCTCGACATTTCCCCAGGGCCACAAACGACCGTCCGTCCCCCGCATGGCTTTCTCCCATTCCGCTTCGGTGGGAAGCCGTTTTCCCTTCCACTGGCAGTAGGCCGCAGCATCGTCCCATGACACATAGACAGCCGGCTGATTAGGGCCTCGCATTCTCGCGATATTCTTGGCATACCGCGAAGGGGGCCCGGCCTTTCGGTGGCCGACAGCAGAGGCAAATTGGGCATACTGAAAATTCGTCACTTCGTATCGGTCGATCTGAAACGCATCAAGGAAGATTTCTCGGGGCGGCCGTTCATCAAACCCCCCGACATCAGTTCCGCGAAGAAACAAACCAGCAGGGATCTGTATCATCTCCTCTTGTACTGGGCTCTCATTTGAAGCGGGAAGAGCGCCAGATTGAGCGGGATCTTGAGGCTCAGAGGCTGACTCTTCGAATGGCGTGCTCGTCGTCCCGCGAAGAATACCCATGATAGGAAGAGCTGCAAACGCCAGGATGACAAGAAGAAAGGCAACCTTGAACTTAGTTTCCAGCATTACAGTTATTGACTCGCGGCCCCAACCCCAAGGTCAAGGTCGCTCGCGCAACGGAATCCGATTGTAATATCGGTCCGCCAATACTTGGCGGCGAACCGCTTCGAGAGCCTGGCATTCTGCTCAGTCTCCCTCCAGGAGCCACCACGCACCACCTTGAGTTGACCATCGTCAGGTCCCTTGGGATCCCGGTAGACCCCTTTTTTGTACATACTCTCCTCGTACGAATCCTCAACCCATTCGGCCACATTCCCTGTCATGTCATAGAGCCCGTAGGGACTTCGCCCAGACTCAAACGATCCCGGAGGCGCCAGATATCTGTAGCCATCCTCAGCCCCATCGACATTGGCCGTTCCAGTCGTGAATTTGTCCCCCCACGGATACTTCCGCTTTCCCTCACCGCGTCCCGCTTTCTCCCATTCCGCCTCAGTCGGCAACCGCTTGCCCGCCCACTTGCAATAGGCCTTCGCATCGTCCCAGGAGACACTCATGGCCACAAGTTCCGGCTTGAGCACCTTAGACTGATCGTCCTCGAACACTTCAATCTTAGGCAGAGGACGCTTCGTCATCTTTGCGAAACGAAGATACTCGTCTTGATTCACTTCTTTCATATCAATAAAGAACCCCTTGAGAAACACCTGATGCTCTGGGGCTTCATCTGGATCGCCATCATGACTGCCCATGGTGAACGGCCCCTCGGGAACTTGCACCATCTCTCGCCCCTCGTCCCCGATTTTGGTCTTGTACATGGAGTAATCTTGGGGCGCCACCTTACCGGCCACCGGCCGCGATTCGGTCTTAATGCTCATGACAACCTCACGCATCTGCTTCGCCTTATATGATTCATAGACGAGTGCCGCGATCATCAGAATGAATGATCCGAAGACGAACACAATGGACCCGATCAACACCCCTCTGTTTTCCATATCACTCCGTTCGTTCAATACGGATAAGACTCGTCATCCTTACGTCCTGGGAGTCATCCCTTCAGCAGCAGACTCACCCGCCTCTGCGCTGGTCTTCCGAGCCGTACGCATATCCAGCAACATGGAAATCTGGACACCAAGAAATCCGCCCATGGCCGCCCCAGCCCCAGCGCCGACCCATACCCGCTCCCCGCCCGCCACTAACCAGGCCAAGGCGCCGCCCAATAGGGCTCCCACTAAGATACTGACGAGGAAGCGACGGCCTCCGAGAAATCCGATCACCCCGCCCAGCGCAAGCCCCAGACCAATCGCGACCGGCATCAGGCCACCGCCCATGATGAACCCGATCAACGTCCCCACCGTCCCCATGACCGTCAACCCAAGCACAATGTCGAACAGCTTCTGGATAGGCATGATGCCGGCTGACGCTGTATCCTGAGCCATGACCCCTTGTGCCTCGTCTACTTCCCTGAACTCGCCACCATCGGGCCAAAATCAATTTCAACACCCGGTCCCGCAATGATCGAAATGCCCCAGGCCTTCGGCGCCGGCTCATGCTGGTGAATCCGCTTGAAATCTTCGTACACGTTCACCCGTTCTTCAAACCACTGACCGACATCCTTCGTGCCGCTCTGCACCACGATTTCCGAGCCACTGAACATGCCCCCCTCGGTCAGCGTACCTTCCGGCTTTGTAGCGCTCCAGATGTACTTTGTGAAAACAGGGATAAACAGAAGATCCGTATCCAGCGACGCATAGATGGCAGCGAGCGGCTCCGTCCCTGTCGCTGCTTTATTCAACCGCCAACGCCAGGTCAGCACGGGGTAGGCTTTGGGATCCCACTCGATCTTTTTCTTCTTGATCCGCTGTCCCGCATCCTTCGCCGACAAGAAATTCACGCCATTCTCAGACTGCACTTTATACGCCTCTCGCCCCTTCGATTGACTCCGCTGATTTTCATGATCCCAAGTTGAGGGGAACCCGTCAGCTTCTTTAGCCTGGAAATCTTCCAACACGAGCGTCTGCCCCTGCGCAACAGCGGCATCCTGTACCCCGATAGAGCCAGAAAACAGCATCGCGAACATCATAAGCCCGCTGAACCAGCGTTTCCTCATCATGTCTCCGATGACCCTTTCTCTATGTTTGCGCTTCTTGAGACGGCGCCGGAGCCAGCGCCTGTGGATTATCCTCGACGAACTCTTCTAACATTTCCGGCTCCTGCCCTCGCTGACACATCCAGAACAGAGCCAAGACCGCCCCCCAGAACACCACCATGTTCAACGTCACCATCTTGGCTGCAAATTCCAGGTCGGGCGTGAAGGCCCAGGGCGACACATCGGCCATCAGTTCACTGACATGCCAGGAGAGGCGACCGGAAGATCGGATATAGCCCATGAGCCCCATGACCCAGGTGAAGGCTGCGGCCAACCCAAAGAGCCCGACCATGCCGCGAACAGGAATCTTTCCCCATTGAATCGGACCGTGCACGATCGATCCCTTCAGCATCAGGCGATTGATCAGGATACCCGCAACAATCACCGTCAGCGTGGTAACGGCTTGCGGTGACGACAGGCCAACGCGAATCTTCGCCGGCAGGTAGAATCCGTAGACGGACAACCAGATGACATTCAGCAAGCCGATCGCATAGAGCGACCCGATGAGAATGTTGCCGGTCTTGACCCACGACACCGTCATGGTCCGATTGGCTCGTCGATAATAGAGAAAGCTGAGTGCAGTGAGGAGAATCATGACATTCACTGCGCCGTTCTTTGCCGACATCACGCCGTAGTTTCCGACGACCGGATGCTGCGCGCCGCCCATTGCTTTCACTTCACCCGCCGACATCATCACCGTGTGCGGCGTCAGCCAGATGAACAGCGCCAGCGTCAGGGCACCGAGCAAAAACTGATAATAGGGCTGGTACCGTTCCCCTCCCTTAATCCGCGCCATGCTTTGCCAGATGTAATAGTTGACGCCGAGGAGCAGCACCCCGATCAACAGCGCCTGGACGACAAACAGCCAGGTGAGCAACCCGCCCATCATCGTCACTCCCATGCTCTGGCTGAACGAGTAAACCGAACGCATGAGCCAGTAGCCGGCGATCGGCATCGGAAGCAGTGCGCACACCGTGACAAACAGGAAGATGTAGCCCACCCAATCGAAATAGGCACGCTCGCCGTCGGTCTTACTGGTGAAGAATCGATAGCAGGCATAGGCCAGCACCACGGCGCCACCGGACATGATGTCGGCAAGAAAACGATGGACATTGAGCGGATTCCAGAGCGCGGAATGCAAGAGATGCCATCCATTGCCCAAGAATCGTCCTTCTGCATCGACGCCGGCCGGAGACATCATAAAGGCGGCCCAGGCATTCGCCAGCAAGAGCAGCGTAGTTCCAAAAATGTTGGTCAGGATGCCGATCGCCGCATGAATCCACTTCAACCCCGGCTCGGCCATACGATTCCAGCTGTAGTAATAGACGATGAGTAGCAGCGACTCCCCGACAAAGACGATAGCGTAAGCCGGCATGAAGGACTTGAACGTCCCGCCCATGTATTTCATGAACGTCGGATAAAAGTAGAGGAACATGGCCAGCATAAGGCTCCCGACCACCGCCGTCACGGACAGCGCGAGCAATGCCACCTTGGCCAAGTCTCTGGCCAATCCATCATACCGAAGCGACAAGGCCGGCTTTTTCGTGGTCAGCCCGAGAAACTCCAGCAATGCACAGAACAGCGGCAGTGCGAGGACAAATCCGCCGAAGTAGGTATGTTGCTGCGTCACAAACCAGACCAGCAAGCGACTATCCAGCGCGCCGACCCGTGAATACACCGTCTCGTGAGGCGCCGGGGCCGCCGGTCCTTGCGGTGTCCCCTCCGTCCCAAAGTACAAATCCGTCGTCCCTTCTGCGAAGGAAAGACTCGGCCCGCTCCACGCGCCACAGAACACGGCTACCAGAATTGTGACGCACACAGCCATATCGATCATGGAACGTGTCACCCAGAAGCTTCGACGCATGAGGCTACCCCTTTGATCCGGTTTTGCTTAACGCCATCTCGCCGGCCACACACGCCACACCAACAGAAGCCCCTGCCGTCTTTCCAAGAATCCCCATCACAAACGGGCAGCGCAGCATCCCGCTCGACAGTTGCGGAGCTTGTTCATCTTCCACCTGTCGGCGATGGCCCAGATAGTAGCCGTAGAGCGCCATCATCGCCGTGACCAGCGCGCCCCCAACGACCGCCTGCTCTGTTGCAATCCCCGGTTGCCTCCCAACAAAAAGCAGCAAGCCCATCACAACCAAGTAGTAGGTGGATGCGAAGGCCATTCCGGGCCACCACCAATACTTCAGCAATTCCGTCGGTGCAGTCCGACGGAGGGTCTCGACCCAAGAGGCAGGTGAACGCAATCCGCAGAAGTAGGCACAGAGCGCAAGCCCGCCTCCGAGAATCGTCACGCCAAGAAGCTGGGCGAGCGCCGCCATCTGCTCGTCCACAAATGCATGTCCAGACAATGTGACCAGCCCTCCGACGCCTAGTCCCACCGTAACCCAGTGGCCCAGCTGAGAGACTCGACTCTGCAATAATGCGCGCAGTGCCACCCCATCCGGAAACGTCAGAAACGGACGTCCCAGGACAGCGAGCTTCCGCACGTGACCGATCTCAAACGCGTCACGAGCCACGGCGGTGCTGGAAATAATGATCGCCATCATGGCCGGGCCATCCGGATGCTGAAAATAGCTGTAGCCCACCAACCACAACAGCGCGAGCACCAGCAGCGAGAGCTGGACGCCATAGACTGCGCCGATCCATCCGGCAAGCCAGACAAGCCTACGGCTCCCATCTTCACGAACAATCACTGGCCACGAGGCGGATCGTCCGACTCGATAGGCCAGAACGGCCGTTACCATCGCCACCAGGCTGCTCACCGTCAACAACACGAGCGGCTCCGTCAGTGGCACCAGATGCTTCGCCAGGCGATAGACCCCGAATGCCACCAATCCTGGCACAAACATGACGATCCGCTTCTGTTTGCGCACAGAATCTTCCGTGACCGCCAGGCTGAGACTGGGAAGCACTCGTAACGCCATTCGATGCAACATCACAACCCCAGTGATGCGTGATGGGTAATGGGTGATGGGTAATGGGAAAAACGCGCTTCTCTTCGCCCATCACTCATCACAAATCACCCTTCACTTTTCCGTGAGCCCATTCCGAAATAACGCGCCTTCACTTCTTCCATCAGCGCGACTGTAATACGAGACAGTCCACGGTCTGCTGCCGTGCGCTCCAACTCGATGCGCGCCATCGCACGCACCGGAGCTGGGACCTTATCCAAACGCCGTTCGGCCTCGGCGTCCCACTCAATCCGTTCACCGGTCCGCGGACGGAGCAGCGTGTCATAGGTGACAACCCGTTCGCCGCGCACACGCACATCCTGCTCAACCTCATCCCGGAACAGCGGGGCCAAGTATGGCGGCATCCGATCCAGCCGATGCAAGGCATCGTCCGTCCACATCAGACGGTCGACCAACCCATTCATCTGTCCAGCCGGGACATCGACACCGACCTTGAGCCCACAGCCACGGCATTCCGTCCTGATGAACCACTGCAAGACACCATCCTCGCAGGCTCGCTCCTCAATCCCCTCGGTATGCATCCAGCGTCCACAACCACAGGTCAGCATGGCGAAGACCTGTGATGCGTGATGCGTTTCGGAACCTCTACTCATCGAAATCCCTGCATTCAGAGCTCATCACAGATCACTCATCACCTATCACTTCACTTAGCCGATCTTCCCCGGATAGAGAATGTAGAGCATCGTGTAGGTGAAGGTCCCGGTGACAAACAAGACACAGTAGATGACCATCGTAAATCGGCCGAGTACGCGATGCCGACGATCTCCGTCCGGCCATATGCGCTGAATCCCCATCTCAAACGCCAGTACCAGTGTGATCATCACCATAAATACGACCCAGACCCCCAATCTTCGAAAAGAAAGACGGTCAGTCGCAGACAAAAAGATCAGATACAAGCCGACAAGTCCGCCAATGGCACCCCATACCTTGCCCATGGCGCCCCATGAGGTCTGCAGTGTGCCGCTTTTAAGTTGCCTAACTCCCCCAACAAAAGTCTGCGCCCTAAAACCCAACACGAGAAGATAGACAGCCATGATTAGACCGACGATGACGAGGAAGATATGGAGAATGAGCACGGGGACAAACACATGATCATAGAGCGATTGCGATCCTCCAAATCCTTCCTTCCCTTCAAATGCTAGAACCCCCAGAGACCTAAACATGTAATAGCTGACAAAAAATGCGAGCATCGCAACCATGCCGCTAAACATCAGCCAATGATGCGCATCGGCCCTATGCTTCCTAGCCTGTACCCAACCAATAATGAAAAGTCCGGTGAAAACGGCAGCCATTAATTGGCTGAGATCTGCGCCCATTCTCGCATGAGTTCCAAAAAATCCTGGATCCCGCAACCAATCCATCA
>JAHFES010000019.1:0-4760 GCA_023248355.1 Nitrospiraceae bacterium
GGCAGGCCGCCACGCACACTCCGCAGCCGACGCACACTCCCTCGTTCACCTTGGCGACGTAACGCAGGACATTGCCCGCACGATCCTTGATCGCCTCGCGCTGGATCGCCTGATAGGGACAGGCCGTTTCGCAGTCCCAGCAGGCGTTACAGGTGGCGGTGTTCACCTCGGCCACGACCGGCTCCCGCGTTAGTTCATCCGCCGAGAAGAGGCCTAACACCTTGCTGGCCGCGGCAGAGCCCTGCGCCACTGAGGTCGGAATATCCACCGGTCCGATGCAAGCCCCGGCCAAGTAGATGCCGGCGGTCGCCGTCTCCACTGGGCGGAGTTTGGGATGGTATTCGTTGTAAAACCCATAGCCGTCGTAGCTGATCCCGAGTCGCTTCGCGAGGTCCTTCGCGCTCACCCGAGGAAGAACGGCCGTCGCCAGCACCACAAGATCCGCCTCTAACTCGACCTGGCTGCCGCTCAATGTATCGGCGCCCTGAACGACCAGCGTTCCATTTCGCTCGTACACCCGCGAGACACGCCCTCGGAGATAGATCGCCCCCTCCTGCTCCACCGCCCGGCGGTGAAATTCCTCGTATCGTTTTCCACCGCAGCGGATGTCCATGTAGAAGATATAGGCCTGCCCCTCATGCGCCTTGTGTTTGTAGAGCATCGCGTGCTTCGCGGTGTACATACAGCAGATGTTGGAACAGTAGGAAACCCCCTTGCTCTCGTCGCGCGACCCTGAGCACTCGATGAACGCCACCCGCCGCGGCACGGTGCCGTCGGACGGCCGCTTGATTTCCCCGCCCGTCGGGCCTGAAGCGCTGGCCAGCCGCTCGAAGTCCAAGCCGGTGATCACGTCCTTGTATCGTCCGCCCCCGAATTCAGGGAAGCGCTCCACGCCCATCACTTCGTAGCCTGTTGCCACGACGATGGCGCCGACCTGCTCCGTCACGAAGGAGTCCTTCTGGTCGAAGTCAATGCAGTTCGGGCCGCAGACCTTCGCGCAGACGCCGCACTTTTTCATGTCCTTGGTGTACTTGGGACAGTGGGCGCGGTCCAGCACCGGAATCGCCGGCACCGCCTGAGGAAATGGAATATAGATGAGCTTGCGCTTGGCCATCCCGGAATCAAATTCGTTCTCCGCATAGAAGGGGCACTTGGTGGTGCATTCCCCGCACTCCGTGCAGAGTTCCTCGATCACCGACTTGGCTTTCTTCCGAATCTTCACGGTGAAATTGCCGATATAGCCCTCGACCGATTCCACCTCGGCATAGGTGTACAGCCTGATCTTTGGATGGTGTGCGGCTTCTACCATCTTCGGCGTCAGGATGCACTGCGAACAATCCATCGTGGGGAAGGTCTCGGAGAGCTTGGCCATCTGGCCGCCGATCGACGGCTCTTTCTCGACCAGGATCACCTCGTGGCCGGCATCAGCGATGTCCAGCGCGGTTTGAATCCCGGCCACGCCGCCGCCGATGACCAGCGCCTTTTTCTTAACCGGCACCTTGATCTTGTCCAGCGGCCCATTCCGCCGCACGCGCTCGACCGTCATACGGGTGATATCGATGGATTTCTCCGTGCCGATGACTTTGGTCTTATCTTCATGCACCCATGAGCAGTGCTCGCGGATGTTGGCGATTTCGCACTGATACGGGTTTAACCCGGCAGACTCGCTGGCCTTCCGGAAAGTCTTCTCGTGCATGTGAGGGGAGCAGGCCGCGATGACGACCTTGTCCAGGCCATTGCTCTTGATGATCTCAGTCACCAACTGCTGGCCCGGTGAGGAACAGAGAAACCGGCAGTTCTCGGTGTGGACCACGCCTGGCAGCTTGGCAGCCTCTTCGGCCACCTTCGCCGTGTCCACCGTGGCCGCGATGTTATTCCCGCACTGACAGACAAAGACGCCGATCTTCGACATAAGAGACCCCCTGAAGCGTATCTCGTCGCTCGTATCTCGTAAAGCGCATCTCGTTCCCGATTCGGACGCTTCACGCTTCACGAACGACGCATTCGACAATTCCTTTCGCTTCCAGCGCCGGCCGCGGGTCGACCAGGTTGCCGTCGAGGCTCAGTTCCTCCTCGGCGATGCCGAGCGCCAGTCCGAGGAGCTGGGTGAAATACAGGACCGGCAACGTGGCTGTCTCCCCGGTCTCCTCCAGCGCATGCTTCTGGCTTCGCTCCAGGTTGAAGAAACACAGCGGGCACGTGGTTGCGATCAGCTCGGCGCCGAAGGCCTGGGCCGAGGCCACGACCGCGCCGGACAGCCTGACGACAACCTCCTCGTTCGACATCGCCAGGTGGGCGCCGCAGCATTCGCCTCGATTCGGGAACTCGACCGCTCCACACCCGATGGTCTCAAGAAAGTCTTCAAAAATGCGCGGCGACTCCGATCCGTCAATGGCGACCGCTTTGGGCCGCAGGAGGGTGCAGCCGTAGTAAGCCGCGACGCGGAGTTTCTTGAGGTCCCGCTTGACCCGTTTCTTCAACTCGGCGAACCCGATGCGATCCCGAATCACCTCCAGGAGATGAAGCACCTCCGCCTCACCCTCGTACGTCGTGCCCAGAAAGTCATTGACGACGGTCCTGCGGCTCACATCTTCCTTCATCACGAGATTGGTCCGCTTGAGCGTGTTGTAACAGAACGAACACAGAGTGGAGACGGTCCCGCCGGCTTTCTGCGATTGAATCAACACGTTCGTGGGACCGGTGAGCCCGATGACATTGTTGGGGGTCAACGGGTAGCAGGCGCCGCAGCAATTCCATTGCGCCAACTCCGCCAGTTCGACGCCGAGGAGCTGCAACGACTGCCTGGCCGATTGGTCAAACCCCTTGGCCACTGTGTTGAGCGTGCAGCCGGGATAGTAGGGGATGCTCGTCATTCGTCGCTCGTCTTTCGTATCTCGTCGCTCGCGAACGACGCTTCACGAGATACGCTTCACGCGATAAGTTTTCGGAACCCAGCCACCACCGCCTGTTGCGGCGATCGTTCGAGAAAGCCGTCGGGCACCTGCGCCAACGCGACCGGCCGCTTGCCCTGGCGAAGGCTCAACCGCCGGAGCGCTTCCATCACCTTCGAGGGATCGAGGCATTTGGGACATCGCGCCTGACATTGCAGGCAGGACACGCAGAGCCACATGGAATTGGCCTGCAACACGGTCTGCTCCTGCCCCAATTGCACGAAGCGAATCACTTGCGAAACCGGAATCTCCATCGCGAACGACACCGGGCAGGAACCTGAACAGTTGCCGCATTGATAGCAGCGGGATAAATCCTCACCGCTTTCCCGCTCGACCTGCTCCAGGAAGGCGTTGTCTAATCCAACGGTGCCGAGAGCAATCTTCACTGGCTTCCTCGTTCCTCGTATCTCGTGAACCGTATCTTGTCCGACGCTTCACGCTTCACGAGCGACGCTTCACGTCCTCAGCTCCTCGGATACTTCGTCAGGAAGTTCACCACATCACGGACCGAGACCAGGCCGATCATCTTTCCGTCCTTGTGCACTCCCAGATGACGGACACCCTCCTTGGCCATCAGGTCGTTGGCATCGAGCAGGGTCGCTTCCGGCGGAATCTGCAGCACCGGCGCCGACATGATCCGCTCCACCGTTGCGCGATCAGGGTCCAGCTCCTCGGCCAAGGCCCGGCGGGCAAGATCCGTATCCGTCACGATGCCCACCACATCCTGCCCCTTCATCACGAGGAGGCTGCTGATTCGATGATCCCGCATCAGCTTCGCCGAACAGCGAATGCTCTCGTCCCGATCAATCGCCTTGATCTTCTCGACCGGGGTCATGATGAGCTTGACCGGTACCATAAATCCCCAGACAGGCGTGATGGTGTGGTGAGCGGGCGGATTCTGGCGAAGCCTGTAAGGCATGTCTATGACGGTCGTCAGCTTAGTGACTGACGACCGTCAGGCGAGGGGTGCAGTGAGGATAGCCAGGGCACGAGGGAAGGGGTAAGGAAGAGCTGCTGTAATGGGCTAGAGAGAACCGGCAATCTTGTTCAGGCGCTCCGGTTTCAGCAGCGTGATCTCGCTCCCGTTCGTATTCACCAAACGTTCGCGTCTGAACTGGCTCAGAAGCCGGATGACCGTTTCCGGAGCAGCCCCGATCAGTTCTGCCAGCTCCTCGCGCGTCAACCGAATGTCGAGCGTGATGCCGTCTGAACTGCGGCGACCAAATCGTTGCCCAAGGCTGAGCAGAAGGGCGGCCAGTCGCTCCATCGTCTTGCAGAATGGAGCGCGCTCGCCGTTCATCGTAGCGAACAACACCCGACCGCTCACGAGTTGCAGTAGCTCGATCGCCAGCGCCGGGTTCTTCTGCAGCAACTCCAAATACCCCTGCCGGTCGATCAGGCAAATACGCGAGAGTTCGAGCGTCTCGCAGGTCACCTCATGCGCTACGCTCTCGCAGAAGCCGTTACATTCAATCAGCTCGCCCGGCCCAACGATGCCGACGATGCGCCGATGTCCTCGAGACGAAGACGATGTGAGCTTGGCCTTGCCGGCGCACAAAACGTAAATCCCCAGGCACGGATGGCCCTCGTAGAAGACGATTTGACGCGGCTGGTAGATAAACCGGTGCAGGAATCGCTGGAACGTCGACGCATCCGCCTCCGCCGCGCGACAGACCAGACTCTGAGCGCGAACGGGGCACATCTGGCACGTGCTCGAACTTATTCCCGCTCGTCCACCCATCGACGTTTCCTCCCACACGACAGGAGGTGACAACAGAACAAGGACGCGTGACCGGCAACGCCTACCAG
>JAHFES010000019.1:4860-27858 GCA_023248355.1 Nitrospiraceae bacterium
CGGGAAGGCATGACCGAGGGTCACAGATTGGCAAGGCGATGGCGCAGCGCAAACCGGATCAGGCCCGATCGCCCTGAGACTCCGAGTTTTGCGCGAATCCGGGCCGCATGATTGGCCGCGGTCCGCACGCTCAGGCTCAATACCGCCGCCACCTCCTTATCGCTCATGCCCGCCCCGATCAATTTGAGCACGTCACATTCACGCCAGGAGAGACATGCCAGTGGAGCGTCTTTCTTGAACCCGGTACTCGGACGATCTGTCCCCTCCAAGGCTTCGGGATACGTCTCTCCCTGCGCGGCAAGACTCTCATCCGTTTTTCGGATATGTATCGTCACCAGGCAATTTTGCGGCGGCGTGCCGCAACCCCGGTTCAGGCATACCTTGGCATACCCAAACTGATCGGCGGCGATCCCCCCAAAGACGGCAGATTCCAGCCCACAGAGTTCGGAGCCACTGGCCGCGCTACTCCCAAACGGGCAGTGGGGAATCCGCAGAGACAGCGAGTTGGCGCGTTCGTCCAGCATGACACAGTCCCATCCCCATATGTCCTTCAGACTCAGAAGACAACGGGCATAGTCCTGCCTCGAAAGAGGATCGCTCACCCCATTCACAAGCCGATACTGCTCGCTGGCCTGACGTCCTAACTTGATTCCTATCTGACGCAGCGCCTGCCGAAGCGCGGACGGATGGAGCACCGCCCCAACGGAGTCCAGAATGCCCCGAAGCGTCGCCTGGAGGAGACCCCGGTCGATGTTCCGAACAACACCCATACCTGCTTTTCGGAACGGGAGCGTGGAAACCTGAGCAATTTTTACCAAGAGATGCTGGGTATTTCTTCTCTACGGACGACGGCTTCCCCTTTCGATAAAGGAAAGGGTCGGGTTGAACCCGGCCATACACTAATTTGAAGGAGGGCGCCGCATGCAGACCGATTGCTTGTCCACACTCACCAACCGCGACATCGACATCACCAAGGCCATCCCGCTCTATCAGTCTCCGGATCACCACGTATACTGGGTAGGCACGTTGACCCGTGGGGAAGAGATCGAATGCAACAGCTATCTCATTGTGGACCGTGGAGAAGGCTATCTCCTCGAGGCAGGCGGCTTCGATCGCTTCTCGCCGACGCTCGATAAAGTCAACTCCGTCTTCTCAGCGCAATCCATTTCCCACCTCCTCTTCAGCCACCAGGATCCCGATGTCTGCGCCTCCATTTCCGCCTGGCTGGAATTCAATCCCGGCCTGACTGTGGTCTGTCCCTCGCTCTGGCAACGTTTCATGCCGCATTACATGGCCTACAACGTGAAATATCAGCCGATGGGCGACAAGGGATTGACGCTGCCGCTCAAAAGCGGCGGCCAGCTCAAGTGTCTCTCGGCCCCGTACCTCCATTCGCCCGGCAACATGGTGACCTTCGATTCAGTCAGCGGCTTCCTGTTCTCAGGGGACATTGGGGCGGCTCCGTATCCGGATGGCGAGACACACGTGGTCATCGACGATTGGAAGGTACAGGTCGACACGATGCGGGGATTTCATCAGCGCTACATGAGCTCCAGCCGCGCCGTCGCCGCCTTTATCCACAGCGTGGCCGGCTTGCCGATCAAGGCGATCCTGCCGCAGCATGGAGCTATTTTGCGGGGCGACGAGGCCCACAAGTTTTTCCAGTGGCTGGGGGCGCTGCCCTGCGGCGTGGACTATCTCTTCCCAGCCAATAGCTAATAGCTCTCAGCTATTCGCTGCTTGCTGACAACCCAACCAATGAGAGGATTGGAGATGGCCACATACAGCGACGCAGTCAAAGAACATGCCAGGAACGCGGCTAAGATTTACAAAGAGAAGTTGGCGGAAATCGAAAAACTCGCTGGTTTCAAGATTCTGCCGGATGGCACGAATACGGCCTCGACATCGGAGGATGTACAACATTATGTCAAGGCAATCCAGTCGGTAGGAGGGTTTGTCGGATATACGAGCGCCAAGATGCAGGTCACGAACGCAATCCTGAAGCTTGGCTTGGCGCCGGTCACCCTCTGACATCGGAGCGCCCAATTAGGGCAACCCGTCCCTTCTAAATGAAGACCTCTTGAATCGGTCCCTTGGGCGGTCCTTCATCGATCGGGCCGCTTCCAGCCACGGTTGTGATCATGCCGGTTGCGACCTCGACCTTGCGGATGCGGTGGTTTCCCGAATCGGCAATGTAGAGGTTGTCGTCCGCGTCGAACGCGAGACCGGCCGGCGCGTTCAGACTCGCCGCTGTGGCCGGGCCACTGTCTCCTGAGAGACCGCGTTGTCCATTCCCCGCTACCGTGGTGATGACACCGGTCTTCGCATCCACCCGCCTGATGCGGACATTGTTGTGGTCGGCGATGTAGAGATTGCCCTTGCTGTCGAACGCCACGGCTGCCGGGGCTTCGAGTTGCGCTCCGCGCGCGGGACCACCGTCGCCACTGAAGCCCATCTCTTCTTCACCGGCCACGACCGTGATCCAGCCGCTCTTGGTCTTCGGATCGATCCGCATCAAATCAGCCTTCTTGACCCGGCTTAAGGTGGCGTCGGCCCAATAGATCTGTCCATCCGGTCCTAGCGCAAGGCCGACCGGAGCGCGAAGATAAATCGGCGCTTCGCCTTTCTCCACCTTGCGCGGATCCGACCCGGCCACGATGAGAATTCGTCCATCCCGATCCACCCGCCGAATGCACCCATGCTGGGTATCCGCAATGAACAAGGCGCCCTGCGAGTCCAACGCCACGCCCCGGGGAACGGAGAGCCCGGCATCTGTTGCAGGACCGCCGTCCCCATAGAATTCCGTCCTTCCTGTTCCCGCGATTGTGGATATGATATGGGTGTGCGCCTCGACCTTTCGGACTCGATGATTTCCGGCATCGGCGATGTACAGATTCCCTGTCTCATCGAGGGCGATCCCATGCGGGAAATACAATCTGGCGACGCCCGCCTGGCCGCCGTCGCCGCCGAAACCCCGCTCACCCAAACCGGCCACAGTGGAGATGACGCCCGTCTGCCGGTCGACACGGCGAATCCGATCGTTGCTGGAGTCGGCGATGTAGAGATTGCCGGCCCGATCGACGGCCACGCCCCGCGGGTTGCTGAGCCTCGCTTCCGTTGCCGGCTCTCCATCGCCGGCGAACGTGCCACCGCCGGGGCCCACCGCGGAGAGCGACAGTGGCCACGCAAGAGCGCCGCCGAGCAGTACCGCCATACCCAATACGCATGCGCGCATCTTTAACCCCCCGTTATGCGTGATCAGTCCTCAGTCCTTCATCCATCACTCATCGCAGTTCACGGCGCGGCAGCGCTTCGCGCGCACCGGACGCCCAGCCACTTGTACTGCGCGGCGGGAGGATACCAGTGCCGATGGGCGACGCGGTTCGGCCCGATCCCATCCACCCACGACCCGCCCCGTAATACCTTTTCCTTACTGGACTCGGGACCGAGAGGGTTCGCTTCTGAACTCCTCTCGTAATAGCGCGGGTCAAACCAGTCTGCGGCCCATTCCCAGACGTTGCCAATCATGTCGAAGAGACCATAGTCATTCGGAGGAAAGCTTCCCACCGGAAGTGTGCCTTGCCCTTCGTAGTTGGCGCGCGTCCGGTCCGGCGCATCTCCCCACGGAAAAGACTGCCCTTCACGCCCTCCGCGCGCCGCTTTCTCCCATTCAGCCTCAGTTGGAAGCCGCTTGCCCTTAACCTCGCAGAACGCGTTGGCCTCAAACCAGGAAATCCCGACAACTGGGTGCCGCGGAAATTTCTCGCCACTGTGAAAGCGGTCGTTCTTGTTCCAATACGCGGGCTCTTGGACGCCGGTGGCCTTCAGATGCTCCGCGTATTGCTCGTTCGTCACCTCATACCGGTCAATCCAGAACGCATCCAACACCACTCGATGACGAGGCCGTTCCTCATCGAACTCGCCGCCCATCAGAAACGGACCGGCTGGAATCAGGACCATCTCCGCTATCTGATCCGAGGATTTCTCCGGCAAATCAACGGCCGCCGCAGTTCCTTCCATGCCTCCCGGACGGACTACCGTAGCCAGCAGTCCAACCAGGATTATCGCTCGTCGAATCATCCGTTCTGTAGTCCGGCGGGCGGTTGTTCAGCGCGAGCCCTGATCCTGTTCACCATCTCTTGGATTTTTTGCTCGGTGAGCAGTCCGCCTTTGATGTACTCCTGGATCCTGCCGCTTTCGTCAATGAACACACTCACAGGGAGGCCGAACACTCCATACTGGTTTGCGACTCGGTTGTCGTGATCCAGGAGTACCGGGAATGTGTGGCCATGCTCACGAATATGATCCATGACCTTCCGCGTGTCCTCTAGCTCATTCACCGCCAGAACCACCAGGCCGTGATCACGCAGCCGGTCATAGGCAACCTGCATCGCCGGCATCTCCGTCGTACAGGGTTTGCACCAGGTCGCCCAGAAGTTGAGCAAGACTACCTTCCCCCGGTATTGGTTCAGGCTCTGCGTCTCACCTCGTAAGTCGGACAAACTAAAATCGGGAGCAATCATGCCGACGATCGGCGGTCTTACACCCATGCCCCACACGAGGCCCACCATCGAAGCGAGAACACCCACAATGAGCGCCGTCGTTCCAACCATGACCAATCCGTTCAGACCCGTCCTTCTTCCATTCCCGTTCATGATGTCACCCCCCACAGATCTGCGCTATCGGATATCGGCATAGAGATAGTCTGCCCCGACTGTGAGCCGCTCCAGCCAATGGAGAAACCGCGACACTTCCTCGCCCCGGAAGACGGAGCCATGCTGCGGCAGCATCGCCTGAATCGTGAAGCCATGTAATTTCCGAGCAAAGCCGGCCACCGCCTTGCTCGAACTCATATAGCGCTGATGAAACCCCTGCATGGCCGCGACATGCTCCTGCCAATCGTCGATCACCAAACGGGGCTTTCCATCCTTGTACAGTGCGGCTCCGATATCTCCCGAAAACAGGAATCCGCTCACGGTGTCGAAGACGGCCATGTTCCCGGGCGAGTGCAGAAAGGGAGCCGTGATGCACTGCAACTGACCGCCGCTCTTAAGATTCAAGGTGAGCCCCTCATCGGGAACGGGAACGTACGCCAACTTGGATGCCATGAGTTGCGTCATGTCGTAGTTCATGTAGTGAGGCATAAACCGCGTCCACTGGGCTGGAAGTACCACTTTCATCCGGTTGTTGGTCCGCACCCAATGAGGGAGCGACGCGCAGATATCGGGATCCTGGTGACTAAATAGGAGATGCGTGATTGCCATCGCAGAAATCACCTGGTTGACCTTCTGGAGGGTGGGCACATAGCGATCATAGCCGCCTGGTTCAAGCAGATACCCTTCTCCCCCGTCCACCACGAGATAGCTGTTGCATTCGATCTCCTCTCCTCCTGTGTGTGTCCCCACCCAATAAATCTGGTGCTGCGAGTCATCGAAGAGCGGAACAGCCCTGGAATAGTCAACCCCACTGTTGGTTAAACCGAACAACCGATTTCCACCCATCGTATGACCTCCCTGCGAACGCGTTGAGATCCTTACCAAGAAAACAACGAACCGGCGACTGGCTCACCATCAGCGGTCATGGTTTGCCGCATTGGTCATTCCTTCACTGTCTCACTCACTGATGCCGAACGATCCCCTGCACGGGAAATGAACTCCATTAAGCTGATGGTCGGCTCATAGAGAACTTGAATCGTGTTGTCGTCCGGATCGGCCAGATAGAACGAGTAGCTGCTGTCCCGATGGCGTTTCGGCCGGTGCACGATCCTCACGCCGCTCCGCTCCATCCATTCAAACATCCGATCCACGTCCTGAGGCGTCTCGACGACAAAGCCGAAATGACCCATGAACTGCCCATGCGGGTCCATGTACTCTCCTAACTCATCCAGTGGAATCTGATGCAACGCGAGGTTGTCGGATCCCGAACTGAGATAGACATGGTCGGGATCGGGCTGCCACACGACCCGCATCCCGAAGAGACACTCGTAAAAGGCACGCGACTGGCGCATGTCGGTCACCTTTAACGCGAGATGCCGCAGTCCTCGAATCACTGGCGCGCTCATGTGCAGACTCCCAAGGCCTGAAGCCGCTCCACAAAGGTCAGCGGCTCGGTTTTGATTCCCGCTTCGGCGGCCGCCTCCCGATCCAGCAGCTCCGGTCTGTTTCCGACATTCCGAAAGATCCAATCACGAAGCGCTGACAGTCCCTTCCAGCCATACGCTCATCCCATTCTCGTCGCCGTGCCGCTCACCTCGGATTGGATCGGACCAGATTCCCGGCCAGCCCGACGACTGAAAGACCGTAGATCAGCCACTTGGACGGATCGACGTTGTGCCACTTGGGCCCGTTCCGGTAGTCTCGTTGGAAGGCGTGATGGTAGTTGTGATAGCCCTCCCCCAGCGTGATCAGCGACACCCACCAACTGTCCCGGCTCGTGTCGGATTGACTGTAGGGCTGGCGCCCCCACATGTGACAGATGGAATTGATACAGAACGTGGAGTTCAGAACAAGAAAGAGCCTCGCCACGCCGGCCAGCAGGAAGCAGCCCACGCCGCTCAGCCAGCCGCCGTAGGCAAATCCCACGACGAAGGGCAGCGCCAGGCCGGACAGGACGATGGGGACATACCAGCGGTGCTGCCACATCACGACGCGATCTTTCCGAAGCCAAGGCGAGTATTTCTCGGTGTAATGCGGATCCTGCAGGAAGATCCACCCGCAGTGGCTGTACCAAAACCCCTTTGTCGCGTTGTAGGGGTCGTCCTCCTGATCCACGCGCGCGTGGTGTCGCGCGTGGTCGGCCGCCCACTTCAACGCCGAGTTCTCCAGGACCCAGCCGCCCGCAATAAGCAGCGCGGCCTTCACCCAGTCGGGGCATTGAAAGCTGCGGTGCGCGATCAGCCGATGGTATCCGACCGTGATGCCCAATCCGCTGACCACATAGAGAACGCCGCACATCGTCCAGTCCAGCCAGGTGTACCCGTACACATAGCCGAACGCAGGCACACCGATCAGGGCGGTGAGACTGATCAGGGCGAACAACACGATGGCGGGAATGTTCAGCGCTCTTCCGACTTGCAGGACCCCCGGCGAAACCAGACCTTGGTTTTCCATTGCTCTCCCCCCTTCATCATGTATTGCAAGGCACAATCACCGGCGCCGTCATGCAGCAATCCCCAGGGCTTGGAGCCGTTCCACCAGGGTCAACGGCTTGGTTTCGATGCCTGCTTCAATCGCCACAATCCGCTGGAGCAATTCGGGCGCCTGTCCGACATTCCGAAAGATGCGATCCCGGAGCCACGTGAACAGAGGGTTCTTCGTTTCCCAC
Organism: Nitrospiraceae bacterium; assembly: GCA_023248355.1. Taxonomy (GTDB): domain Bacteria; phylum Nitrospirota; class Nitrospiria; order Nitrospirales; family Nitrospiraceae; genus Nitrospira_D. The sequence continues at coordinate 12,184 of JAHFES010000019.1, forward strand.
AACCACGCATATTCATCCGCCACACGTTGCAGACGCTCGACGACAGGCCGCCGCGTCACCTCATACGGCGCCAGAGCCCGGGCCGAGAAGTCGCCGCGCGTGAAGCAGGTCTCCAGCACCTTAGCCAGAACCCTGGAATCCTCCATGGCTTGAAAGACTCCCTGCGCCACATGGGGATGGCACGCATGAGCCGCATCTCCCATCAGGGTGGCTCCGTCCGTCACCCACCTGGCAACCCGCACCCGAACCGGAGCCAGATAGGACACCTGTTCCCATGATGTAATTTGGTTGAGTGGCTCGTCCAGCGCAGGAGCGATGGCGCACAGCCTGTTCTTCAGGGCAGAGAGCTCTTGGCCGCCGATCGTCTGAGGAGCGCACGCCGGCACCATGAAGAGGAGGCAGAGCGTCGTTGAAGAACAGGGAAAGCAGGCCAGAATTTCACCGCGCCCCAGGTAATAGTGAACCGCGCCGTCAAGTTCCCCATTCCCATCCCCATCCAGGGGACGCCTGAGAAGTATGCCGAGGAAGGCATTCCGATAGCTCTTGATACGGCAGTCGATGCCGAGCGCCTCACGGAATCGGGAGCGACACCCATCGGATCCAACCGTCACTGGGGCATGCCACTCCTGTTCTTGCCCACCTTCGATGGCCTTGGCCCCAAGGACCTGACTACCCTGCCGCAACACACCTGTGAGTCGAGTCTCCCAGTGAATGTGAACGGAGGAATGGGCGCTGAGACTGTCGAGCAGCACGCGTCGAGTGTGATGCGGCAGCCCAATCAGCGTGTACGGATAGGGGTGCTCCAATATTCGGTAGCTCACCCTGGATAGCCGTGTGCCCCCGATCCGATAGAACTGGAACGTGTCGACTCGCGCCACGGCCTTGGCCGCCAGACGGTTGAGTAGACCGAGCTCAGCGAGAGCTTGCAGCGCGGCCGGTTGCACGATCTCGGGTCTATAGACGGGGAGTGGGGGCTCACGCTGTTGGAGGATCCTGATTCGATAGCCCTTCGCCGCCAGGCGCAGTGCCAGGCTCAATCCCCCTATCCCTGCCCCTACGATCAGCACGTCACTGGAGTAACTCACACTCGGTCCTTCTCTCTCAATGGTTGTGCTCCGGCTTCTGTTCCGATTGCGGCGTTGACGCCGTAGGTTGAGGCGACTCAGGCCGTTCCAGTTCTTCGATCCGCATGCGGGCGTCCTCGACAAGAGTGGCGTGTTCGGAACCGGCAAAATCCAGGAACTTCCGATAGTTTTCGATCGCTTTGTCCTTCACGTGGACGCCGTCATAGAGCACCGCCCGATTGAAATACGCGCGGGGATATTTCGGGTCGAGGTCGATCGCTTTTTGCCACATCTCCAGCGCTTCCTGAAACTTTTGGAGCCCGTAGTAGCAGTTTCCGACACTGTTGTGCCCCACGGGGGAGTCGGGCGTTCGTTTGACCACTTCCTGGTAAAAGCCCAACGCTTCCTCCAGCCGGTTCTGGTCGAAGTGCAGGTTACCAAGTCCCTGATAGGCCTCCACCAGCTCAGGATCGTGCTGAATCGCCAACCGGTAGAGCGCCATCGCCTTATCCGGCCGACCGGCTTCGTGATTGATCCGGCCAAGCGCCAGATAGGCTGCCGCGAAATCAGGATTGAGCCGGATGGCTTGCACATAGGCCTCTGTCGCGGCGCGGATGTGGCCGTTCTTTGCTTCCATTTGCCCTTTCGCCAACAGCGCCGCGGCTTCCTCGCTGGCAGAGGCTGGCGACACACTGGCCCGGCCTTCGTTCCCAAAGACCGGCCCTATCATGAGCAGGCAGATTCCCCCCATCACGAGAAGTCTTCGCAATCGACGGAGCGGCGCCTCAGCCATTGGTCACCTCCACCCGCCGCGCTCGGTTGTTGTTCGGCTCGATGATCACGACGCGGCCCTTTGGATCGACGGCCACACCGGTGGGAAAAGCCAAGTTGGCCTTTGTCGCCGGTCCGTTGTCACCCGAAAAACCGCGCTGTCCCGAGCCGGCAACCGTCGTCACGATACCGCTCTTGATATCCACCTTTCGGACACGATCATTGCCCGCATCGGCGATGTACACATTCCCGGCAACATCCAGCGCCACTCCAGCCGGTTGGTTGAGGCACGCCTCCCGCGCGGGGCCGCCATCCCCACAATATTGATTGACTCCCTTCCCGGCGACAATAGTCACCTTGTGGGTCGCCACCTCCACCTTTTTCACACGGTTCAGATACGCATCAGCCACGTAGAGGCTCCCTTTGCCGTCGTAGATCAGCCCGACCGGCGCCACGAACAGGCCCCGAATCGTCGGCGTCCCGGAGGAATCGGTCTTGGCGCCGGGCACGCCCTCGCCCGTCACGCTCGAAATAATGCCGGTCTTCCGATCCACGCGCCGAATGCCGCCGTTCTCGGAATCGGCGATATACAGATTGCCCTCTTCGTCCAGGGTGACGGCTGTCGGGTACGACATGAGCGCGCTCAACGCGGGCCCATTGTCCCCGCCCAGCCCCCGCATTCCCTGTCCGGCCACCGACGTAATGACCCCACTCTTGGCATCCACGCGACGGATCCGGTGATTCCGCGCATCGGCGATAAACAGATTCCCCTCCTTGTCCACTGCAAGCCCCATTGGAAAGGCCAGGCTCGCCTTGATCGCGGGCCCTCCATCTCCACCAAAGTCGCGAATACCGTTGCCTGCCACCGTGGTGATGGCGCCGGTCGAGGCATCCACCTTCCGAACCCGATTATTGGTGGAGTCCGCGATGTAGATGTTCCCCGCGGCATCGACGGCGATGGCTCTCGGGTTGCTCAGGCTGGCCGCCACGGCGGCGCCCCCGTCACCCTTGAAGTCCGACGATCCGTTCCCGACCACCGTCGAGATCACCGCTTGACGATCGGTCTTCTCGACGGCACCGGCGACGGACGCCCAGGCCGTCATGCCAACACAGAATCCGACAGCCACTATGGCATATGTTCTTCTAGTCATCTCAGCCTCCTCTTAGCACTTAGCAATCAGTTTCTTGCTGACTCTGATCAATGCAGATGCGCAAAGCTCACCTTAAACATGTTCGCCTCTGTGGGCGTGAGCGACGATTGCCCAGCCGGGGTTCGCACCACTACAAGCCTTGGTCCCAAGGGGGCGTGTAACAGGATAGTCACCTTCACCGTGGCGATGGTTCCCTCGCTGTTGACGACCGGCACATCCTCCACGACAATCCCGGTCGCCGGATAGAACCGCACTTCCGACATCCCATTCAGGTTTCGGCCCTCCAGCGCGAGCGAGAACACCCAGCCGGACGGCCCCCAGGTCGGCGCAATTGCAGTAATCTCAGGCACGCCGCTCGTCACAACCTCCGCCGTGTCCTGTGCCGTCACTGGAGCAACCGGAGAAGAATCGCCCGCCGAGACTTCTGGAGCCCGCGCCGGTTCATCGGCCCAAGCGGGCGTCCCGCCGGCCCCTAGTGCCAGAGCCAGAAGCATCGCCTGGCCCCGCATCTTCCATGTCAGTGTTGCTCCCTTTGAGAACCTTGCGCTCATTGCTGGTCCTCCCTCCTCTCGTTACGTGTCACTCGTCACGCATCACTGCCTTTCAGTGCGCCCCTTCCTTGCTCGTGACAGCCTCGATCTTATCGGCCAGCTTCTCGGCAAGAGCCGGATCAAGACCCGTCAGGATCTCCAGATGCTCGCGGGAGCGCTTCACGTCACCGCGTCCTTGGTAGAGATAGGCGATCGCCAGGTTGTATCGGGCGCCGGCGTGGTTCGGATTCCATGAGAGCACCTTCTGGAATGCCTCCATCGCCAGCGCGTTGTAATCGGTCATCAGGTCGGGGGTGGGCAGGTCGGCCAGCCCCACCATGCTCTTGCGTCCATAGGCCAGACCCAGGCTGTAATAGCCCTCGGCGTTTCGGGGATCGAGCGTCGTGATTTCGCGGAACTGCCGGATCGCCTCGTCCAGATCCCCTTTCTTGTCGGCCAGAAACCCGAGCGCGAAGCGGGCCGGCACGTGCTGCGGATCGGTCTGAACCGTCGCCCGATACTGACCTATCGCCATGTCATCGAAATTGCGCTTCTGGTAAATGACCCCGAGCCGGAAATGCGCCTCAGTCAGATCAGGCTGCAGCTTGAGTGTCTCAATGAACTCGTGGACGGCCCGGTCGTCTTCGCCTTTCTGGCCGGCCACAATCCCCATCGCCAAACGCGCGTCGGCATCTTTGGGTCGTAGTTCGGCGGCCTTGGTCAAGGCAACCAATGCCTCTTCCCAGCGTTCGCGTTCCGCCAGGAGAATCCCGAGGTTGTATTGCGCCTCGGCATGAGCAGGCTCAAGCAATACGACCTTCTCAAACTCTTCAATCGCCTTGTCCACCTGTCCTCGCTCACTCGCCAGGACCCCTTGTGTGAAATAGTCGATCTGGCTCTGGTCTCCTGCACCGACCGCAGCAGGGAAGACCGGAACACCCACCCCAACCAAGGCAAGAATGAGCCCGCCCACCGCACCACACACCGGTTGTCTGACTTTCCTATTCACTGCATCCTCCTTCTTGGCCAGTTAAGGGAGGAAGGGAAGCCCAAGGAGGCCGGTCGTTAGACCCCCCTTCCCCCGAGAAGAGGTGGCACATTCGCCCCTTCCCTTCGTAGCTCTCAGCAGTCAGCTTTTAGCGGTCAGTCTCAGTGAGATATCAAAGACCGTCTCATTGAGCGTCTCGGCTGAAGGCTGATTGCTGCCGGCTGTTAGCTTCTTCGACCCGACTTCCCTGTCGCGTACCCCGCCGCCGGAATTCCTCGCAAATCAGATGGAGTACTTGGAGCTTCGTCACCCCCCAGTGCGGCGCCACCACATGGGGCTCGGCCACCTCGCCGGTGAGCCGCTGCACAACGACATCCGGCGGTGTCCGCTCCAGAAAATCGCACGCCAACCCGACATACTCGCGAAGCGTCAGCACCCGGACGTTCCCCTGGGAATACTGGCGCTCCAGCCTGGTGCCCTTCGCCACATAGAGGTGATGCAGTTTCAAACCTTTGGTGTTGAGCCGCGCGAGCCGATTCGCCGTCTGGAGCATCATGGCGTGCGACTCCATCGGAAGGCCCAGAATGACGTGGGCACAGACCGTCAACGCTCGATCCTGGGCTCGCTGCACCGCATCCACGAACTGCGCATAGGTATGTCTGCGGTTGAGCCGGCGCAAGGTCGGGGCGTGGCTGCTTTCGAGCCCCAATTCCAACCACACGTGCGTCCGTTTGGCATACTCTGCCAGCAGATCCAGTACGGGATCGGGCACACAATCGGGACGGGTCCCGATCGAGAGCCCGACCACATCCGGGAACCCCATGACGCCATCGTACAGCTCGCGCAGACGTTCCACCGAGCCGTAGGTGTTCGTGTAGGCCTGGAAATAGACGATAAACTTCTCTCCTTGGAGCCGCTCGCGGTAGAACTGCATCCCGTCGCCGATCTGTTGGAGGAGCGTGCCGTGGTCATCCCGGGAGTTCGGGCTGAAGCTCGTGTTGCTACAATACGTGCATCCACCGTATCCGACTCTCCCGTCCCGGTTCGGGCAGGTGAAACCCGCATCGATGGCGATCTTGAACACTCGGAACGGGAACTGTTCCCTGAGATAGCGCCCCCCGGAATAAAACGGCACTTTGACTAACGCCTCCGCCACCATGCTTGCGTGTCTCCTCCCGCCCTCAACACCCCTTACGCTTCATGTCTCATGGCCCTTTCACGCTTCACGGCTTTCTGAATGAGATGCCATGCGTAGAGCGCAATGAGCGTCCCGACGGCCAAGAGATAGAGTCCGCCGAACGGGATGAAGAACCACCGCTCGGCCAAGGCATACGCTTCAGCTTTCCCCTGAGCCGGCAGGGCAAGCGCCACCGTCAGCCAGCCGAAAGGATAGAGCAACCCGAGCGTCGTCCAGCTCATCAGAAAAGTCCGTAACCGGTCGGCGACCTCCATGTTCGCAATGACCGTCACCAACACCAGCGTCACCAGTGCAAGTCCGTGCGCATGGGTGTGGAACGTATGGAGCCGCGCCAGCGTTTCCTGGGCGATCCCCTCGACGATGGTCTGGTCTACATCGCTCAGGCCTGTAAGTTGATGGACCGTGGGGTGCGCTTTCGCCGCTTCGGCAGCGGTGGCCAGGATTTTGATCTTGAACCCTCCTTGCAGGGCTCCGGTCAGCTCGGCCCATCCGAAGAGCGTCAGGCATGCAAACACAAACAGGGCCGGCGGGGCCTTGAGCATCGCCTCCGTCGTCATGTCCCGCCTCCCTTGGATGACACCAGTATCGCCTGGAGCTGGCCTCCCACGAGCTGCTCCTGGAAACCCTGGAGCAGACCGGTTAAGAGCTCGCTCCGTAATGCTCGAACGGCCGTCGCGTCTCCGCGCTTGACCGCCACAGCCATGCGGTCCAGCAGCCGGTCGAGCGCCTTGATTTGCTCCGGAGCCCGGAAGCGCAACAGCCGTTCGAACATGTGAGAGAAATAATCGTGCGCGACCGCCAACACGGCGGCCCGTGTCTCCACGCGCGCCGCGGGATCCAGCATCAGCAGATCCAACCGGTCCAATTTTTCGAGGATCAGCAGAAAGGAGAGGGAATAGAGAACCTTCTGCAGGTGAGGCACATCTCCCCGATCGAGCGCGCCGGCGGTCTCTTCAGCGAGTGTCGTCCCATAGGCGGCATCCAGACGCTCGGACGTGCGACGCAGCCCGGTTTCCTGGATCAGACGCCCCCGGCTGCTGTCCGGGAAGTCCTCCCGAATCGATGCGGCCTTCGCGTAGGCTTGATCCGTCTTCCCTCGGTTGATGAGCAAGAGGGAATCGTGCATGCGCTCCAACAGGATCGGAACCGGCTGGCTGAGTTCATGCGCCCCTACCGGGGAGTGGCCTGTCAGCGACCACAAGAGGGCGGCGACCCCCCATCGCAGGAGCGATTTCCAAACTGACTGCCTCCGACTCCTCATGATTGGCCTCCTTGAGAGCCCTCGGCGATCGACGATCAGAAACTTGAACTGAGAACCGAGCCTCACATCACTCCGTCTCAGTCCATGAGATCTTGATCTTATGGTGTTATGAAAAACGTATCGTACACTCCGTAGACCAGGATGAGACCGATCATGAAAAACCACACATAATCGTAATCGCTCGCTGCATAACCACCCGATGGCTTGCCGGCCTCCTCCGCAAATGCGGCCGCCGGCCAACATGCGCTCGCCATCATGATGCCAAAGGCTGTCTCCTCTGCTCTCTTCATGAGATCCCCCCTCGCTCAGAAAGCGGCTAGAGGCACGGGGCAAGAAGCGTTACCGCGTGAAACCTCGTGTCCACCGTTACCCATCGCCTCTCGCCCCTCGCCAGCTACTTCAGTTCGAACGCGATCTTGACATCGCCGTCCTTGACCTCGATCTCCTTGGTCAGCACGACATGATCCTCATAGAAGGGCCGCTCAAGTTGCGCGTCCTCCGGTTTGATATGCCCTCCCTTGATCTTCTCGTCCGCCTCCTTGATGGAGCGGGTCACCTCGTCCACGTTCTTTGCTTTCCAGGATTCATGCCACGCCACCAGCTTGTATTTTCCTGGCGGGACATCCGCGATTTTGAAGTTCCCCTCCTCGTCGGTCACAGCGAAAAAGCCGTGATCGAATGAGAGCACATAGCCGTTCATGTGCACATGCGAATCGCACTGCAGCTTGTTCACTCCGCCGGTCCTCAACCGTTTCTCCACGACCTGCCCCTTCTCCGCCAGCGACACATTGAAGACCGTGGCATGCTTGTCGCTAAACGTATGCGGATTGTGCAGGACGGGATCGGTGTTCTTCATCGAGATGTTCTTATTCTTCACCATCGCTACGACATGCTGGACGAAATCGCACTTCTTCTTGGGATCCCCCATTTCCAGGTCGTATTTCTCCTGGGCAGGCCCTCCGCTGGCCCCTTCCAAATAGACGACCGTCCACTGCACCCCCTTATTTTTGGGGTTCACCACGAGCGCTGGAAGCTCCATTTCTGGACCGCAGTACTCCGCATTCTTCGCCACCCTGAGTTTCAGGTTCGCCGGCGCGTTGCCCGAAAACGTCACGGTTCCACTAATCGCCCCAGCCGCATGAATCTCTGGTACCGAGACCCCCAGCCAGGCCACCGCCGCCATTCCACACACTCCTGACAATATCACCTTGTTCATTGTCCTAATCCTCTCCTTCATCATTGGTTAAATGCTGTTGTTTCACTTCGCCAACTCTCGCTTGAGGCTGTCCTCGATCGTCGGCCCGCCCTTGAACTCACGGGACGGTAAAGACCGGCGCTGCGCCGTGGCCATATAAAATTTTCCGTCGGTCCCGATCCGCACGCGCGCGTCCAACTCCATCCCGACCTTCACCCTTTTTTTGAAGTGCTTGATCGCTTCTTCTGTTTCGATGATGACATCCACCTCCTGTCCCAACCGCTCCAGCGCTCCCTCGATCACTTTCATCCTGACGCTCACCGGGCTCGCATCGTAGTTCGTTGTGGTGACCACCCCCATCAAAAAAACATCGAAACCTGCCCGCTGACCAGTTGAGTCCGTAGATGATTGCGTCTTCCCCCCCGACTCTGCCGCGCTCTCGCCGACTCGCACAATCCCCCCTCTCGCGCCCATCACTAGCGCAACTCCCACCATCCCAGCCGTCAACCAGCGTGCTCTTTTGCCAATCATAACGGACCTCCAAGCAAGCCCGGAAAGCTCCTAGGGTTCAACGACCACCTCTCCGACCATGCCGCCCTTGCCGGTAATGGATTCCAACGACCAATGAATCACACACATGTAGGGATACTTTCCAGGCTTCTCAAATTTGAAGATAAAGTATTGGCCCGGCAGGAGCGTCCCGGAATCCAGCGGCTTGCCGAGGCTCGGGTCTTGAAGATCCTTGCCGCTGATGACCAGATGGACATCCTGATCGTCATTGATCCACTCAACGGAGTCCCCCGCTTTCACGCTGATGCTGTCAGGAGAAAACGTTCGATTCTTCATGGAAATTGTGACTGTTCCTGCTTCCGCTACTCCCGCAACAAGCCCCACCGCTATCATGGCGGCTCCTACGAGGAGCCGCACTGTCACCCCGCCGCGTAGATTCATGGCCGTTCCTCTTTCACGACGATTTCCCCCACCATGCCTTTTACTCCCGCCGACGGGTCCTCCATCGAGCTATGGATAAAGCACAGGTAGGGGTACGACCCCGGTGTCGTGAAGGTAAACACGTAGCTCGCGTTCCACATCACGATACCCGACATCATGGGGTGGCCCAAGTTCGGGTCATAGGGCGTGGCCCCACTAATGACGTTGTGCAACTCGGTATCATCATTCACCCACTGCACCCTGTCGCCCACCTTCACCACGATTCTCTGCGGGTGAAAGGCCCGGTCTTTCATAGAGATCATGACAGTCTCCGCCATGCTCACAGATGGTGCCAGGACCAGCATCGCCACAACACCAACCAGCGCGCGGTACCACATTCGCACGGTAACTGCTTCTCCCAGGCCCTTCACGCCTCACGGTCCTTACTACGGCCCCGTCCCTACCGCCACGGTCTGCACTTCGTCTTTGCCCGACAGACGCAGTTCCACCCGCTCGCCCTTCTTGCCGGTGCGGCGAAGTTGCTCCATCGCATCTTTCTCCACCTTCAAGGTCACCGCCTGGCCCGCCACGATTTCGACTGTAACGCTGCCGGCCTTTTCATCGATCGCTTTGAGCGTCCCTTGCACGATCTTCACCGGCGCGCCGGGAGCCCCTTTTTGTGCAGGGATTTGCGCGGTAGCCATCGTGGTGATGAACGAGCCACTGACCAGCATGACAAACAGCATCAGCATGATCTTTTTCATGATCTTTTCTCCTTTTTCCCTTTACGGGCCTGCGCACGTCTCAACACTTTGCGGCTTTGCGCGAATCTGCGTCACGCCGCTCCCATCAAACAAGCCGCTTTCAGAACCCCTTCGCAGCGTTTCAGCGTCACTTGCGATGAACCGTCCCCTCTCACCTGAACTTTGAGCAAAACAGGTGCCATACGAAATCCTTCACATGGACGCGAAGGCAACGAAAGGAAGTGCCGGTTTTCGTTGTAAACCCTTATGCAGAGACCTGGTTAACCAGGGTCATTTCGCCACTTCTCCAACAGACGATCTGTAGCGGATTACCACAGAAGGGCTTGGCGCCAGGGACAACCCCACTCGCCCGACGCGAACTGCACTCCCAGTTCGGAGTAGTGATTGGGAGCCTAGACACATCCCAAGCTCCCGCAGCTATGGCACTAACCTCGTTACTTGTCACGCGTCACGCCTTACTTTGGCGCTGCGGCCTCCGCAGGCCGGATTGTGACCGGCAGGTTCCGACGGAGCACCGTGATCACCTTGGTTCCGTCAGTCTTGACGTCCACTCCGTCACCGACGTTAAGCCGCTTTTTCCAAACCGGACTGGCCAGAATGTCCTTGTCAGTCACGCTGAAACTCTCTGGCTTGCCGTTTGAGTTCACGATCTCGAGCGCTCCCGAGTCCTTATCGACCTTGGTCACATTCCCCGAATGCATCACTTGGTCGGCGAACGCCACGCCGGTGGACAGGATCGCCCAGGAGATCGCAACCAGTAACAACCGTAATGTCCTCATGACCTACCTCCTCTCGGCGTGAGGAGGGATGAGCCAGGCTCCTCTCCCCCCTCCTCACCGTTTCTAATGCTCCTGCTATTCGCCCATGATCTGCTTCCTGATGGCTTTGTGCGAGAGCGACATGTTCATCGTCTTCGGATCGTCCATCGTCTTGAATCCCGGCAGTGGCAGTGGCGGAATCACCGCGAGATACGGGTTGTTCTCGTACTCGACGATCGTCAACAACCCGCCCGGGTAAGCCCCGTCGTTCGTCGCGTGCGGCACGCGATGACAATGGAACACCCAGCGTCCCGGGTTATTGGCTTTGAACACGATGTCCGTCCGTTGGGCCGCATTGAGATTCATCGCATCTCTGAACTCCCATATCCTGGGGCACCGATCGCACTCGGCGCTGGCTTGCGCAAAGGCATGCCCGTGCAGGTGCATGGCGTGGCTCCAATATCCGAAGTTCAGGAACCGAACCCGCACGATGTCTCCTTCCCGCACGAAGATCATCGGGGTCTCCGGGAAAGACTTCCCGTTGATCGTGAAGTAGTTGAAGTTGGCGATCTTGCGCGGATGGCCCAACTCCATGCCGCCGCTCTCGCCGTCGTCAATGCGGGTGTCCACCTCGTCCAGGATCATCACGTAGTCACGGTCGATCTTGAGCGAAGGATCGGCTGCCTGGTCCTTCGTGGTCCCCGACGCCACTTCCGGTCCCGGGTACACGATGAACGACCCGTACAGACCCATGTCCATATGCGTCGCCGCGTTCACGTGGCAGTGATAGAACATATGGCCGCTCGGCTTCGCCATGAACTCGTACACGAACGTCTCGCCCGGCTGGACGGAGAGCTGGGTGATGTTGGGCACCCCGTCCATGTTCATCGGAACCCATTGCCCGTGGGGGTGAATCGTGTGGTCAATCGTGGTGTTGTTCTTCACGGTGATCCGCACGATATCGCCCTCGGTCGCCGTGAGGAGCGGACCCGGCACCTGACCGTTGAAGGCCCACTGCGTCACGTACACGTCCCCCACGATGTTCCACTTGATCTGCTCGATGGTCAGGTAGTACTCGACCAACTTCCCCGTCGTCCGGAACGACATGTTCTCGGCGGCCCAGATATCGGGCGGGTAGGAGAACTTATTGACCGGCGGGTTCTTGATCGAGTTCCACCGGTCCGGATAGGGTTGCTTATGTGTCCTGACTTCCGGGTCCGCCGCCAACGCCACACCGGCTAAAAAGGCGCACAGCGTGAACGCCGTGCACGCGGCGACAAATCCTGTTTTCCGTTCCATAATCGATCCTCCTCTCTCTATTCCTAATTCCTAGCCTTCCCTTCCCACTAACGCCTGTGTTTGAAACCGATCTTCCGCCACCTCCTTTCCCCACATCGGCTTGTCGATCCTGCCTCTTCTCCGCTCTACACTTGTAAGATGCGATGGCTGATCCGCCGTTTCTGCTCGGCATTCAGCCGCATCTCGGCCAACACGAAAAGGATCCGTTCCTCGCAGGAGATGTGCCCACGATATCGACGGATCAGCGTTCGAAGCTCTGTGTTCAGCGTTCGCAGTCCAGCGTGATTTCCCTCAACCGCCGATTCACGACCGTCAGCCCGCTTCCTCCCGAGCTTTCGCATCACCACAGTCGCGTCGGCCTTCAGCATCCGATGTTCGTCCAAGAAGCCCTGGAACTGTTCTCGTTCCTCCGGCGTCCCGCCAAGGACTCGTCCGAGGGCTGCGATCAACACCTCTTCCCGCTTGAAATGGACTCCCACTCGACTGGTAAAGAATTGGAGAAGCTCCCGCAGCGTGCTCCGATCCGGTTCCTTCGACGCACCGCTTCCGGCAGAGCGAGGGCCCATTGCAGTTTCAATCATGGCAAGTTGGTCCAGAATCATTTCGTGCTCTCGCTTGAGAAGGGCAACTGGATCGACTGCGAAACCCGTTCGCCTACGTCCTTGAGGCACCATCGTTCGCGAGTCCCATGTGCGGAAGCTCGAATGTGCCAGCAAAGTGGCCTCCGCTGTTCTTATGGCGCGTTCTTACGGCGCGGAGTTTACCGAACAGGGGGTAAACCCACACTGTGATTGGCCAACGAAGCGTATGATTCATCTCAAGGCGGTCGGATAGGCCATTGGACCTATGCGGGAATAGGAGTGGAAATAGCGGTCAGCCGTCGGCTTTAGGGACCAAGGCTGGCGGAGGGCTTGGGGCAAGAGGCTATGGGCGAGGGGAAAGGCAAGACGCGGGTATGGCGAGAGCTGAGAGCTGATTGCTGAGCGCTGCCCGCCTCTTCTAGTGCCGGGCGATCCTGGCGAGACGGTCTGGATTCAGCAGCGTGATGGCCCTTCCATCAATGGTGACCAACCCCTCATCCCGGAACACGCTGAGCAGGCGGACGGCGGTTTCAACCGTGATCCCGGCCATCTCAGCCACTTCTTCCCGTTTGAGAGTGAGCCCAACCTGGACTCGGTCGGCGCCTTTTTTGCCGAATCGGTCACCCAGCTCCAAGAGCAGCCCGGCCAACCGCTCGCGGGCAGTCTTGAATGTGAACTGGTCGAGCTGATCCATGTTCACCCCGAGTTCATTACTCAAGAGTTGGATCAGCTTGATCGCCAGTTGGGGATTACGGTGAATGAGCGCGAGGTAACGTTCCTTGTCGATGACACAGACTTGAGAGGGCTCCAATGTCTCGCAGGTCACTTCATGAAGGGCTCTGTCTCCAAATGCGTGCTTCTCGACCAACTCGCCAGGGCCCAAGATCCGGACGATCTGCCGCTGGCCTCGCGCCGAAGAACGAGTGAGCTTGACCTTACCCGTGCATAACAAGTAGAGGCCCAAACACAAATGGCCTTCGTAGAAGACGGTCTGGCGAGGTTCGTACTCGAGGGAGCGTTTGATTTTCTGAAAGTCGGCGAGGTCGTCTCCTTCGAGGTCGCACAACACCGCCTTCGCGCGAAGCGCGCAGGAGTCGCAACTCTCGATAAGACAGGGCTTCCGTTTCACGACTTGTCGCTCATGTGGCGGCAAGACATCTTGCCATCAACAATGCCCCTAAGCAGGTCGATCATACATACAATCGATTTGTAAACCAAGCGCTAATTCACAGGGGCTACTTCGGGGGGTCCTGGACACACCGAAAACTGAGGTCGAATTGCCTCTTCGTCGGTGCGAAGTAGTTCCGGTTTGTGGATCGCAGGTCATACAGCATGTGGTACCACGAGCCCCCACGCAGCACTTTGCTCCCGCCGCGAGAGGGGCCGGCCGGGTTCCGGTCCGGGCTGCTCTTGTAATAATCCTTGTCGTACCAGTCTGCGACCCACTCCCAAGCATTGCCCGCCAGGTCGTAGATCCCGTAAGGGCTCTTGCCCGCCTCCAGACTTCCCACCACCATCAGCGTCTCGTAACCGGTCCAGGTCGCGCCGAAATTTGCACGGAGGCGAGTCGGCTCTTCATTGCCCCAGGGAAACATCCGCCCATCTGGTCCCCGCGCCGCTTTCTCCCATTCGGCTTCGGTCGGAAGGCGTTTCCCGTAATGGCGGCAGTACGCATCGGCGTCATGCCAGGTGACGCCAACCACCGGACGCTCCCCGTCGGTCGCCGGGTTCACATCCTTCCACTGAGCTGGTTGCTCGCGACCTGTCTCCTGCATGTAGGTGGCATACCGTGCAGTCGTGACCTCGTACTTATCCATAGAGAACGCGTCCAGATACACACGGTGGACCGGTTTCTCATCGGCATCCCACTTCTCATGTCCCATCGTGAACTCTCCGGCCGGAACCAGGAGCATCGGGGCGCCGTCCTTGCCGCTGATCTCGATGGGGACTGGCTCCGTCCCCATGGCTGAGGGGGACAGGCCCCATGCAGAAGGGGGCCTGTCCCCCAGTGCTACAGCGGTTGAGGTCCACAGAATGGCTGCCGCCAAAAACAAGTGATGAGTGATGGGTGATGAGTGACGCGTGACGCGTGACTGACCACTGACCACTCGCTTCTCATCCATCATGCATCCGCCATCACGGTCTTGGAAGTTAGAAGAGCATTGCCCTTGTGCTCTTTGCTATCAGCTATTCGCTATTGGCTGAGGCGGGGAGGTAGTTGCAGAAGGGTTCCTCATCGAGGTACGAGCCCGATTGCCCAAAGGCACGCGCGCGGCAGCCGCCGCAAGCCACTTTATACTCGCATGCGCCACACTTGCCAAGTAGACGATTCGGGTCTCGGAGATCGGCGAAGACCGATGCGGTCTCCCAGATTGTCGCAAAGGGCTGCTGACGGATGTCACCCGCCATGACCGGCAAGTAGCCGCACGGGAACACCTCGCCTCGGTGCGAGACGAAACAGATGCCGCTCCCAGCCAAGCAGCCGCGCCGCGTTTGGCTCGTCGCTCGCGCCGCGTGAAGCGCCACTGCGTCGTTCGTCGCTCGTGAAGCGTCGCTCGTTTCTGATTCACGCGCTTCACGCGGCTCGACCGAGCTCGCCGAAGTCTTCACGAACGACGAGTCACGTTCCATGATCGCTTGCCGCTGCAAGCGAACCCGCTGCGCATGCGGCGCGCAGGTCGCACGGACCTCCATCGTCTTGTTCTGCGCGAGGTCGTCGATCCAATACAAGACGTCTTCGTAATCGCGCGGAGTGAGTTGGGCGCTGGGAGCGATGTCCAGTCCGCATCCGACCGGCACCAGCAGGAACAGGTGCCAGGCATCAGCGCCCAGCTTGCGAACGAGTTCGTGTATCTCGTCCAGTCGGTCACGATTATGCGCCGTCACCGTGGTGTTCACCTGCATCGACATGCCTGATTCCTTGAGATGGATGAACCCATCCACCGCTTTGTCGAACGCCCCCGGAACCCGGCGGAAATTGTCGTGCGTCTCCGCATCCGGCCCGTCGAGGCTGATGGACACCCGCTTGAAGCCGGCATCCACAATTTTTCGCGCGACATTCCGCCCGACCAGCGTCCCATTCGTGGCCAGCGCCATGGGAAGACCGCGCCAGTTCCCATAGGTCGCCAGATCGAACACATCGCGGCGGAGCAACGGCTCGCCGCCGGTGAGCACCAGGATGGGCT
>JAHFES010000020.1 GCA_023248355.1 Nitrospiraceae bacterium
CCGCCTACGCAGGAAGCCGCGGCTGCCCGTCCTCCGCAGTAGCCTGCTACGGAGGATGGATGAAGCCCTGGGGCTCCACTATACCGCAGCGACTCTGGCCAGGGACAGGCCTCTAACAGCTTGACATTCCAATCATGATTCTGCTTGAATTGTGCGCCCATTATCGGCAGTGTCCTTGCTTATGTGCACTAGCCTCCCGTGGGTACGGCATGCCCCCTTCACAAGATCCGATTTACGCGGGGCTCGGCCAGGCCGTTCGAATCGGAACGGAACTGCTGGCCGCGCTGATCGTCGGGGGTGGACTCGGGTGGGCGGTCGATACGTACCTCCTCGGAACGAATCCTTGGGGAATGGTCGCAGGATTAGTCCTTGGCGCCGTGGCGGGTGTCCGAAACGCGTACTGGTCGGCACAGCGATGGCCGAAATCGTAGCACGCTCGTAGAAGATCGGGAAAGGGCTCATGGAAGAAAGTCCGCTGCATCCGTTCGAACTGCACAACTACGTTCCGATCAATCTCGGCGGGTTGGATATTTCCATCAACAAAGCCGTCATCATGATGTGGGTCGTGGTAGCGGTGGTTACATTCTTGATGATCAAGGCAGGATCGGCACGTCAGCTCGTTCCCGGCAAGGTGCAGAGCTTGGCTGAGATTCTGGTGGATTTCATCCGGAACATGATTCTTGATACGATGGGAAAGGATGGGATGAAGTTTTTCCCCCTCATCGCGACGCTTTTTCTGTTTATTCTTTTTTGCAATTGGTTGGGACTTATTCCAGGAACCTATACAGTCACAAGCCAGATCATAGTGACGGGAGTCTTTGCCGGAGCGATATATGTGCTCAGTTTAGCCCTTGGGTTCGCGCTCCACGGAATGAAGTTTCTTGGAATACTCGTCCCACCTGGGACGCCAGGGTGGATGTTGCCTTTGATGGTGCCAATTGAGATCATCAGTCAACTTGCACGACCAGTGTCATTGGCAGTTCGTTTGTTTGCAAACATGACCGCAGGGCATACAATTCTCGCAGTACTGTTTGGAATGGTGGTTTCCTTGCCTTTCTATGTCAGCTGGCTTCCGTTTGCCGGGACCCTTTTTGTGAATACTCTCGAGGTATGTCTGATTGCCCCGATCCAGGCGTACATTTTTACGATCTTGACCTGCGTCTATCTTGGAGATGCAGTGACGTTACATGGTCATAGTGAACACGCGCACTAATTCTGGACTTGAGCTAGCCACATAAGGAGGAGCAGATCAATGGATTCAGCAGCAGCAGCATTGTTGGGGATGGGGTTGGCGGCAGCAGGATTTGCCGGAGCCGGCGTTGGTATCGGCTACATTTTCGGCAAGATGATTGAGGCGGTGGCGCGTCAGCCAGAAGCTGAAGCCCGAGTCGGCAAGTACATGTGGATTGGGTTCGCACTGGTTGAAGCCATTGCATTGTACGGCTTGGTCATTGCGTTCATCATTATGGGGCTTCGCAAGTAGCTCTGGACTCCTACGATCGAACGGTCTCTGTAGCCAAAGGAACGTCTCATGCCGCAGTTTGAATCTCAGTTTTTCTCCACTCTGATTTTCTGGGAGGTCGTGTCCTTTGCGATTCTGTTCTTCGTGCTCTACAAGTTTGCCTTCCCTGGCATTCTGAGCATTCTTGAAGAGCGGGAGAAGAAGATCAAGGACAGTTTGGATCAAGCCGAGCGTCACCGCTCCGAAGCCGAGCGCCGACTCAAAGAGTACGAGGCGAAGCTCAGCATGGCGGCGAAGGAAGCAGAAGGCATCCTTGCGGCTGCGAAGGAGCGCGCACAACGGCTTTTTGATGAGAACGAGCAACGGCTGAGCGCGGAAGCGGAGCGGATCAAGGGTGAGGCGACTCGCGAGATCGAACACGAGCGGCGGAAGGCCGTGCAGGACATTCGGAATCAGACGACCGAACTGGCTCTCATGGTGGCGGAGAAGGTGGTGCAGCGAAGCCTGACCGAGGCCGATCAGCGGAAGTTTGCTGACGACGCGCTTGAGGCGCTTTCGAAATCCTACCAGCGATAACGTGTTGTGGTTGGGCGGGGTCAGCCCAAGCTGACTCCGCCCGGCCGGTAGCCTTCCAAATCCACTGTCACGAATCGGAATCCCAGCTCTTTGAGTTTGGTACTGACTCTTGTGCGCCGCTCAGTTTCCATGAGCAGCACAATCTCGTCTTGGCCGACCTCGATTCTCGCGATTTCACCATGGTCACGGACTCGATAGTGCCGGAGCCCCTCGCGGTGGAGGACGGCTTCCGCTTCTTCGACCTGGCTCAGTTTTTCCCTGGTAATGGTGATCCCGCGTGGGATTCTTGATGAGAGGCAGGCGGCTGCCGGCTTATCCCAATTCGAGAGTCCGAGGTCTTTGGCGAGGATGCGAATGTCGGCTTTCGACAGCTCAGCCTCGACCAGCGGGCTGCGTACTCCCCATTTCCGTGCAGCCTTGATGCCGGGCCGGTCCTCTCCGAGATCGTCCATGTTCGTGCCATCCACCATGTAGGCAGTGCCGCGTTCTAGTCGTAACGTGCCGAGGAGTTGGTACAGATCGGTTTTGCAGTGGAAGCAGCGGGCCGCGTCATTCTTGGTGAAATCTGGGATTTCCAGCTGATCGGTCTGAACGATGTCATGGCGCGCACCGATTTCTGCGGCGACACGCTTGGCGGTCTCCAGCTCGATCGATGGGAACGTGGGCGACACGGCGGTCACACCCACGGCCTTCTCGTGGAGCTGCTCGTGTGCGACCTTGAGTACGAAGGTGCTGTCGATTCCTCCAGAATAGGCCACAAGCACAGAGTGCATCTCGGAGAGCAGGGCGCGGAGACGATTGAGTTTGTGCTGGAGATTGGAAGCCTGCATAGGGTTCGTTGCCCCGCGATCAGCTTCTAGTGGCGGACTTTGGCCTTTGCGATGTTTCCGACAACGACGAGGGCGTAGTGCTGAGGATCGAGATACTGCTTGGCGACACGTTGTACATCTTCCTTCGTCACGCGTTCAATCCATTTCGGGTACTGACTGAAGTACTCAAATCCCAATCCGAAAAACTCCACTTGTGCCAACACCTGCGTCAGCTTTGCTGTGGAGTCCAACCGTAACGGGAAGCTGCCCATCAGAAATGATTTGGCTTCGGCGAGTTCCTGATCGCTGACCGGTGCCTCGCGAATGGCTTTCATCTCGGCCAGCACTCCGCTGATTGCCTGGTTGGTGGTTTCCGTTCTTGTCTGGAGATTCACCCAAAAGGAGCCCGGCATCGACCGCGCGTCGTAATGACTCATGATGCCGTAGGCGAGCCCTTGTTTGTCCCGGATGGAGTCCATCAGTCTTGAGGAAAATCCTCCGGCCCCGAGGATATGATTCATGACGGTCACGGCATAGAAGTCGGGATTGGTCCGGCTGATCCCGCCATGGCCCAACACGATGGTGGATTGGGTCAGATCCTTTTCAATGAGCTGCACAGCCTTCTTGTCGATCGTGCCAGGCTTCTTGACTGTCCGAGCTTGCGCGGTGCCCTTCTTCCAGGCCCCGAAATGAGTTTGGACGAGAGCGGTCGCCTGGTCCACCGTGACATCGCCGACCACGGTGAGAATGACTTGATTGGGGAGATACTCCTTGGCGTAGAACCCTTGCACGTCGGCCAAGGTGACTTTGCTCAGCGTCTCCTCGGTTCCATTGGCTGGCCATCGGTAGGGGTGGTTATGGAAGATGAGCTGGTTGAAGGCTTTCATGGCCACGTGGCCGGGATCGTCGTTGTCGCTGGCAATTTCCCCCAGAATCTGCGAGCGCACCCGCTCGAATTCCTGTTTGGGGAAGGCTGGACGCAGAAGAATGTCGGTCAGCAGCGTGAAGCCGAGATCGATATCTTTCTTGAGCACGCGCGCGGAAGCGGTCGTGAAATCCTCGCCGGCCTTGACTTCCAATGAGCCGCCGATAAAGTCGATTTGTTCAGCCAGTTGTTTCGATGATCTTGTTGTGGTGCCTTCATCCAGGAGACTCGCCACCAAATTTGCCAGGCCGGCCTTTTCCGGTGGATCTTGAGCTGAACCGGTCTTGAGCAAGGCATGGATTTCGACGATAGGAAGAAAATGCTGCTCCAGGACCAGAACCGTCATCCCATTCGCGGCGGTGATTTTCGTTGGGGAAATGTCTGCGGCGTATCCGGACGAGGTGAAGCCGGCAAGTACCGCGAACAGCCCTAGAAGGACGAACGCCGACTGCCTGTGAAAGGGTCGCCCCCTAGGATGCTGCTGTGTTGTGGCTGTGATCATGTGCGTCAGGTACTGCACTAGGGTTTCCCGTGATGCGCGGCTGTGGGCACGGGCTCTGGTTGTTTGGGAGGCAGCGGCACGAGAATTCCCACGGTTCGATTGTCTTGCGTCAGGTACTGCTTGGCCACTCGTTGCACATCCTTCGCGGTGACGGCACGGATCCGGTCGAGAAATTGATCTACCCGTCGCCAGCCAGCTCCAATGGTCTCAGCCTGGCCCAACAGCATCGCATTTCTGAAATTGGAATCTTGCTCGAACACCTGGCCGGCTTCCACTTGATTCTTCGCCCGCTGAAGCTCTATCTCGGTTGGTGGCTCATTCTGTAATCGCGCGATCTCACGATGGATGGCGTCTTCGACGGATTCGATCTTCTGTCCAGGACTGACCAGCGCGTAGAAATAAAAAAGGCTCGGGTCTGTTTGCATCAAGCTATATTCCGCGCCGACTGCCAGTGAGTTTTTCTGATCGTAGACCAAGCTTTGGTAGAGCCGCGAACTTTTGCCATATGAGAGAATCGACTCAAGGATATCGAGGGCGTAGGAGTCTTCGCTGGAATAGTTCGGCACGCGAAAGCCCATCATCACAAAGGGAACCTGGGCGTCACGCTTGAGGAGAAAACGTCGTTCGCCCCGCTGCTCCGGTTCGGCTGACAACAGCTGCTTGGGCGAAGGGCCTTTTGGAATCGGCTCAAACAACTGTTTGATCGTCGGGAGTAACGCATCGGCCTTGATATCGCCCACGACAATCAGCGTCGCGTTGTTGGGGGAGTAGAACGTGTCGTAGTGACGCTGCAAGTCATCCAGGGACATTGCGTCGAGATCGGCAAACCAGCCGATCACCGGCCAGTGATACGGGTGGCTGAAGAATGCTTGGGCGAATAACGCTTCTACCAGCGCTCCCTGTGGATCGTCTTCGGTCCTGAGCCGCCGCTCTTCTTTGACCACTTCACGCTCGGTCTGGAATTCGCTGTTGTCGAGGATGAGACCCTGCATCCGGTCAGCTTCCATCTCCAGTGCCAGTTCGACGCGATCGGCTGCGAGATTTTCAAAGTAGGCGGTGAAGTCTTGGCTCGTGAAGGCATTATCCACTCCGCCATTTTTGCGGACGATCCGGGAGAAGGAGCCCTTAGGATACTGTGCCGTTCCCTTAAACATCATGTGTTCAAGCATGTGCGAGAGGCCTGCTCGTCCCATCACTTCGTTTCGGGAGCCGACTTTGTACCAGACCTGCACGGTGGCCACCGGGGCCTTCGGGACTTCGACGAGCAGCACCTTCATGCCATTGGACAGAATAGATTCATGCGGATCTGCTGCGATCGACGGAGAGGTTCCGACGAGAACGAGCAGCGCTGCGAGCAGGCACGTTGACGAGTAGTGATGGATGGTCAGCCAGATCATGATGAGGTGAAAGGCACGGGGCATGCTAACAACGGGATTCGATAGGTGTCAAGGTAACCGCTTCGTGGCCGGCGGGACTATTCCCCAACTGTCCGCAGGCGCCGAGTACGTCTCGCCCGCGGCTCGTGCGAATAAAGACATCGATGCCCGCCTGGCGAAGCGCGGATTGAAATTGGAGGACGTCGTGGTCTGGTGGGCGTCGAAAGCGGCTTCCGGGAAATTCATTGAAGGGGATCAGATTTACTTTGCACCGGAGGCCCTTGAGCAACTTCACCAGCCGCTGAGCATCAGCAGGGTGATCGTTCACGCCCGCTAAGAGGACATATTCAAAGGTCAGTCGACGATTCGGTGGAAGTGGATAGCGTCGACAGGCGGCTATTAAGGATTTCAGCGAGGCAATCTCGCTCGCGGCGGGCATCAGGTCTTGCCGTTGCTTTTCCGTGGTGCCATTGAGCGAGATGGCCAGATTCACGCCGAGCACGGCCACGTCTTTGAGGCGGGATGCGAGGCCAGCCGTGGAGACCGTAATGCGCCTGGGCGACCATCCCAATCCCCATGATTTATTGGTCAGGCACGTGATCGCGGTTGCGAGCGCGTCCAGATTGGCTAAGGGCTCTCCCATTCCCATGAAAACGAGATTGGTGATGCGCTCATCGGCGATCAGCTGATCTTGGGCGGTCAGCACTTGGTCGACAATTTCGCAGGATTTTAAGTTGCGTTTCAGTCCCATCGTGCCGGTCAGGCAGAATCCGCAATCCAACATGCAGCCGACCTGGGTCGAGACGCACAGGGTCAACCGCTGGTCGTCTGGAATCAACACCGTTTCGATGGTCATGCCGTCGTCGAGCGTCAATAAGAATTTGCGCGTTCCATCCTGAGACTGCAGCACGGTACAGCGAGTCGAGCGCTGAATCGTCGCGCGCTGAGTTAAGGTGAGTCGATCGCGGGTGGAGAGATCGGTCATCTGAGCGATGGTACGTGCGCGCCGTTGATAGAGCCAACGGAGGATCTGGCCTGCGCGATAGGCCGGCCACTCCTGCACTTGGACAAACTTCACCATCTGTGGTTCGGTGAGGCCCAGTAAGTTGGTTAAAGCGTTCGGCTGTGGCATAGAGCAGGCTCTCGGTTCTGTTCTGTGGCGAAGAGCCTACCATAAGTGAGAAGAAAACCAATACCGGATGGCCGAGAGCACAGCGGGCTGGTCATGAAACTTCTTCCATTGCTCTCTATGCTGTATATAATGATCAGCGATAGAGCATGATGCATACCCGTACTAAACATTGTCAGCTCATGGGCCGCATGATCGTGCTGGTTTCCATGGGAGCCCTGATCGTTGCAGGGAGCGCCGCATTCTCTGGCGCACATGCGGCACAAGCTGTGGTTCCTGAGCAGCAGCATGTGGATGACTGTGTGTCCGCCGAGGATTGCTTCACTGCTGCGGCATGGCCCAAAGAGCGGCTGGGCAATGTTTTGACCAGGGATCAGGTTGTCGCGCTCAAGCTTGAACGGCTTCGCAGAGTGATGGAGCAGTTCCCGGCGTCGGTCTGGGCCAAGCGAGCGGGATTGCTGTCGGGCGTCATGTTGATCGAGCGAAACCCTGCTGGCGCCATGCAATATCTTCGTACGGCTCAGCGGGATTTCCCGGTCCTCGATGACTATGTTCGATTCTGGATGGGCGAGGCCTTGCTTCACCTGGGTGATGCCAAGGAAGCGGCGGCCATGTTCGAGGCGGTGCCGCAAGCGGTCCCTGACTCGAACCTCTTCAATCAAGTCACGCTTCGTGCCGGGGAAGCCTGGTACCAAGCCTCTAGCTGTCCCGAAGCTGTCGCCTGGCTCGTCAAAGCGGTGAGTCTGAACGACAAGGACCCACAGATCTCTCAAGCCTGGTTGCGGTTGGCCGCCTGCTATCTGCGGGTCAATCAATTGACAGAAGGCCGCGAGACCCTGAGGCAGTTGTGGGTGAAGTTCCCGCACACAAAGGAAGCGAAGGAAGCGGAAGCCCTCCTGGTGAGCAATATCGAAGGGGAACTCTGGGCGCCACAACCGGAGGATCACTATGGGCGGGCCCAGGCGTTTCTGGGACAGGCGCTCCATGTGGAAGCGATCGAGGAGTTGAAGAAGTTTCTCGCGAAAGATCCGTCTTCTTCCCATCGCGGAGAAGCGAAGCTCAAGTTGGGTGTCGCCCAAGTCCGGCTCAAGCTCTACGATCAGGCGCGAGATACGTTTCAGGCTCTCGTGGCCGGGCAACTCGCTCAATCCGATGAGGCCACTGTGTGGCTCGCGCGAGTCTACCTTCGCCAGGGGCTCGGGCCGAAGCTATTGGAGTTGAGTCGGATTCTGCACAACCGTTCCCTCTCTCCTGAGCAGAAGGGACAGATCAATCTGTTTGCCGGGATCTGGCTGGAGGATCAATTGCAGTTCGATGAGGCTATTGCGAAGTATCGCTTGGTGGCAAAGTCAGGAGAGCCGGCATCCCAACGGGCTGAAGCGCAATGGCGAGAGGGCTGGGTGTTCTACCGAATAGCCCAGTATCATGAGGCGATCGGGGTCTGGCAACACATTGTTGGTCAGCGGGACAGCGACTTCGAGCCGCAGGCGCTTTATTGGATGGCTCGTTCCTATGGCCACACAAGAAGTCCGAAATCGCGTGAGTTGTTCCTCCTTCTCTGCCAGCGGTATCCATACACGTACTACTGCCAGTTGGCGCGGGAGCAGACGGACATACCCGTTTCTACTCCCATTGAGCAGGAGGCTGCTGCAGTGGTGGCTTCCTCGGCTCAATCCGCCTCCGAGGCAACCACAGCGCTCCCGCAAACCATCCGGACGGAAATTGAACAGCAGCCGGCTTTTCGGCGAGCGGTTGAACTCAGGACCCTTGGTCTTGAGCAGGACACCGCGAGAGAACTCACCGCCTTGACTGACCACTACAGCCGCGATCCCGAAGTGTTGATGGCGTTGTCCATGATGTTGAACGAAGTCGGGGCCTATCATCATGCCCTGCGTCTCGCGCGGGCCCGATTCCGCGACAGATTGGAACGGACGGGCGGATCTGTAGCGGCGGGGCTCTGGAGCGTGGCCTATCCTACGGGACTGATTCCCACGATCAAGATGCAGGGGGCAAACGGGGTCGATCCCTTTCTCGTCGCGGCCATCATCAGGGAAGAGAGTCAATATGACTGGCGCGCGGTGTCCCGAGTGGGGGCAGTCGGTCTGATGCAGGTGATGCCCGCAACCGCAAATGCTGTGGCCCAACGCCATCATCTCCCCAGTGTGGTGCGCGAGGATCTGTTCGACCAGGAGACCAATATCCGGATCGGGGTTCGGTATGTCGAACAACTACTCGCGCAGTTTTCCGGCAACGTTGTGCAGACCATCGCGTCCTACAATGCTGGTCCGATTGTCGTGGGGAGCTGGGCCTCTACACATCGCGGACGGAGCGAAGACGAATTCGTAGAGTTGATCCCGTTCCAGGAGACCAGGCAGTATGTGAAGCGTGTGCTCCGGAGCTATAAAGAGTATGTGCGACTTGCTAGTCAGTCAAAACCCATTTCTTGACAAGATATTGTGAAGTTTTTATAGTGCACCCCAATCCATTGGGGGTTGTAGGGAAAGAGGTTGCCATGGCATTAGACCGTCTAGATGCGCTTGAAACTCGAATCCGTGACTTGGTGAAACTCGTGCAAGAGGTGAAGCGGAAAAATGCGTCGTTGGAAGAAGAAATCAAAGCCGCTCGCCAACGACTGGCTTCCCAGGATGACTTGAATCGCCGGTGGGAAAAGGAACGGATCGATATCAAGTCGAGGATTGAAAAAGTAATGGGTGAGATTGAACTGCTTGAATGTGTAGACGATCCCAAGGAGGTGGCCCTTGACTAAGACCATTGACGTCGACATCTATGGCCAACGGTACTCAATCCGTGGGGAAGCTGACGACGCGTATATCCGTCGTCTGGCCCATTTCGTAGATGATCACATGAGACAACTGGCGGAAGGAATGAAAACCGCTACTCCCTCGAAATTGGCGGTGCTAACGGCCATTAATTTGGCCCATCAACTCTTTGAATCGGAAAAGAAACGGGCGCAAGGTGAGGCCGATGTCGATCGGCGGATGGTGAACTTGATGGAATCCATCGAAGAGCAGATACCGACGTCGCTCTTTCGATAGGTTCGCCAATTTCACCTTGCTTTCAAAGGGGTCCTTTGTTATCGTGACAAAGAGTGAGAAGTTAGGCGAGTGTTCTTGTGGACAAGCGGTAGACTAGGAGCGTCATTTCAGAATAGTTGACTCAACTGGAAACGAGTGTTGTGAGAGCGACAGAGAACGTTTGGGTTTTAATGTACGATGTCTTAGTCCGGTGGATTTTCACCATGGGGTTTGCCCATACGCGGCAGCTTTGGGGGAACATACAGCAACAGGCTGCGAAGGGGGCAGAGTGGCTGGTTGCCGATCATGGTGAGTTTCAGCATGCCATACCTGTTTCTCTAGCCATCCCACTTCGACGACGAGGATCTCCCCGTTCCCGGATCCTTGAAGCGAGGGAAGGTGAGAGAAGCTTCACTGGTGTCGTACAGACAAACAGACGATCTCATGTGTTTCTGGGCTGAGTTGCTAGCGATCTCCTGGGCCTCCTCCTTCGTCCCTTCAACCCCCGCTTAACGTAAGCCATTACGGTGTGCGTGAACCAGGTGCGCTTGCCTGGTTATTCCTAGAAGGGGGTGACTCCCATTTCAACCTCAATTGTCGTTTATATATTGTGCGGGCTTTTCGGAGCCCTCGTCGGCGTTGGGCTATTCGAGTTGGTACGGCGCAACATGGCCGCTGTAAAGCGGGCCGAGATGGAGGTGCAGGCCAAGCACGTGGTGCAGAATGCTCAGCGTGAGGCTGAGAACGTGCTGAAAGAGGCCAGACTTGAAGCGAAGGACTTAGTGTTTCAGGCGAAAGCGGAGTTGGAGAAAGAGCAAAAGGCGAGGTTCGTCGAATTGTCGGCGGTCGAAAAACGGCTTATCCAACGAGAAGAAGGTCTCGATCGGAAGGTTGCGACACTGGAGAAGCGGGAGAGCGAGTCACAGAAGCGCGACCACGAGTTCGCGCGACGAGAAGAGGGGCTTGCGGTGAAGGAAGCCGCTTGCGCCAAGGCCGAACGGGAACATCGCGAGGCGTTGGAGCGAGTGGCCGGTATGACGGCGGAAGAAGCCAAGAAGCACTTGATCGCCGAAATGGAATCTCAAGCTCGACACGATGCAGCCGGCATTGCGAAGCGAACGATCGAAGAGGCCCGTGAGAACGCAGAGCGGGAAGCGCGCGAAATTATTACCAACTCCATCCAGCGGGTGGTGCGTGATTACGTGTCGGAATCCACGATCTCCGTTGTTCAGATTCCGAACGACGCGATGAAAGGTCGGATCATTGGTCGGGAAGGGCGGAACATTCGTGCGATTGAGGCGGCCACAGGGATTGATCTGATTATCGATGAGACTCCTGAAGCGGTGATCATCTCAGGATTCGATCCCTTGCGGCGTGAGATTGCCAAGGTTTCGCTTGAGCGGTTGATGCACGATGGGCGGATCCATCCAACGCGGATCGAAGAGATTGTGGAAAAGGTGAAGGTTGATATTGACAAGCTGATGTATGAGGAAGCAGAAAAAATTATCTTCGAACTGGGGCTTTCTGATTTCCATCCGGAACTGATCAAAGTGTTAGGGCGTCTGAAGTACCGGACGAGCTATGGCCAGAACAATCTGTATCATGCTCGCGAAGCCGCATACATTTGCGGCATCATGGCATCGGAACTAGGACTCGATGTCAAATTAGCGCGTCGCGGGGCGTTGCTCCACGATATCGGCAAAGCGGTTAGCCACGAAGAAGAAGGGCCGCATGCGATGTTAGGGGCAGAGATCGCCAAGAAGTACGGCGAGTCACCCAAGATTGTGAACGCGATTGCGGGGCACCATGAACAGGTAGAACCAATTTGCCCGGAGAGTGTGTTGGTGGCTGCCGCCGAAGCACTGTCGGCTGCACGACCTGGCGCACGACGGGAAGCGCTGGAGTCTTATGTCAAGCGTTTGGAGAAACTGGAATCCCTGGCGACAGGTCTGAAAGGAGTTCAGAAAGCGTATGCCATTCAGGCGGGGCGCGAAATCCGCGTGATTGTGCGACAGGAAGACATTACCGATACCGAATCATTCCAGCTGTCACGGGAACTCGCCAAGAAGATCGAGCAAGAGTTGACGTATCCTGGGCAGATCAAAGTGACGGTCATTCGGGAAAGCCGATTTGTGGAATACGCGAAATGAAGGTGTTGTATATCGGTGACATCATGGGAGAACCGGGACGGCGCGCCGTGGCTCGCGCGTTGCCACGATTGGTCTCGCAGCGTCAAGTCGATGTGGTGATCGGCAATGGCGAGAATGTCGCAGGGGGGTTCGGTATTACACCGGAATTGGCGGAAGAGTTGTTTGAGATGGGCTTGTCGGTAATCACCACGGGGAACCATGCGTGGGACAAGAAGGAAGTGCTGGATTACTTTCCTCGTGAATCGCGTCTGCTGCGGCCGGCGAACTATCCGGCTGGGGTTCCTGGGAAAGGGAGTGTGGTTATCGAGACGCCCGGTGGAGAAAAGCTTGCGGTGCTCCAATTGATGGGACGGGCATTCATGCCAACGATCGATTGCCCATTTCAAGTTGCAAAACGTGAATTGTTACGATTGAAGCAGGAGACGGCGGCGGTGATCGTGGAGATGCACGCAGAGGCCACATCGGAGAAGATGGCCATGGGCCACTATTTGGATGGTGACGTGACGGCGGTGGTCGGGACCCATACGCATGTACAGACTGCCGACGAGCAGATTTTCCCCAAGGGGACGGCCTATATGACGGACATTGGCATGACCGGGCCGCTCCATTCTGTCATCGGAGTGAAAAAAGAATTAGCCATCGAAAAGTTTCTGACAGGGATGCCGCGTCGTTTTGAAGTGGCATCAGGGCCGTCGGTATTCTGTGCCGTGCTCCTCGAACTTGATGCGCGATTGGGCAAGGCGATTGCCTTTGAACGCATTCGCATCATCGACTAGTGGGATGCGGGGAAAGTCCGCCTGCTTCGTTCTCGCGGCGCGCCGAAGCTCCACGTAACCGAGAGAGTTGGCGATCCTTTTGAGCATCCCGCGGAAGCCGTGCTTCATCACCCGGCGATTTGATCATTGGCCTCTCGTAGCGGAGACTGTCACACGAGTATTCGCACTCAAACCTGTCTCACGCCCCGTGACGCTTCTTCGAGACGAATTCTTTCCGTCTCGGAACTGACCAGCCTGGTTCGCACGTCCCTCGAAACGAATTTTTCCGAGGTGTGGCTCGAAGGGGAAATCTCAAATCTGCGCTCTCCAGGGTCTGGACATCTCTACTGCACGCTCAAGGACGACTCCAGCCAGATTCGGACTGTGATCTTCAAGTCAACCGCGCTGCGATTGCGATTCGGCTTGGAAGATGGGCTCCATGTCATTGTGCGGGGAAGAGTGACGGTGTATGAACCGCGCGGAGAGTACCAGATCATTCTTGACCATGTGGAGCCTAAAGGCCGTGGTGCTCTACAGTTGGCCTTTGAACAACTGAAGAATCGTTTGGCTGCGGAGGGGCTCTTTGACCAGAGTCGGAAAAAGCCCCTGCCGACTTTCCCTCGAACGATTGGGATGGTCACATCCCTGACCGGAGCGGCGGTTCAGGACATGATTACAGTGCTGCATCGTCGTTGTCCTGTCCTGGGGATCATTGTTGCCCCTGTACAGGTTCAGGGAGATGGC
Organism: Nitrospiraceae bacterium; assembly: GCA_023248355.1. Taxonomy (GTDB): domain Bacteria; phylum Nitrospirota; class Nitrospiria; order Nitrospirales; family Nitrospiraceae; genus Nitrospira_D. The sequence continues at coordinate 13,464 of JAHFES010000020.1, forward strand.
TCTGCTGAACAGATCGCGGATGCCATTCGATCGTTGAACGCATTGGGCTCTGTCGATGTGATTATTGTGGGGCGCGGAGGTGGTTCCTCGGAAGATCTTTGGAGTTTCAATGAAGAGATCGTTGTCCGCGCGATCGTGGCTTCGCGTATTCCAGTGGTGTCGGCCGTGGGTCATGAGACGGATGTGACCCTCGCTGATTTTGCGGCCGACCTCCGCATGCCGACTCCGTCGGCTGCAGCTGAAGCGGTGGCTCCGGTCTTGGATGAAGTGGTGGGGCGCCTCAGTGAGCTGAAGACTCGCTGCCAGCAGACGATGAGCTGGCGTTGCGGTGAAGAGCGTCAACGGCTTGATCTGGTCCGTACCCACATGGCGCAGGTCCGATTCAGAATCGTAGCGGAGGCGCAGCGTGTGGATGGGGTGGTCCTCCACATGCGTCAGGCCGTGCAGCGCGCTCTCAAGCACGGGTGGGAGAAGGTCCACGTGCTCAAGCACGAGCTCGTTACTAGAAGCCCGGAGGCTCACGTGCGCCAAGGGATGGCCGTTGTCCCACAGGTACTCGCACGCCTCCAAGGTATCATGCAATACAGTCTGGAACGACGGATGCAGAAGGCACGGTCCTGCGTCGCCAGTTTGAATAACTTGAGTCCGCTTGCGATTCTTGGTCGCGGGTACAGTCTCGTGGAGACGGTTCCCGCCCATCAGATCGTTCGTGATGCCAGGCAAGTGTCTGCGGGGCAAGAAATCTTGGCGCGTTTGGCCAAAGGGCAATTGCGCTGTACCGTCAAGGAAATTGTCGCGGACCCATCAGTTTAAAAACGGGGTGGGACCCGTTATAATGGCTCACGTTTTGATTAGAGGAGATCGCTGTGGCTGGAGTAAAGTTTGAAGAGGCGATGGCGCGGTTGGAGGCCATCGTGGGCGAACTGGAGAAGGGCGATCTTCCGCTTGATGAATCATTGAAGATTTTTGAAGAGGGTATTCGCCTCTCAAAGAACTGCTTGAAGGTGCTGGAAGAGGCTGAGCGGAAGGTAGAAGTTCTCGTTCAAGATAAGAATGGGAAAAAGCAACTTCGTGCCTTCTCTTCTGATGATGATGACACGCACGAGTCTGCCTCCAGATCGTAGGGCTTGAGTAGTCAGTTCACTTTCTCTCTCCATTAGTCCTCTTCCCCCGTATCCATGGGTAGCAAAACACGGCTCGAAAAAGATCGTCTCGATCATCTGTTGGTGACGCAGGGCTTGGCGCAGAGCCGGGACGTTGCTGTGCGGATGGTTCTTGCCGGAGAGGTCAAGCTGAACGGCATGGTCCTCGACAAACCGGCCAAGTTGATTCCTGTGGATGCGGCGATCGAGATTCTTCAACACAGTACTCGTTTCGTCAGTCGGGGTGGGGACAAACTGTCGGCGGCTCTTGAAGCCTGTTCGATTGATCCTCAGGGTGTGGTCTGTCTTGATGTCGGGTGCTCAACCGGCGGATTTACCGATTGTCTGTTGCTGGGAGGGGCGGCGCGTGTCTATGCGGTTGATGTAGGGTATGGTCAGTTCGACTGGCGTCTTAGGAAAGATCCTCGAGTTGTACTGATTGAACGGACGAATATTCGCTATATCGATCGCTCGACTATTCCGGAATCAGTTGGTCTCGTGGTCATTGATGTGTCATTTATCTCGCTGACGAAGGTGCTCTCTCCTATCCTTCAATTCCTAAGCCCTGGCGCGGTGGTGATTGCTCTCGTCAAGCCGCAGTTTGAAGTGGGGAAGGGGCAGGTAGGTCGGGGTGGAATTGTTCGTGATGAGGCTCAGCGACAAGGTGTGTTGCTACGAATCATTACCTTTGCAAGCGAATTAGGGCTGCAAGCGGTGAAGACTTTGGATTGTCCTATCAAAGGCAAAAAAGGGAATCATGAGATATTGGCAATTTTCGAGTTCAATGCAAAGTTTCATGGTATGACACAGGCAAACAACCGCGACGGATTATAAATCTGCTGGAGGGATGATGAAGGTACTCGTGACGGGCGGTGCAGGATTTATCGGGTCTCACGTGGTCGATCGGCTCGTGGAAGAAGGGCATCAAGTCATTGTCGTCGACAATTTGTCCTCTGGGAAGCGAAAGAACGTCAATCGTGCCGCCAGTCTGTACAAACTGGACATTCAAAGTAGACGCCTTGAACGGGTATTTCGCAATGAACGGCCCAATATCGTCATTCACCTTGCAGCCCAGATCAGTGTGCGGCGCTCGGTTGAAGACCCGGTGTTCGATGCGCAAGTCAATGTCCTGGGCACGATGAATGTGCTCCAGCAGGCGGTTCGGCATGGGGCAAGAAAGGTCGTGTTTTCCTCGTCTGGTGGCGCGATTTATGGTGAACAGGAGACCTATCCTGCGCCTGAGTCCCACGCAACCAGCCCGCTCTCGCCCTATGGCATTAGTAAGCTCTGTGGTGAGCATTACTTGTCCTATTTCCAACGGACTAGCGGAATTCAAGCCGTCAGTCTTCGGTATGCGAATGTGTATGGACCGCGGCAGGATCCCGAGGGAGAGGCCGGCGTCATTGCGATTTTCATTCAAAAAATGTTGAACGATGAGCAGCCCATCATCAATGGTAACGGGCGTCAAACCAGAGACTTTGTGTTTGTCGATGATGTGGCGGAGGCCAACTTGGCCGCGATGGGACAGGATTCACATGGTGTGTATAACGTCGGAACGGGGACTGAGACGTCGATCAACGAACTCTTCCGGATGCTTGCGAGCCTGACCGGCTCTGCTTGTAAAGAAGTTCATGGCCCTGCTAAAGCGGGCGAGCAAATGAGGAGCGTGATTGACGCCTCGAAAATTAGGCAAGAACTCGGTTGGGACTCGAATGTAGATCTCACCGAGGGACTCAAGAAAACCGTGGCATTTTTCCGGGAGAAAATGGGGTAGGGTATGACAAGTTTTCGCAGTTTGCGCCCAACATTCCTTCAGGAGTCCTAGTATCTGGGAACTGTGCTATCCACCTGGACGGACCATGCATCAATCCCACCGACCAGATTCTTTACGTTTGTGAACCCTTGCTGGAGCAGGAAACCCGTTGCATCTGCGCTTCTCATCCCATGATGACAGTAGGCAATAATCTCCGTGTTCTTATCCAGCTTTGAGAGTGACTGGGGTAAAGTGCCAAGGGGGATTAAGACCGATTCTTCGAGTTTGGCGAGTGAATTTTCCCAGGGCTCTCGCACATCCAATAAGATGAGCCTGTCCCCTTTATCGATTCTGGCTTTCAGTTCTTTCGGCATGATTGAAAAGCTCATGAACCACCCTCCTGTTATGCAGGATTGCATCATAAGTGACTGGTGAAAAGACTGTCAAATTCATCAGGCCGAATCGCCTAGCTTTCTTCCATTTTCCTCGTGCGTTAGCCAGTAACAAGCCAGAGACCCTGAGTCAATGTTAAGAAATGAGACAAGATATAGTCTCGAACAAGAAAATATGCGAGAAAGGAAACCAGTCTGAGCAGAAACTTGTCAACATTTGGACATTTTTGTCAAAAATCAGCTCCCTTGTATGATTTTCCTGACAGTAACCGTCACTAACTGAAAATTTTCCCGATGAAGAGAGTCTTAACGTATTGAAAAGTAAGAACATGTAAATTGTATGACTTTCTTGAAAAGGCATGGATGTTGCTGTCTCTATATATGCCAGATACAAGGTGGCAGTCCTCAAGCAAACTAGTGCTCCCATAACATTTGCTTGTGAAGGGGGCTCTCGGGTATCGTCTCCCAGTAAAATGAGAACTGAGCTAAAGGGTATACTGATTGTGATCGTCACGGCTGCAAATCAAGAGGAGGCGGCGAAGATCTCAGAGCAGGCTGTGAAGACTTGTCTAGCCGCCTGTGCGACGACGATTCCAACGGTTCGCTCAACGTACTGGTGGGAAGGAGAGCTGACAACTGACCAGGAGTCCATGGTATTGCTGAAAACAACAGCCGACAAGTTTGAGGCCCTGCAAGAGACGATTCGAGCAATGCATTCGTATGAAGTACCCGAGATTATTGCGATACCGGTAAGCCACGGGCTTCCACAATATCTTGAGTGGGTGAGGAAAGAAACGTCTACTAATTGTGATCGATCAGGGCTCTGATTTCATTACTATCACATAAGGGTTGACCATAGCAGTTCACATGGGTAGACTTAATCGCGTGTGAGCTTGCCAGGTCTCCCTGAGAATGAGGGAGTGACGATCATGGGTCAAATGAACAGCCAAGAAAATAGCGATGCCTACACAGTAGTGATCTTTCGTGGATCAACCGCTAAGCCTCTGCGGTTCAGTTTCCCAAGGAACTTTGTCCGTAAGCTATTGATCGTTGGGTGTCTATTTGTTATCGCCGATCTTCTTGTGATCTCGCATTATGTCATTAGGACAGGAGAGGTTTGGGAGTTAGCTGCGTTCCGCACTGAGGCAATGAGTGCACGGGAGCAGACGGCAGCGTTTTCAACAGCTATCGATGACCTCAAGAAGCGAATCGTAGCCATGAAAGAAGTTAACCAGCGTCTTCGGGTCATGCTTGGCATTGAGGTTCACAAGGCTGGGGATATGGTCAATGGCCGAGGTGGTGAGGAAGTGCCGCTTCCAGAAGGTAGCGCGATGCCAAGTGGGGATAAGGGAGCAGGACCTCTACCGAATGGCAATAAGCAGGGTGCTGAGGGAACCCACGAACACGCTCCTTCGGCCAGTATCGAGTTGTCCAGGGATGATCTCGAAGCGGTTGTTTCAGTAAAAGAGGGCTTGGAGTGGCTCTCCAAGCAAGCAACTACGCAAGAACGAATTTTGAACGAATTGGCCCAGGCAGCTGAACAACGGTCTACTCGCTGGGCGGCGACTCCGTCAATTTGGCCTGTGAAGGGGTGGGTGACCTCTGGGTTTGGGCCTCGAATTTCTCCATTTACCGAAAAGCCGGCTTGGCATGATGGGCTTGATATTGGTGCAGCTCCGAATGCTCCGGTCCAAGCTCCGGCACAAGGAAGAGTCACGGCGACGGGTTTTGATCCCAAGCTCGGCAATATTGTCCGTCTGGACCATGGATTCGGGATCGAGACGCTTTATGGTCACCTAGCCAAGTCGTTAGTCAAAGAGGGCCAGAGAGTGAATCGTGGCGAGGTCGTTGGGCTCGTCGGAAGTACTGGCCTTGCAACGGGTCCCCACTTGCACTACATGGTAAAGGTGAATGGCCAGGCGCTTGATCCCAACAAGTACATTCTCGAATAGCGCAGATCCTACAAGTTCCCCCACACGCCCCTTTGCCGTTCATGGTACTCCTCCCTCCCTTCCTCGCCATTCGAGCAGGAAACGGTGAGCCTTCTAACACGAGACAATAAACGCTTACCGACAGCCTGTTCGGTCAACTCCGATTCCGTGTGATATACTCCGCCCCCAATTGATATGAACGTTTTCCATACCTGCTGCCTCCCACAGCATGCCTGATCTAGAAATCGCCAGGTCGGTTAAACCCCACTCAATCCAAGCTATTGCTCAGAAGCTCGGGATTGCACCAGACGAGCTTATTCCCTACGGCAAGTTCAAAGCGAAAGTGTCACTTGCCGTCCTCGCTCGCCTAAAGACGAAAAGCCTGGGGCGGTATATTCTTGTCACTGCGATCAACCCGACACCGCTGGGAGAGGGGAAAACGACCACATCGATTGGTCTGGCCATGGGTCTCACTCGGTTAGGGCATCGCACGGCCGTTACTCTCAGACAACCATCTCTCGGTCCAGTGTTTGGTATCAAGGGAGGAGGCACAGGTGGGGGCCATGCCCAAGTGATTCCTATGGAGGATATTAATCTCCATTTGACAGGTGATGCGCATGCTGTGGCGTCCAGCCACAACCTTCTCTCTGCATTTCTCGACAATCATCTGTTCCATGGAAACTCGCTATCCGTCGATCCTGCTCGAATCATGTGGCCAAGGACGGTGGGGATTAGCGATCGAGCGCTCCGTGAGGTCTTGCTCGGAGAAGGAATTGGAAAGCAAGCCAGTCAGTTTGTGATTACGGAGGCCTCAGAAGTGATGGCCGCACTGGCGCTGGCAGGGAGTCACAGTGATCTTCGGAATCGTCTCGGCCGTATCGTGGTCGGGCTTAAGAAATCTGGCGCGCCTCTTGTGGCAGAAGAATTAGGCTGTGCCGGTTCGATGGCTGTGCTATTGAAGGACGCGCTTTTCCCTAATTTAGTTCAGACGTTGGAAGGGACGCCCGCATTTGTCCATACGGGACCCTTCGGCAACATTGCCCATGGCAACTGCTCAGTGGTGTCCGACGCGATCGCACTCCGATGTGCTGACTTTGTCGTGACCGAAGCGGGATTTGGCAGCGACCTGGGAGCGGAGAAGTTCTTCAATATCAAATGTCGCGTGTCGGGATTCACACCATCTGTTGCGGTGGTGGTGGCAACCTTACGAGCGCTAAAGCTTCATGGTGGCGGAGGAGTCGCAAAAGTGGGTGTGCCGTTGCCGACGAGCTTGACCGGACCAAATCAGGACGCATTATCGAAAGGCTTCGCTAATCTTGAACAGCACATTGCCAATGCGAGAGCACATGGAGTACCGGTGGTTGTGGCGGTCAATGCCTTCAAGGACGACGCGTCCACGGAATTGGAGTGGGTCAGAAATCGGTCGTTGGAAGTGGGAGCAGCTGATGCCGCCGTATCAACCCATTGGGCTGATGGAGGAAGGGGAGCGGAACAATTAGCTGCTGCGGTGGTCAAGGTATCGGAACAGCCGGCTAAGTTTTCACATCTCTATGAGTTGTCTTGGCCGATTCGAAAGAAGATCGAAACGATTGCCACGAAGATGTATGGGGCGGCGGGCGTTCGGTTTGAACCAGAGGCGGAGCATCAGCTAGAGATGGCCGAAGCCTTGGGGTTTGGACAGCTACCCGTCTGTATGGCCAAGACGCCGCTGTCGCTCTCGCATGATCCATCGCTCAAGGGCAGGCCGACGGGGTTTACTGTTCCCATCAAGGAACTAAGAATTCTCGCAGGCGCAGGATTTGTGACCGCAGTATGTTCAGGAATTCAGCTCATGCCGGGGCTGCCGAAGAAACCGGCAGGTGAACGGATCGACTTGGATCCAGTAAGCGGAGAAATCGTGGGGCTCTCGTGACTGGTAGCTATCGTTGTTTCAAGTAGCGGAAGAACTCGGAGTCTGGACTTACCACGATGGTCGATTTATCTTTGAAAGCCTTTTTATAGGCTTCCATTGAACGGGTGAATTCGAAGAACTTCGGATCTTGCCGATAGGCGTCGGCGTAGACTTTGAATGCTTTTGCGTCTCCTGCCCCTCGCAGTTCCTCAGATTCCTTGTAGGCTTGGGCCAGAATAATCTCCCGGTCTTTCTCCGCTTCAGACCGAATCTTTTGAGCTTCTTCTGCGCCTTCTGCGCGGTACTGCTTTGCCTGTCGTTCGCGCTCAGCTTGCATGCGGGCGAACACGGCCTTTTCGTTCTGCTCGGGGAGGTCGGCGCGCTTGATTCGGACATCCTGAATGGCGATCCCGTAGGCCGACGCTTTCTCGTTCGCCCGCTGTGTCACGATCTTCATCAGATCGGCACGGCCGGTCGCGACGATTTCCAAGAGGTCATGTCGTCCGAGTTCAACGCGCAACTCTGAATAGATAATGTCGTGGAGGCGCTGGAGTGCCCCTCGCTGGCTTTGAAAATTTTGATACACCTTTAAGGGGTCGGTGATCCGCCACTTGGCGTAATTGTCGAGGAGCAGCGTTTTCTTGTCTTGCGTGATCACATCCTGCGCATCGGAATCATAGTCCAGGAGACGTTTGTCGAAATATGTCACTTCTTCAAAGAAGGGGATCTTCGTATAGAGTCCAGGATCCGTGAGGTTGCGCACAGGCTTGCCGAGCTGCACCACGATCGCGTTCTGGGTGATGTCCACGATGAAGAGCGGCGAGGCCCCCAGGAGAAACAGACCGACGACGACTACCAATAGTGCGATGATCAAGCCCTGCTTGCTCATGGTTTCTGCTCCTCCGCAGCGGTGCCGGCTCGCGCTTTGAGGCGATCTAGCGGGAGGTAGGGAAGGACGCGGTCGCCTCCCTTGCCGTCGATGATAACCTTGTCGATATTAGGCAGAATCTCTTCCATCGTTTCGATATAGAGCCGCTTGCTGATGATGTCTTTGGCCTGGTTGTATTCTTTGAGGGTCGCCACGAACCGATTGGCCTCCCCCTGCGCGCGATTCAGTCTTGCCTGGGCGAAGCCCTTGGCTTGGTTGACTATCTGAGCGGCTTCGCCTTTGGCCTTTGGCAGAATGTCGTTGCGATAACTCTGAGACTGGTTGATCAGTTTCTCGCGGTCTTCCTTAGCATTGGTCACGTCTTTAAACGCGGCCGCGACCGCTTCGGGTGGGTCCACGTCCTGGAGCTGGACGGCGGCGATCTGCACTCCAGCCTGATATTGATCGAGAATGGTTTGCAGCAACACTTGTGTGTCCTGCTGGATTTGCGCTTTGCCAGTCGTGAGCGCTTCGTCAATCTTGCTCTTGCCCACCACTTCACGCATCGACGCCTCGGCGGCTTTCCCAATCGTGTCATGGATCTCCGCGACATTGAAGAGGTAGTTCGAGGCTTCTTTAATCTTGTATTGGACGATGAATTCGATAGCGAGGATGTTCATGTCGCCGGTGAGCATCAAGGCTTCCTGTGGGATCATCTGTTGCCGGGCCTGCCGGTCCGTGCGGAAGCCCACCTCGACGCGGTGGAGTTTTTCGACTTTCGGCTGCAAGACCGATTCGATCAGGGGAATCTTGCCGTGAGGGCCAGGTCCCACAGTTCGAACAGGGATGCCAAATCGTTTGACGACGCCTTCTTCATCCGGCGCGACAATAAAAGCGCTCTGCCACGCGAGAAACACGACCAAGCCGGCAAGAACAATATTTCTGAAACCACTGGACGGCATCAAATTCTTGAATTGCGACTGGGCTTGCTTGAGGGCATCCTCGAGCGGATCGCTCTTCTTAGTCCAAGGATCTTTGGGGTCCCAAACCATGCGGGGTATTCAGTCTACGACAGATAAATGTGAAGGGATCAAATTCGCGTCACCTTAGCAGACTGTCGCGATGGGAGCAAGGCAATCCTCGGCCCTATCGCATAATGACCGCGCCGGTTTTGCTCCAGTAATAATAGAGCGACAGATTGGGGTAGATCGCATCTTGTGTGTTCTGTCCGGCAACGGTGAAGAGGCAACCGATTGCGCCGACAAAGTGTTGGCCAAGCCGGTACTGAATCGTGGGTTGTACACCCAATGAGTTAAACCCATTGCGTCCGCCGACGGTGATCTGGTGTCCGTCCGTCCGCCAAGGCAATCCGTGGAATCCGACAACCTCGATGTTGTACCCGAATCCTCGCTGGTCATCGAGGATGTGTTCGATCACCAGGCGAGTGTTCACAATGTCCGAGGAATAGGTATTCGCGCCCGCATCACTTCCCGGAAGGTGATAGGAGTAGAAGACGCCGGCGCTGATTCGAAACGGTTCCAAGTTCTTTCTCATCAATACACCTTCCGTCCAAGTCAGCGCGCCGAAGCGAGAGGCCGGCAATCGTCCGAGCGGCGCAAACCCACCTGGAGGACTTTCTGTTCCTGTGATCCACCGGCTGGTTGGGAGCACAATCATGTTGAACGTGGTGACCGATGGGCGCCAGCCATCGGGGTCCTGCACAATCGGGCGGTACTTGAGATAGAGCTGCGTATCGCCCAGTCCGGTATCGGTCGCCCAAGGCCCGCCCTTCCCACGGTTGAACTGATCGGAACTATTTGCCCAAAAGGCGGAACCGGACAGGCCCACATTCAATTCGACGTGATTGGTGATGCCATAGGCCATGGTGACGACCGGTGCGACTTGATACGAGTGAACGGACGAGGCCATTCGGTTATCCGTCAGCTGATTGCCGAATCGCTTTTCGCTGATCTGGGAAAAGATGAACGGATGAGCGGTGAATTGTCCTTGGGGGTGAATGTCCACACCGCTCAAGAAGATGGGGCCGTTGGAGAGCGGGTTCCAACTCTTCCGGTACTTTTGGATGTCCTCATCCGTCGGAACCCAGTCCCATGCATGAACCGAATGCACCGCCACGAGGAATAAGACAAGGATCACGGATGCATCGCCAAGCAAGCCGACCAACCGAATCCCAGCAAAACGACAAATCATAGATCGAGATAAGTCCATATGATCAGTCCTGATAAGTCGTGGTTGTGACCGATTTCTTTCATGGCGCAGGAAGGCAGCTAGAGGATTTTTGTGAGAATCAGATACGCAGTGCAGGCGAGCAGCGCGCTTGCCGGTAATGTCACAACCCAGGCGAGGATCATGTCACGAACGGTGGTCCAGCGCACGGCGTTCAAGCCCTTGAGCAGGCCAATGCCGATAATCGCAGAGCTGCTGACGTGAGTCGTCGAGACGGGCAAGCCCAATATACCCGAGGCAAAGACAAGTGAGGATGTGGTGAGGTTTGCCGTCAGCCCTTCTGCATGGTCCATACGCGTGACCTTTTCAGCCAGCACCTCCGTCACACGGAGTCCGCCGAAGTAACTACCCAATCCCATCGCAAGGGCCACGCCTCCGAACGCGGCAAGTTGAAAAGATGTGCTTGGCCACGCTGTGGTCGCGCTACCAAGCAGAAGCATGGCCACAATCTTCGGTGCGTCGTTCGTGCCGCGCGCAAACGACGCAAGTCCGCTGGAGATCCAGTGAATCGTATCGAGTCCGACGACCAGCCCCTGAAGTCCTGCGCGATCGCATTGCAATGGTACCGCTACCACCGGCGATCCAAGGCTGGTGGACTGGAACAGGGTTCTGGTTCCACCATGTGCATCAATGGCGACTAAGGCGCGGGAAGCCGGCATGACGCACAGACAGGCTCCTTCCCAATGCGAAGCAAGCCGACGCACGAGTGGGTGGACCATGATCGAAACAGTGAGAGCCAGGAACGGACTCAGAAGCAAGGGAAGAGCGATCTTTGTTCCGATTGCCGGCCAGATCAAACCGTTTCCAGAAAGTGCAATAAACCCTGCTCCGACGATTGCGCCTGTGAGAGCATGAGTCGTGGAGACAGGGAGGCCGGTGCGCGACGCAAACAGGACCCAGGCCATCGCACCGATCAAGACGGCTAAGGCGACGGTAGGTTGGAGGGTGATCCCGGCTTGGAGGAGGCCATGGCTGAAAGTCCTCACCATGGCGCCGGCGACGAGGGCGGAGGCGCCTGCACCGACTATGGTCCAGGCCGTTCCCCATACGATGGCCGTCCGGTAGTTCGTCACGCCACTGCCGACCAGGGTGGCGATCGCTTTCGAGACATCGTTCGTGCCGTTGGCAAAGGCGAGAGCCAAGACGAGGAGAAACGTGAGGAAGGAGATGTCCATAAGGCCTAGATGGTGACGGCTCCACCGCAGGAGGAACCTGATCCGGCCGTGCAGCCATAGCAATGGTTGCGGATGGTGATCTGGCGTCGATGAAGCTGCGCAAGATCAAAGTTGCGGATGTGAGATGGGGCTCCATGATCCACCGGCAGATCGAGCATCTGGTTGAAGTCGCAATCGTAGAGTCTGCCGTCCCAACTTACCGAGAGTGTATACCGACACATAACCCCTGCCGCTGCAGCGGGATTGAACGCATTGGCGAGCCGTTCCATATACCCTTCGTAATTGCCGCTTTCTACAAGAAATTCGAGAAACCGGCTGATCGGCATGTTGGTGATCGTATAGAGATGGTTGAACTCGACGCCATGGCGAGCCCGGAGTTCTTTTCGAAACTGCGCTTCGATAGCCTCTTGCTTCGGGGGGAGAAAAGCTCCAACCGGATTATAGACCAGGTTCAACGCGAGCCCGCTGTCAGGCCGCCCGTATCCCAGTCGATTGAGGAGACGAAGCGCCTCCATAGATTTTTCAAACACGCCGTCCCCTCGCTGCGCATCAGTTTGGCTCGCGCGATACGACGGGAGCGAGGCGATGACTTCGACACGCTGCGCAGCCAAAAACCCAGCAAGATCCGCTTGTGATGGCAGGAGCAGCACCGAGAGGTTGCATCGATCCAACACATGACGGCCGAGGGAGCGGGCTTGCTCAACCAGCCAGCGGAAGTTGGGGTTGAGTTCAGGCGCCCCGCCCGTGATATCGACCGTTGGGATGTCGGTTTTGGCAAGCGCGTCGATGCACCAGGCCGCAGTCTCGCGGGACATGGCTTCGGTGCGATCAGGACCTGCATCGACGTGGCAATGCCGACAGGTCTGGTTGCAGAGTTTACCGACATTGATCTGAAAGACGGTGATCCCTGTCGCGCGAAGCGGAAGCAGGCCAGCCTGATCGAGTTGCGTCTTGAAGGGAGGGCAGCTGGTGGCCTCAGCGAGCAGTTTCAGCTGCTTAGCGGAAGAGGCGAGGGGATTGTTTTGTCCAAGCAGGGTGAGTGCCATAGGGTTCCCTGTCTCTGTTTCGACGAGGCGATCGGAAGCGGATCGCCCGATCAGCGGGCGTGACTCAGGTTCATCAAGACTGCTTCCGGGAATCGCAGCTCGCAGCAACCGAAATTCAGCGCCTGCCCTTGCCGGTTGGCCAGCGCTCGCTGGACAGTCGGCGTAATCCGGTAGCAGACCTGCTTACCTTCCCTGAGTCCCTCAACCAACCCCGAGTCCCGGAGAATGCGGAGATGATGGGAGACATGGGGTTGCGGGCATTTCAACTCTTGCACGAGCTCGGTCACGCATTTTTCTTCGACCAGCAAGGACTCCAAGATCCGCAGCCGCGTTTCATCCGCCAGGGCCTTCAAGACCGTGGCGCATTGGCGCGGGGTCAGGACGTCGCCGGTTGAGGCCGGTTTCATTAACAGCAGCCTCCATCGGGGGAGCAGGTAACCGCGTCACCGCTCACGCCCTGGCCGGCTCGATTGAGAATAGCGAAGTGGGGCGCATACCCTTCGGTTTTCAGTACGGCAAGGGTCTTGGAGCAAATCTCCAGCGGCTCCCCTCGATGGTAAACATGATGGTCATCATCTGCCGCCTCGACGAAGGGACCGGCCAGCAGAGCGTAGTAGCCTTGCCACACACAGGGAGCCTGAGCAGGAAACACGGCGGTCCAGCGCGGGTCACTCTGATCGAGCCACACCGGATTAGCGGTCAGCACGAAGTGATCGGCCAACGGGGCGTGGCTCAACAAGACCGCGTCATCCAGCGAAATCGGTTGGGGGATGCCACGCTGATAGGCCGTGCCACGTTCATCGACCACACGATTGAAAGGCCCGCGGAGCGTGGCGTAGCGAACAGGCGAGGGAGTCGCGGCAGGAGGCATTTTATATCCGGTCAAGGTGACAGAGAAGAAGTGAATGCCATCGATCACCTGCCAGGGCGAAGACTCGATCAGATGGATGCCGAGGAGGCCGGCTCCGACCATTCCAGCGATATAATCGGTCAACGTGAGAGCACCGGAGAGGCAGTCGCCCCATTTATCCGCGTCGTGCACCAGGTACTGAGGAACGGTTTGGTCTGCGACAATATCGGAAATGGTAAATCGTCCACCCGGTTTCGTCACGCGGAACATCTCGCGAAAGACCTTCCGCTTATCCGGTGCGAGGTTGATGACGCAGTTAGAGATGATCAGATCGATCGTGCCATCCTCGACCGGCATCGCATCGGCCATGCCTTTGCGAAACTCCACGTTTGAGGCAGGGTACCCCAGGTTCGTGGCCACGACGCCGGCGTTCTTGCGGGCGATCTCAAGCATCGTGTCCGTCATGTCGATTCCGATGACATGGCCGGAGGGGCCGACGAGCCGAGAGGCTTCGAAACAATCGATCCCGCCACCCGAGCCGATGTCCAGGACCGTTTCCCCGGCGCGAACAGTCTTCAACCCGGCAGGGGTCCCGCAGCCATACGAAATCTTGAGCACCTCTTCGGGGATGAAGGATTTGAGATCAGCCATGTCGTAGCTGGTGGGGCAACACATCTGTTCGCCTGTCGATGCGGCCTTGGCATATCGATCACTGACTTTCTGGGTGATTTCGTTTATCGGCATAGGCTCCCTCTGTTTTTAATGAACCTATCGAGATGCGTCTATGTATCAACCCTGCCCATCCGGGGTCAATCGTGTTCTTCTTATAGATAGGTTGATATGTCGATAGAACATACAGCGAGAGACATGAGACTTCTGTAAGCTGGCTTACAGTGATCACGTTCCCCACCATCGGGTCCTTGGGTACCAGTGAGTAGTCGTCTATTCAAGAGAACTCTTATAGGGCGATGAGTGAGCATGAGGGAATCCGTATCCCCCTTGACTCGGTACCATAGTACAAGGTGTAGACTCTCCGCGAGGATCAACCATGGCGTCCCAATATTCGATTGGCCAACTCGCGAAG
>JAHFES010000160.1 GCA_023248355.1 Nitrospiraceae bacterium
CGCCACAATCGCTGGCGTTCCCGTGAGCGAGGCCGATGCGTTCTGAATCGGGTTCACGCCCGTATTGACCACGTCCACTCGCACCCGCATGCGCTCGCCGCCTTCCAGAATCAGATTGCTGTTCTCGTCGAGTACCATCGTCTTGAAGCGGAGTCTGGACGATGCTGATGATCCCGAGGGCGTGGGAGCTGGGAGGTTTTTGGCCGAAGGGGTTAATGGAGCCACCGCGGTGGGTTTTACCGACGGTGCAGCCGGACTCTGCGCCACGGACGCGGCGGGCAGTCCTCCAAAAGCTTGTCGGACCTCCAAAGACACCTTCGTGGCGAAATCGACGACGGTGTCTTGGATGAAAGGATCAATGATGTAGTCGCAGTTCTTCTGGACCGGTTCGATACGCAATCGTTCCTGCCTGACCGTTTTGATCTCTGTTTCGCGCAGCAGAGTGCCTTTCATGTCGTAGACCCGCGCCATGGCATTCAGTTGAAGCTTAGCGGGTGCCCGGTCGTAGAGGTATTCTTTATCGATGGCAAATGACCAGCTGACGAGATCCACTCGAATGACCGCGTCCGGCGTCGCGTCCTTGCTGCCGCCGCCTTCGTAGACCACGCCCTTAAACGTCCGATACGCTCCTTCGACCAAGGCTTCCTCGATACGGGAACCCACTGGGACTTGCATCAAATGGCCGCAGGAGTCGGTGTAGTCTGCCGTGAGTTTTTTTAATGAAGTTGGGATTTCCAGTTTGGCGGTATAGGGCAACGGCTCCCCCATGGGAGGGAATTCCAAATGGCTCGCACAGGCTGCCATGAACAGGATGGCGAACCCCATGAGGGAGGCCTGTACGGAACGCCACTTTATAGTGATTAGTTTCTTGTTGGAGGGGTTCAACGCTAGACCTATGGAAATATGGTCGCCCTGGCAGTTTTTCACCGTACCGGAAACATCGGGGGAATGCAACCGGAGAGCCCTCCGTGCTTGCTACAAACACAGCACTCAATTATTCTCCCTCACCATGCTGACTCTCGGTCTTTCAAATATGCGGGACGCGGCGGCGGCGCTCGTCGAAGACGGACGAATCGTGGCCGCTGCCGAGGAGGAGCGGTTTGTGCGGATCAAGCATGTGTCGGCGCTCCCCGTGCATGCGATTCGCCACTGTCTGAAAGAGCGAGGCGTTCAGCTCAGTGAGGTGGATGCGGTCGTCGTCCCCTGGAAGTATTGGGAGCTTGGTCGGCGAGCCAGCCTCGCGCTGGCGGCCATGATGCGGTCTCCGCAGCTTTTTTGGGTCAAGGGAAAGCGATCGGCGGAGCGCCTCGCGCACGAATGGAAAGAACTGGCGCTGTTGCGGTGGTACCTGACGCAAGAGGTCGATGGGACGCGATGCCCACAGCCTATCTTCCTCGATCATCATTTGTGCCATGCGGCCAGTAGTTTCTTCGTGTCGCCATACGAACGGGCCGCGGTCCTCGTCATCGATGGCGCCTCTGAATCCCACTCCACGCTGCTGGGGTTGGCGGATCATCGGACGATTCACGTGCTCAAACGGACACCGCTGCCCCATTCGCTCGGCCAGTTCTATGCCGCCATGACCGCGTATCTCGGCTTCACGCCGGATCAAGATGAATACATCGTGATGGGTTTGGCTGCCTACGGCGAACCGCGCTATGCGACTGCGATTCGGGACCATGTGCTGCGTGCTCAATCGAACGGCGAGTTCACGCTGAACGTGCGGATCCTGGATTTTCACCTGGCGCGGGTTGGGCTGTTCTCGCCGAGATTGCTGGAACTCTTGGGGCCGAACCGTCGATCGCAAGAGGAAATCTCTCAGCGGCACCGGGATGTGGCCGCGAGCGTACAGGCTGCTCTGGAGGAGGTGGCGCTTCATCTCGCTCGATACCTGCGGGATGCCACCAAGGCTGATCAGCTCTGCCTCGCTGGAGGGGTAGCCTATAACTGTGTGGCCAACAGCCGGATCTGGCGGGAGTCTGGATTCAAAGAGGTCTACATTCCCTCCGCGGCAGGCGATTCCGGTGCCGCGATGGGCGCGGCCTTGTGGCATTGTGTTCGACAAGGCCGGATGCGAGGTCGAGCTGTGATGAACGCGTGCGATTGGGGCCCACAATTTTCGGAGGCCGAATGCCTCCAGGCGCTTCAACAGTCCGGGTTGGTTGGGCAGCGTCTCTCGGATGAAGAGCTCTGCGAAAAAACGGCCTTCGAGTTGTCCTGTGGCCGTCTGGTGTTCTGGTTTCAGGGCCGCATGGAATGGGGCCCGCGCGCGTTGGGTCATCGCAGTTTGCTCGCCGATCCACGCCGCGAAGATATGCGCGCGGTCATTAATGCCAAGGTGAAGCAGCGGGAGATGTTTCGTCCCTTTGCCCCCTCGGTTTTAGAAGAGGAGGCCGCGAACTACTTTGACCTTCCCGCTCCGTCACCGTTCATGCTGTTTACGGCTCCGGTCAAACCCGGCGCCAAAGGTCTGATTCCTGCTGTCGTCCATGTGGACGGGTCGGCACGAGTGCAGACGGTCGATCGAGACTCAAATCCTCGGTTCAGGCGCTTGATCGAAGCGTTTGCGCGACGCACTGGCGTGCCGGTATTGCTCAATACCTCATTCAACGTGCAAGAGCCGATCGTCTGCACTCCGGAAGACGCCATACGCTGCTTTCTCCGTACCGACGTGGAGTGGTTGGTGTTGGGACATCTGTTGGTGGGACGTCCCGCAGCAGGGAGGGGGTGAAACGTGAAGCGTGAGGAGCTTGGGCCAGGAGCGTCTTTGCCCACACCCTCTCATCCGTTACGCCTTACCCCTCACGTAAATGTTACCGCGCTCAATGCGCTGTTCCTGCTCGTCATCCTGAACTTTGCCCTGCAACCTCTGACTGAACCCGACTTCGGTTGGCATCTCCGGACTGGGTTGGATCTGCTCAAACAGGGAGGCCGATTGC
>JAHFES010000095.1 GCA_023248355.1 Nitrospiraceae bacterium
ATGGAATGGGCCTGGGCATAGGCTTCAATGTCCGCAGGCACGAGGGTCTTCATGCTGGGTTCCTTTCAACGGTTTGAAAAACACAGCCGCCGCTGCGTAAACTGACGGTGCGATCATACCTCATTCGAATGGCTTGAGGCGCGAGGCTAGTGGCAAGTGGTCGGAGGCTCCTGCTTTCCCCCTCGCCTCATGCCGCGTGCCACTTGCCCAAGATACCGAGAGGAGACCACGCTTGAAGACGATCGCCACGTTAGCCCCCCTCACCACGAGACTCCTGGAAATCCAGCGCATCAATAGCGCCTCCTCGCTGTTGTCTTGGGATCAAGAGACCTACATGCCGGCGGGCGGAGGGGAAGCGCGAGCCGAACAGATCGCCGTTCTCCAAGGCCTCGCCCACCAGAAGCTGGTGTCGCCGGACATCGAGAAGGTTCTGTCCCAATGGGTGGATGCTGCTACCGGCCAGGCCTTCGAGCAACCGGGTGATGCGTGGGACGAGCCTTCCCGGTCGCTGTTGCGCGAGGTGTGGCGAGATTATAGCCGCGCCAAGAAATTGCCTTCTGATTTTGTGATCAAGTTGAGCCGGGAGTGTTCCCTCGCGCAACAGGTCTGGGCGGAGGCGAAGGAACAAAGCAAGTTTTCCCAGTTTCTCCCAAATCTCCGCACGGTGCTGTCGCTCAAGCGCGAAGAGACTCAGTACCTGGGCTACAAGGACTCGCCCTACGATGCGCTGCTGGATGTGTACGAACCAGGCTCCACCATCGCGGCGCTCCGACCTCTCTTCGCCCAGCTCAAAGCCCGCCTCGTCCCGTTGCTGAAGAAAATTACCAGCAGCACCGTGCAGATCGACGACAGCATCCTTCGTCACTCGTACGACCAGGCTCGGCAACTGGAATTCGGGCGGCTGGTGCTGATCGCCATGGGCTATGACTTCGAGCGAGGCCGGCTGGATCTCTCGTCCCATCCCTTCACCACGTCGTTTCATCCGACCGATGTGCGCGTCACCACCCGCGTGCACGAATACGAACTACAGTCCTGTCTGTTCAGCTGCATCCACGAAGGCGGGCATGGGCTCTATGATCAGGGACTCGATCAGCGGTATTACGGCACGCCGCTGGGCGATTCGGTGTCGCTCGGCATCCATGAGAGCCAATCGCGCCTCTGGGAAAACTGCGTTGGACGCTCGCGCGCCTTCTGGCGCTTCTTCTATCCGATTCTGCAGCAGACCTTTCACCATCAGCTGCGTGGAGTAGACGTCGAGCAGTTTTATGCCGCCATCAACTGCGTCAAACCATCGTTCATCCGCGTCGAAGCCGACGAGCTCACCTACAATCTGCACATCATGCTGCGATTCGAGATCGAGCAAGACTTGATCGAAGGCCGATCTCAGCCCGACGATCTGCCCGCCATTTGGAATCAGAAGATGCAGGACTATCTTGGGATCGTCCCCAAGTCGGATGCGGAAGGCGTGCTGCAGGACGTCCACTGGTCATTTGGCGCGTTCGGCTATTTCCCGACCTATACGCTGGGCAACCTCTACTCGGTGCAATTCTTTGAGCAGGCCAAGCTTGAAATCCCACACCTGGAAGACGAAATTGCAGCGGGACAATTGATGGTGCTTCGGCGATGGCTGGAGCAGAAAATCCACCGTTGGGGCCGCATGTTCACGCCGGACCACCTCGCACAACGCGTGACGGGGACGAGCGTGAACCCCGAACCGTTTCTGAGGTACGTAGAAAAGAAGTACGGCGAGATCTACCAGCTCTGAACGCTTGATGTCGCCTGGGTATCGTAGCCCATCGCGGCATTCAGCTTGGCCAGTATCGCGGGGGTGTAGGTAAATTCAGCCTGCACGTCGATCCGATGCGGGACGAGCAGCGTGGTGTGGAAGACGATGTCACGGATGGGAATCTTGAATTCTGGTTGTTGGGGGGTACTCAGTTCGACCGCTTCGACGGAATTGGTAATCGTGCCGCTGTCTTGCGGGCCATAGGTCGTGACGACCGCATCGATGATCTCCTTCACCTTTTCATTGCTCTCCACTCCCTCGATCCCTCTCAGCAGCAACGGAATCACGTCTTCTTTCGCCTGATCCGACAGCGTGAAATTCTCGACCCGTTCTTTCCGACGCAGGGACGTCAGGTCATTGTCGAGATCTTTGCTGAACGCCCCATAGGCGAACCGGAAAAACTCGAAGTGAAACCCCTTGAAGCCTTTCCCAAACGTTTGGAGCTCGCAGAGGAAACACAGCTGCTGCAACTTCACGTCGCTCAGCAGACCGTGCGGCTCCGCGAGATACAGCACGTACAGGAGGAGCGCTCGATCAACAGTAATTTGGCTCGGCTTTCTCATCTGATCTCTCCGGTAATCCCAGCACAGGCCGAACTATAGACAGCTTGTAGGATCATCGTCAAACCTTTCTCGGTCGTCTCACCCCTCTTGACCATGTGCCGAATTTGGTCTTTAATGGCCTCCCTAACAGGAGGCCTGGCCGGACTCTATGCCGAAACACGCGAAAGAGATGGAGGCGCTGATAGAGCACCTCGGCAAGCACCAACTCAAGTTCACTCGCCAGCGTGAACTCATCCTAGACGCCTTCCTTAAGCAGGAACACATCACCGCGGAAGAGATGTATCACCAGCTGGCCAAGAAAGATCCGCATTTGGGGCTCGCGACGATCTACCGCACGCTCAACCTCTTTTGCGAAGCGGGCCTGGCGCAGGCCCGGCACTTCGGCACCCAGACCCAGTACGACAACACCTCCCACAAAGGCCACCACGACCACCTTATTTGCACCGACTGCGGAAAGATCGTGGAGTTTGAAAATTGCGACATTGAGCGCCTTCAGGAAGAAGTGGCCACCCGCAACGGCTTTACCATCCAGACCCATCGCCTCGAACTTTATGGCCTCTGTTCTCGCTGTCGTCATTGACCCCCGCCGTTTTTTTTGATATTCTTTTTGAGACGATTTATCAATTTCAATTGTCCGGCAAAGGAACGGCCTATGTACAGCTTATTCCGACGTCTGCCTGGTTCTGCACCGCGACTCGTATGGATAGGCGCATCCCTGGGGTGCCTTCTCACCCTCGCATGGCTGATCGCGCCAGCCCCCGCGTCGGCTGCAGACAAGCTGACGATCTATTCAGGACGAGCCGAGCGATTGATCAAACCGGTCCTGGACGCATTCACCGCCAAAACCGGCATTCACGTGGACCTGCTCTCCTCCGGAACCACCGAGCTGGTCAACCGGCTGAAGGTTGAAGGCGATCGCAGCCCAGCCGATCTCCTGATTACCAACGATGCCGGCAGCCTGGAACTGGCGCGCGCGGCAGGGCTGCTCCGCCCGCTCAACATGCGGGAGATCGATCGGGCCATTCCATCCCAGTTCCGCGCCTCAGATAACAGCTGGATCGGCTTATCCGGTCGCTTTTGGATCATCGTCTACAACACCACGATGGTGAAACCCGACCAGATCAAATCGCTCCTCGACTTGGCGGATCCCCGATGGAAAGACAAGATCGGCATCCCCAATTCGGGCAGCGAGTATTTGCAGGCAGGTGTCTCGGTGATTCGCGCCTCGATCGGTGACGATCGCACCAAGAAATTCCTTCTGGGTCTCCGAGATAACGCCGGATCGCAGGTCTACCAGAAGAGCTCACAGATTGTGGAGGCCGTGGCCAAGGGCCAAGTGGCAATGGGCATCGTCAATCACTACTACGTCTATCGGCATCTCGCCACACAGCCTACGGCTCCGCTCGCAGTCCTGATGCCGGATCAGCAGGAAGGCGGGATGGGCGCCATCATGAATGTCGCGGGTGTCGGCGTGCTCAAACACACCCCCCGCCTTGACAGTGCCAAGCTCCTCGTGGAGTTCCTCGTGGCGCAGGCCGGCCAGAAGATGTTCGCCGATCTCGATAAGGAATATCCGCTGCACCCGGAAGTGAAAGCCGATCCTGCGCTCATCGAGCGAAAGAGCTTTCGCGCGGCCTTGGTCCCCCTGACCAAGCTCGCCGAGCTGCGAGAGCCCACCCTGACGCTCATTGAACAAGTGGGTCTCCGGTAAGACACGAGCCTGCTTGTGACCACCTTACGCCAACAACTCGCGTCACCGCTCCAGATTGTGGTGTTGGCCAGTGCCGCGCTCATTCTCCTGCCACTCGGCTATGTCACAACCCTGGCGTTGTCTGCCGATCCATCGGTCTGGCAGCGCCTCTGGGCCACACGGATTCCTGAACTCCTCACGAATACCATTTCGTTGGCCGGCACCGTCGCACTCCTCACGCTTCTGCTTGGAGTCTCCACTGCCTGGATGATTACGCGCTTCGACTTTCACGGGCGCTGGCTCTGGGAAGTCGCGCTCGTCTTACCGCTCGCCATGCCAACCTACGTCTTGGCCTACGTCTATAACTATCTCTTAGGATTCGGCGGACCGGTTGAGCATCTCTGGCAAGCCGTCGCAGGACCTCAAGCCCGGATCTTCTCTCCCCAAAGTTTCTGGGGTGCGACGCTCGTGATGGCGCTCGATACCTTTCCCTTTGTGTATCTCCTCACCCGCAGCGCCCTCTTGAGTGTGAATGTCTCGTTTGAGGAAGTGGCCCGTACGTGTGGAGCGTCTCATCTGCAGACCATGTGGCGCGTGACGCTGCCGCTGTTGCGCCCCTCCATCGTGGCTGGAGTTGCGCTGGTCATCTTGTACGTCGTCTCCGATTTTGGCGCCGTCTCCCTGTTGCGCTATCAAACCTTGACGTACGCCGTGTTCCAACAAATGACCGGACGCTCTGACAACACAGCGGCCAGTATCCTGAGCATTGTGCTCGTGGTGCTGGCGCTCGTGTTCTTGATGGCTGAACGCTGGTTCCGCCACAAAAGCCGGTTCTATCAAACGACGGGACGCTACCGCGCGCCACAACGAATCCGGTGCGGATGGCTCAAGACCACCGCGTTCACGGCGTACCTGGCCGCCATCGTCAGCGCGGCCTTCGGCGTCCCTGTCTACCTGCTCATGCAGTGGAGCCTGTCTCCAGAGGCCCAGGCGATGCTGGATGCTCGCTTCTTCGGCTTTGTGTGGAATAGCGCCTTGCTGTCCGCCTGTGCCGCCACGGCCGGGGTCCTGATTGGCTTCCCGCTGGCCTATCTCGCGAGCCGGAAACCGACATCCCTCAACATCGGTTGTCTGCAGGCCGCCTATGCCGGCTATGTGCTCCCGGGACCAGTGGCGGCGCTCGCCGTGTTGGTCCTGTTTCTCAAACTGATGCCCTTTTTCTATGGTACCGCGATTGTGTTGATCGTGGCCTACGTGATCCACTTTCTCCCTGCTGGGCTCCAATCGCTCGAGCCATCGTTGCAGCAGATCTCGCCCAATCTTGAAGAAGTCGCCCGCACACTGGGACTTGGCGTTCGCGAGACCTGGCGGCGCGTGACGCTGCCGCTCATTCGCAATGGGTTTATCGTCGCCTGGGTCCTGATGTTTTTGCAGACGATGAAGGAGCTGCCCGCGACGTTACTGTTGAGGCCGGTGGGGTTTGACACACTCGCCATACGCGTCTGGCTGGAAGCGAGCGAAGAGTATTATCAACTGGCGGCCCCATCCGCGCTACTGATCGTGTTGGTCGGCCTGCCGGCGCTGGTCCTCCTGCTGTCGCGCGACTGGCGAGCTGCTTAGGAACTGCCATGACCACAGACTCACACATGTCCCACGTGGAAGCCGGCCAGCTACAAGGTCAAGTCAATCTGTATACGCCGGCGTCCTCAATTTTAGAACTCCGCTCAGTGTCCTGCGCCTATGATCCAAGCCGACCGGCTATCCGTGATGTTTCCTTTTCGACACGGGAAGGGGAAATACTCTGTCTGCTCGGGCCTTCCGGTTGCGGCAAGACAACGATCCTCCGGGCAATTGCCGGCTTCGAACCAGTGCGGTCCGGAGAGATTTTCCTATCCGGTCGCCGCGTGTCCTCTTCGGCGGAAACGATTCCAACGGAAGACCGACATGTCGGCATGGTCTTCCAAGAATACGCCTTGTTCCCACACCTGCGCGTGGCCGACAACATTGCATTTGGCCTCCGTCACCTGTCGCGGGCAGAGCGCAAGAGCCGTGTCCAAGACATGCTGCGCCTCACCGGACTGGAAGGGTTCGAGCGGCGGTACCCGCATGAGTTGTCTGGCGGGCAGCAGCAGCGTGTCGCGCTCTCGAGAGCCCTGGCGCAGAATCCGGTGGTGCTCTTGCTGGACGAACCATTCAGCAATCTCGATCCGGATATGGCCAGCCGCATGCGCCAGGAACTGCACACGCTTTTGCGGCGCATGAAAACGACCACCATTTTAGTCACGCACGACCATGACGAAGCCTTCGCCATGGCCGATCGGATCGCGGTGTTGAACCACGGCGTGCTCGAACAAATGGATGCACCGGAGTTGATCTACCACGTCCCGGCGACCCCCTTCGTCGCCGACTTCGTCGGGCAGGCCGACTTTATCCCTGGGCAAATTCAAGAGGGCATGGTCCATACCGAGCTGGGTGAGTTTCCTAACACACTCAGCAGTGAGGAAGGGACCCCGGTGGTCGTCATGATCCGCCCGGACGATATTCAGCTCATGCCGAATAAGTCGGCTGGATCGCGAATCGTGGCGCGACAGTTTCACGGCTCGGAGAATCTCTATACCGTCCAGCTCCCCTCAGGCCAAATCGTGCATAGCAGCGAACGTTCGACGAGCGTCTACCAGGAAGGCATGGCCGTGGAACTCCGTATCTCCGCGACGCATACCGTGCTGTTCCGAAAAGACCAACTGGCTTGATAGAAGCCTGTTCCCTCACCCATGTTCGCCAATTGACAGACTTCATGGCGATCTGGCATTGATGGGATATCACTCCGGCCCCACCCTGCCGGTCCAGGATCCACTTTCAGGAGGTACTGTAAGGAGTCGCGATGGACGCGTTGAAGTACGCCGTAGACTACGGAGTGATCGGCCTCTTGTTCGCTCTGAGCCTGTGGTCGGTCGCCGTGGCAGTCGAACGCTGGTTGTTCTACCGGCGGGTGAATCTGTCTGAGTTCTCCAATGTGCTGGTGCTGGAAATGACCCTCACGAAGCGCCTCGTGATCATCGGGACCGTTGCGGCAAACGCCCCCTATATTGGCCTCCTGGGAACCGTCTTTGGTATCATGTTGACGTTCCATACGATGGGGACATCGGGAACGATGGCCGTCAACACGATCATGATCGGATTGAGTCTGGCGCTCAAGGCCACCGCTGTCGGCCTGCTAGTGGCCATCCCCTGCGTCGTCATGAACAATGTGCTTCGTCGTCGCGTAACCGAACTTCTGACCCACTACAAGGCGCAGCATGGAACGGGACATTGATCAGATCAACGTGATCCCGCTCGTGGATGTCATGTTGGTCTTGCTCGTCATCGTATTGACGACCGCCACCTTCATCAGCACCGGCCAGATTCCCGTCAACTTGGCCAAAGCCAAGGCTGTGGGCGATCGAAAAGATGTGCCCATTGTGATTACACTGACGTCGGAGGGCAGCCTGTTCCTCAACGACACACCGATCCCTGACGGCGGCCTCCCATCCGCGCTCACCACGCAGCCCCGGGAGTCGGCCGTCGTCGTCCGCGCGGATAAAGTGACGCTGCTGGAAAAGTTTGTGTCGGTGGTCGATGAAATTCGCGGCCTGGGATTCCAGCAAGTCAGCCTTGAAGTCATTCGGCTGTGACCATCGATTCACTTGACCAACGCGCAGGCGGGACCGGCTATACGACAGCCGGGTGGCTGGTGTCGTGCCTGCTGCACGGAGGCCTGGCCCTCGCTGCGATTTTCTTCGTGCAGCGCATACAGTTGGCGCCGCAAGCAGAACCATTCAAGTGGAACGTGGCGATGATGGCGCCATCGCCGGTCCCAAGCACCTCAACGACCGATGCCTCAGCTCCACTGAATCCAACAACGACTACTCCTGCGCCAGCTGTCCGGACGTCAATGCCCCCAGCGCCGACGCCTCTCTCTCCAGTTGCACCGCCGCCACCAGTTGCCGAACTCCCTCCCAAGCCACCTGTTTCACCAAAAGCAGAGCCGGTTCGTGAACCGATTCGTGAGCCAGTACCTCCCCCTGCGCCAATCGCAAAGGCAGACCAGGCAGTGAAACAGCCCGAAGCGCCTGCGCCGCCCACACCTTCTGCTGTCACATCGCTGCAGAGCGCTCAGCCGACTCCGTCAATCCAGCCGACCGAAACACCTGTGGCTTCGCCCCCGCACGAACCCATGCCTACCGCACCGGCTGTGACATCATCAAAGATTGAGCCTCCACCGCCACCGTCCTCTCTTCATGGTGATTCAGCGCCAGCACAGAGTGAGACGCACGCAACCCAGCAACCAACGACAGCCGCTGAGCCGCAAGTGGCTGCCGGCGCCCCGGCCAGCCAGCCCAAGACGACAAGAAAAGATTACGGATGGCTCTCAGACTTAATGGCCAGATGGATTGAGGATCTCGATAAACGCTATCCTGCGAGCTTGCGAACTGAAGGGATTCAAGGAAAAGTCACGCTGACTGCCGTACTCCACGATGACGGGATGCTCAGCGATGTGCGAGTGGCAAAAAGCTCAGGCAATGCGCTGCTCGATCAAGTGGCCGTGGAAGATGTGAAGAAAGGGCCTCCCATCAGATTCTCGCGCCCGCTGGAACAGCCACAGATGCCGGTGAAATTCTCGATCATTTACGATCTGAAAACAGCTCAGTAGAAGCCTTCCTTCCTCATCTCCCTGAAGTTGCAGACGGTTGACGCAACCGACCTTGAAGACCGGAAGACACGAGGACTCGCCCTGTCTGATCTACAATCACGGCCTCGACATTCGGCAATTGTTCAACGAGCTTCATCCCTCGCTCCGGGCCTAAAACAAAAATGCCTGTATCTAACCCATCTGCCAGCGTGCCTTCTTTGGCAATCACCGTCACACTTTGGCATAACCTGGCTGGGAGAAGGGATTGGGGATCGAGGATATGGTGATAGCGCACACCCTCCCGCTCAAAATATCGCTCATAGTCCCCAGCCGTCGAGATGGCCTCGTCTTTCAAGTCGATGATGGC
>JAHFES010000001.1:0-30238 GCA_023248355.1 Nitrospiraceae bacterium
CGAGCATTCGAAACGCGAGGCCCCGTCCAAGCCACTCCAGCTTCCGTTCCAGCCTAAGCATCGGAGCAACGGCCCACGCAGGAATGAGCGCTGGATGCTCAAATCCTCCACTCAATGGATAGGCGAAGAACGCGAGCCGTCTGACGTGTCGGACGGCCAAGCCTGGATAGCGTGATTGGAACCGCGCCAATTCCTTCTCAAACAGAATCGTCGCGATGGCTTGATTGGAGTCAAAGGGCTGACGACCTGCCTGTGGAGTCGTGAGCAGCAGCGGGTCTTGGGTCAGATTGACCGGCTCGGGATGGAGGTATCGATAGGCTGGCCAGGAAGCCCAGGAGATGTAGGGGTCCATGATGATGATCCGGCCGCCGCCTTTGAGCGTGCGCAGAGCCTCATCGAAGAACAGTGAGACATTTTCAATGTGGTGCAACGCATCGAACAGGACGAGATTGGCGAGGGAGCCGGACTGAAACGGCAGTCGTTGCGCATCGGCCACCACATCCAACCATGGAAGCGAGACGACATCGGTACAGCAGACTCCTGAGGCATATTCCTTCAGGTTTCCTGTTCCGCCCCCGACCTCAACCGTCCGTCCTGGCGTCAACCAGGCGGCGATGTCCCGATACCAGTCCGTGTAGAGCTGCCGAAGCACCGGCTTGCGTTGCCAGATTTCTCGATGTCGATGCAGAACGGCATCGGACATTACACGGCCTTCAATCGAAAGAATCCGTAGACCGTCATCTTCAGCAGCAGCCACCCATGGGCAAAGCGCTGGATGTTGGTGGCGCCATAGGTCCGATCCTGGTAGCGAATGGGGATTTCCAGAATATGGAGATTCAACTTCGAGGCGCCGAACAACAGATCGAAGTCGCCGAAGGGATCGAAGTCCCCGAAGTAGTGCCGGTTCGTCACCAATCGCTCGTAGTCACGACGAAACAAGACTTTTGTTCCACAGAGCGTATCTTTGATTCGCTGGTTCAGCAGCCAGGAGAAGGCCAGGCTGAAGAACTTGTTTCCCAGGAGATTCAGCACGCGCATCGCCTGCGACTCCATGGGATAGACGAGGCGGCAGCCGTTGATGAATTCACCTTTACCACTCGCAATGGCCTCATAAAACTTCGGGAGGTCCTCCGGCGGCATCGTCAGATCCGCATCCAGGATCATCAGAATATCCCCTGTGGCCTGCGCGAATCCTTTTCGCACGGCATCGCCTTTCCCCTTTCCGTCCTGCACCAGAAACCGGATATCCTTGTCGGGATACTCCGCCATGACGCGCTGAATTTCTTCGGGCGTCCCGTCGGTCGAATGACCGTCCACGAAAATAATTTCCTGGCGCCCCCCGAACGGCGGAATCCGTTGCACGGCGGCTTCGACATTCCCGCGCTCGTTGCGGCAGGGAATCACGATTGTGGAGGAATAGACGCTCGCCGTCTCGCGCGCACGTGGACGCGCCACAACATAGTGACACAAACACAGCTTGTTGAGGAGAGGGAGATAGGCCAAGAACTTATTGAACAGTGCAGATAGCAATGGAATATGTTTTGGGAACAAGAGCCGCCGTTCCGTCTTCACCACTTCAAAGTCTGCCAAGTGCAGGAGATTCGCAATGTCGGCCGGCGACAGCCAGCTCTGCTCCCGCTGGGGCATTTTCATTCCAATCTTCTCCCCCAACCGGAGAACAGGCTCCCAGAGATAGTTGTAATACGACACGATAATCCGCGTCTCGGCGGTGCAACCCCGATGCAGTCGCTTGAGGGCAGCCTCGACATCCAACACGTGTCCTATCACATCGGCCAGAATAATTACGTCGAACGTTTCATGCAGCTCCAACGTTTCCGCGTCACCGACATGAAATTCCAACGAGGGGTGCCGCCGAGTCGCCTCGCTGACCATCTCCTCACTGAGATCCACTCCGACTCCATGGGAAGGCTTGAGAGCGGCCAGTAAATTTCCAAGACTCGATCCCACCTCCAGGACCCGAAGGCCTTGGGGAATCAGAAACTTGAAATAGCGCGCCTGATCCTCGTAGTACGCACCGGCTTTGTGCTGCCAATACGCGCGCTGACTCGCGAGGCGATTAAAGTGGTCGCGAATGGCCTGCTTCTTGACTGTGGTCTGAGGGGTCATGATCCGGGGCAGGCCAGGAATGAGGACAGAGAACATACACCGCCCAGTCGCAGACGATTGGAGGAGAGAGGATGCTGCAGAGAACGTTCGACCGGTGATACCCAAGCACGCATCTTGGGACCCACAGTATCACTAGCCCGACAAATTCGCACGACTTGCGTGTGAAGCCGGCAACCGAGACACGTCGTTACGGTCGGCCCAGTTTGGCACGCACCTTCTCCAGTAACGGCCCCGTGTATTCCTGCTTCCAATTCGGCGCGAGTCGTTCCGCCTTTTCGAGTTCATGCAGTGCCAGCTCCCAATTCTCCCGCTCCACCGCCACGCGACCTCGAAACCAGAAGATGTTCGCATCGTTCGGATGATCTTTCTCTCGCCGGTCGGCCAACTGACTCAATTCATCCAACATGCCCTTTTGAAAGAGATCCTCGGCGACGGTCTCAAAGCTGTCCTCCTTGTCCTCGACCGTTTTCTCCTGCAACACCGTGGAAGCCACTTCCCATCCGAAGTACATCAACGAGAAGGGCAAGGAAAGCAGGCCAAAGGCGATCAGCACCAGCAGCCACTTAATCCGCTTGAGTTCCTTGAGGAGAAGATCAGTACGAGGGCCTACCATGACCACTCCCTGTGCTCACGAGGCAAAGCGCTTGGCAAGCTCGTGGGGCTTGAAAACACCCCGTTCCGTGACGATGCCGGTGATCAACTCGGCCGGGGTGACGTCGAACGCTGGATTGTAGACTGCGACTCCATCCGGCGCAACGGGATAGCTCCCGTGAATCGACGTGACTTCAAGCGGATTCCGTTGTTCGATGGGAATATCCGCTCCTGATTTCGTCTTCAAGTCAATGGTCGAATAGGGCGCCGCGACGTAGAAGGGAATCCCATGCGCCTTCGCCAGCACCGCCACGGAGTATGTGCCGATCTTGTTGGCCACATCCCCGTTCGCCGCAATGCGATCAGCCCCAACGATGCAGAGATGAATCTTGCCCTGCCGCATCAGGGAGCCTGCCATGTTGTCCGTGATCAGCGTGACGGGAATCTTATCCTGCATGAGCTCCCAGGCCGTGAGTCTCGCTCCTTGCAAGACCGGCCTGGTTTCATCAGCAATGACCTGGATCTTCTTTCCCTGTTCCCAGGCGGCGCGAATGACGCCCAATGCCGTCCCGTACCCGGCCGTTGCCAGCGCACCTGCGTTGCAGTGGGTCAACACCGTCTGTCCATCCTTGATCAGTTCCGCTCCATGACGACCCATCGCCTTACAGAGCGCAATGTCTTCGTCAAGAACCGCTTGGGCTTCAGTGATAAGGGCCTTCTTGATCGATGCCACCGGCTGGCTGCCCAGCGATGCGAGTTTCCGCTTCATCCGCTCAATCGCCCAAAACAAATTGACCGCGGTGGGTCTCGTCGCGGCGAGGTGATCGCAGATCGTGAAGATCGCCTGTGCAAACGCTGGGTAATCCACCGCGTTGACTGATTGCGCGCCTAACGCAACACCTAACGCAGCTGTCACACCAATGGCTGGCGCACCTCGGACTTTCAACTCACGAATCGCGTCAGCGACGGCCACATAGTCTCGGCAGGTGAGAAATTCGACGGCCCCTGGGAGTCGACTTTGATCCAAGAGACAGACGGCGCCGTCTTTCCATTCAACGGTAGGAACCATGGAGTGATCTTCTAGCGGGAACGGAGGGAGAGTGCAAGGGGTTACTGTCGTCGACGACCACTGACCTCAAGGAGCGTGACCATGGCGACGATCAACCCGGCCTGCACCAGCAACAGGACCGCTTCCGTGGGACCGGCATGCCGAAGTGCCAGAGCCGCCAATCCAAGACAGATGGTGAGGAGGAGAATCATCGCGACGCTCGCCTGCCGGGACCCAAGAGCCCGTTCCAAACGATGATGGAGATGGTCCTTACCCACGTAGTCGAGCCATTCCTTCACGGATCGTACCTTGCCGGTGACGATTCGTTCCACCGTGATGTGCACCATGTCGTAGATGAGCACCCCGAAAATAAGTAACGGATTGCTGAAGGAGACGATCGGACTGGAATCCGCCCAGTTCCCCTTCACGGCAAGACAGGCGAGCGTGAATCCGATGAACATGGACCCGCCATCACCCAAAAAGATGACCGCAGGTCGCGCACCTCGAAAATTGTAGGGCAGAAATCCAAGGCCCGCCCCGATCATGGCAATCGCCAACCATCCTAACCCTGCCTGATTCGTCTCGAAGGCCACGACGCCCATGAACCCGGCTAGGAGAACCGCCAGACCGGTTGCCAATCCGTCCATGCCGTCAAAAAAGTTGAAGGCGTTCGTAATGCCGACGATCCAGAACAGGGTCAGCATGATGTTTGCCGCGTCGCCCAGCGGTCCTGCCGGAAAGAGGGTCAAGACCTTGTCCGAGGCAATGACGATTCCCGCGGCGACCACCTGCGCCAGCAGCTTCACTGAGGCCGGGAGTTCGCGGATGTCGTCAAGCACCCCGACCACCAACAGGAGAGAGCCTGCGGCCAGGATGGCAATCATCCA
Organism: Nitrospiraceae bacterium; assembly: GCA_023248355.1. Lineage (GTDB taxonomy): Bacteria > Nitrospirota > Nitrospiria > Nitrospirales > Nitrospiraceae > Nitrospira_D. Next base: position 4,654 of record JAHFES010000001.1, read on the forward strand.
ATCGGGAAGGATGGAATTGAGCATCACCGATCCGACAAAGCCACCGTACAGGGCAAGACCGCCGAGGCGCGGAGTCGGCTGCACATGAATTTTTCGTTCGGTGGGAGTATCGACCAAATTCCAGTGATGCCCCGCCTGCACCATGAGGGGCGTCAACGCACCGGTGCCCAGGAACGCGAACAGGAGAATATAGAGCCATCTCAGGCCTTCGAGCTGAAAGAGCTCCCGAACTGAAGGGATGGCAAGCGCGAGCGTACCGAGCGAAGCCCCGATGACGGCTGGCGTGAGCCAGCGCCAGGCATTCACATACAGAGAGGGAACGAGCTCGGTCTCCAGTGCCTTCATGACCACTCCGAACGCAACGCCGTCACAATCTGGGCGACTTCTTCATCAGTGAGCGCAGGAAATAGGGGAATGGACAACGCCGTGCGCTCCGCCTCCTCGCTGGCGGGAAACCCCTCCAGCCCCAGATAGCGATGGAGCGATCGGAACACCGGCTTACGGCATTGCACGCGGCATCCTTCAAACCGCGCGATCACCTCACCGAGACCGTCATGGTTATTGAGGACATCGGGAACGCGGACGACAAAACGGTAGTACACATGACTCCGCCCTGCCGGCACGATGGGCTGCACCACGCCTGCGCCTTTCAGCGCCGTCGCGTATTCGTGGGCCAACCAAACCCGCCGCTCCAAGAATGAGGCCACGCGCTCCAACTGTGCCACACCAATAGCCGCTTGCAGATCCGTCATTTTCAGATTCGTCGCAGCAGGATTGAGTGAGGGCACGCCGTCATACTCACGCAACGCGCGAGCCCGTTCCAACAAGGCTTCATCGCGGGAGAGCACCATCCCACCCTCGCCTGCGCAGATCAGCTTCGTGGCGTAGAACGAACAGACCGTCAGCAGACCGGCTGATCCCACTGGTCTCCCCTGCTCCAGGGCTCCCAATGTTTGCGCGCAATCTTCAATGAGCGGAACCCCCAGCCGTTCCAATGCCGTCAGATGAGCGGGTAGCCCGAACAGATGGGGCACGATCACGGCCCGCGTCTTCGACGTGAGAGCCTCACGGACGGCTGCGGGATCGATGCTAAACGTCTCCAATTCGATATCGACGAGTCGCGGAGTCGCTCCCACTCGCTGTACCGCCAACCAAGGCGCCGCACAGACATAGCTTGGCAGAATCACCTCGTCGCCTGCGCCAATCCCCAGCACCCGAAGCGCCACTTCAAGCGCCGCAGTCCCAGAATTGACGGCCACGCCTCCAGCGAGGCCAAGATAGGCGGCCATGCCCCGTTCAAATTGCTCGACCAGGGCTCCCTGCGCGAGATGATGGGATCGCAGCACCTCGGTCGCCGCCTGAATGTCTTCGTTCTCAATCGAGGGTCGCGAGTGAGGAATCATCGTGGCGATTATCGTCATGCCCCAATATTAATAAACAATCGTAATGGGAGAAAGCCTTCTGCGTTTTTTACCCGGCCTTGAATTCCTCGAAAGTGCGCCGACGAGCGAACGAGATCCGCGATATTCAACCCCTCGATGTTCGTTTTTTTCACCTGAGAGGCGTGGGCCTGCAGTGACTGAATCTTCCGATCCAACGCCTGTTCGATATCGACAAACACCGTGGGCGCGAAGTTCTGCGTCGTCAGCCCTTCGTAAAACAACACGTTCTTGGTGTAACGGGTGGCCGTAATCGTGCTCATCGCCAAATGCCGGTGGTCTTGATGGGTGTCGTCGTGATAATGGACAAAGATGAAGTGCGGATCAATTGTCTTCACGATCTCTTCGACGGTTTGAATCAAGTCCCGGCCGAGCGGAACCTCCGTGTCTTTGTATCCACCCCAGAACACCTTCTCGGCCCGCAGTAATTTTGCCGACCGCGCCTGCTCACGTTTGCGCACAGCCGCATTTCCACCTTCTCCGCCCTGCGTCATCACCATCAAGAAAATGCGATGGCCGTTCTCCGCGTACTTGATCAACGTCCCGCCGCATCCCGCTTCAATATCGTCCGGATGTGACCCCAATGCGAGGATGCGCATCGGTTCCTTGGCTTTGGCTCTGTCCATGCTCTACTCCTTCCTATGCCGCAGTCATCGTCTTCTGCGCAGGTCTCGCCTGACGCAACGTCGCCAACGCTTCCGGGCCCTGCATCAACAAGAGATCGATCGCGGACAAGTTCGGTTCAAACGGCTCATACGTCTGGCGATACGTGGGATGCTGAAAGGCCTGCATCTCAAGTCGAACGCCCGAGGCCTCTAACCGCGGCGTGTCCATGTAGCCCTCAGCGCCGGGGCCAGTGAGATACTGGGTGGCGCCGACCGCGCGACACAGATCAACCAACCGATCCGTCGGTTCTTCGCGCACGGTCCACTCCGAGGCACAGCGAACCGGCGTAGTGATGCCATAGGCGTTCAGCAGCCACAGAATCACGGCAAGGTTGAGGTCGAAGAGCTTGACCCATGAGCGTTCATAGAGATCGCACAACTCCGGCAGATAGCGATCGCGATAGGGCGCACGCGCATAGTGCATGTCCAGCGCACGAAGGTGTTGTGTCCGCCAGGCAGCCGTTGAATTGATGCGGACATCGTCAATCCGTTGACCAAAGTGCTGCAGCACCGGAACCGTCACCCATTGCCATCCGGTCGCCGTCCTGATGCGATTGCGGTTCTGCCACTCATTTTTCTTGAACTGGACCGTTGCCAGCACAATAAACAAGTCCGCCTGGTCGATCTTGTCGAGATATCCAAGCCACGGCAAAAACTGTGGTTGATGAATTGTGACTTTCATAAATTCAGTGATCCGTGATGTGTGATGGGTGATCAGTGCAGGGACGGGCAATCGCGATCTTATTCTCTAGTTGCCGCGCATCACGCATCACCGATCACCCATCACTTCCTCACATAAATCGGGTTCGTCAGCAATTCTCCACTCTTCCCGACCACTTCCACTCGATAGGTAATCCACTCACCGGCTGGCGCATCTCGATCAGCCAGCTCGTACTGCAGGGGTGTCTGCCCCTCAATCTGCCCGATCACCTGACCAGAACGAATGAGCCGGAGCCGAGCGGGATGCGGCTTCTGGTCGACAGCCGACACGCCCACACGAATCATGAGATCACGTCCCTCGCTCGTATCGAGCGAGTCACTCATCCCAACCGACTGTGCGCCCCCGTTGGACGTCACTCGAAACTCATCGAGTTGGAGGAGCACGCTCTGATCTCCCCGAGCAACCGCATACGCATGGCCGGATCGTAACGCTTCCAGTACGCCGGGTGCCGTTTGCTCCGTAGCTTGCACCACGGTATACACACGATCCAGATCTTTCCCGGCATCTTCCAATCCATGAAACGCGACTTCTCCGATCATCGTCGGAACCGCTCCACGTGAATCCGTCACGCTCGCCTGTATCACCTGATCCCATATCCCACCCGGCGCGACCACATGTCTCGTGTCTTGGTAGAGCCCGCCGAATCCCGTGTACCCGTGCGTCAGGATCAATCCTTCAGGATGGGGATCAGTCTTCACCGTCACCATTCCTAGCGGACCAAATGAATGTTGGCTGAAGTCCCGGGCTTCCGTCATTGACCAGAATACGAGCGCGCCCCGTTCTGTCGCCGCGTCGATCAACGCCTGGTAGGGCTGGTAGCCTACCTGCGCATCGTACGAACTGAAGGCAGGACTCGCCAGCGGCCAGGCATTGATCGCAAGACCCACGCACAACACCAGCATCATCACAGCGACGACACGCCGAAGTGGACGAACCGGCTCGTGCCACTCTATAGCCAATTGCTTGCGAGGCAGCCACAACCAGACCGCCGGCACGACGAGTAAAAACGGCAGAGCGTTGGCGAGACTTTTCTTGTCCCATGCAAATGACAGCGGATTGCCCCGTGCGGGCAAACTGGCATAGTCCTCTGCTCTATCCAGACCAATCACCAAGAGATTCCGCTGCGCGTTATGCATCGTGAGGTCACGGCCCAAGAGTGATCCAGTCCAATAGTAATGCGGCGCGACTTCGACACCCGGCACAATGATCAGATTCGGATGACGCTGCTGTACGGCGTGCACCTCGTTGAGAAACCGCTCAATCCCATATTCCATCACGGAAGGGAAGGCGACCGTATGCTTGAGAAGGCCTTCCAAAGGCCGAAGTCCATAGTCATATCGAAGGGTGAAGTTCTCCGAGAGGATGAGCGCATCGAGCCCTTGCTCTTCCGCTCGCTGTGCCAGCGCTTCAAGGCTGAGCATCCCGGTACTCGCGGTGCTGTGGACATGGATGGCAGCCCGCAGGGACAGACGTGGTGCTGTGTCGACATCAGCAAATGCCGGCGTCGTCAGCGCAACACAGACGATCCCGACTAACACCATCGCCATGCGAGCCAACCAGCTCACGATTCTATCCATGAGCCACACACGCGTCCCGGTAGACCGCTTCAATCGCGCGTACCATTGACCCTGCCCCATAGTCCGCTCCGATACTGCGTGTCGCCTTCTCTCCTAATTGACGCGCCCACTGTGGTTGATGAATCACACGGTGCAACGCCACGGCCAGTGCCCGACTGTCTCCGGCTGGAACCAGCAGACCGTTTTCACCATCCTGGATCAGAGCCGGAATGCCGCCGACTCGACTGGCAATCACCGGGAGTCCCGCCGCCATCGCTTCGATCAACGCCCGCCCCATCCCTTCATTCAAAGAGGGCAATACAAAGCAATCCATCCCGGCCAGGCACACGTCGACCTCATCTCGATGCCCGACAAGATGCACCGCTTCACGAATCCCGGCTCGCTCTGCCTGAGCTATGAGTGCATCGTGCTGGTCCCCGCTTCCGACAATCACGAGATGCAGGTTGGGACAATTCTTCTGTAGTGCTGCCACGGCATCAACAAGGAACCGATGCCCCTTAATATCGGTGAGCCAGCCGATGGACCCAATAACCACAGCACCTGCTGGACAACCGAACCAGTCGGGAATCACCTTCCCTGCTGCGCGAGCCTTCCGAAATCGATTCACATCAATGCCGCTCGGGATGATGGCGAACCGACCCGAACAGCCGACGCCTCGCTCCAGATGTTCCGCTCGCTCTGCGGACGTCAGCCCAATCAACCAACTGGTGATGCGTGCCAAGCATCGCTCGATTTGAAGAAACACCCACGATCGCGCTGGACTAAAATGCCCGTAGAACACGTGGCCATGGGGCGTGTGGACAATCACCGGAACGCCTGCGCACCACGCCGCAAGCCGACCCAACACACCAGCCTTCGACGTATGGGTGTGCACAATCTCTGGTCGCTCGGTCTTCAGGAGCCTGATGAGGCTCCATAATGCCACGAGATCCTGCCAGGGGCTGATGTGCCGGACTAGCGACGGCACGACGTGACATCGGATCGTGTCTTTCTCAAGTCTTCGAACGTTTTCATTCGTCGCCATCACGCCTCCTTGCGCGTCCCAGGAACCAGCCTGGCCGGTGACCACAACCGGTTCAAACTGCGTGCGATCCAATCCTAACACCGTCAGCATCGTGTTCTGAGCAGAGCCCCCGCGATCCAGCCGGGTAATGATGTGGACGACTTTCCGAGGTGCCACGTCTGTTTCCTATGCCGCTCGCCGCTCTCTTATCTCTCCACCTAATAGCGCCGCGAGATCGGCGCAATGCTGAGTCCAGTTGTAACGCCGTTCGATCAGACTGCGACCTTTCCTGGCCAAGCGATCCAACTCCCCTGGTTCCTGAATCCGCAGCAGAACCCGTTCAAGCGCCCTGGCCAGCGATCGACCGTCCGTACCCTCAGCCACAAGAATGGGATCGACTTGATTCAAAATTTCAGGAATGGCGCCAACCGGCGTGCCCAATACCGGCGTGCCGCAGGCCATCGCTTCGACCATCACCAGTCCGAATCCTTCCAATTGCAGACTCGGCATCATCACAAGATCAGCCGCCTGATAGTACTGCACCAATTGCGCTTCAGGAATGAACCCGGCTAATCTCACGACGTCGTCCAACCCTCGCGTGCGAATGCCCGATTCGAGCCTCCCGCGCAGCGGTCCTTCACCGCCGATGACCAACGTACACCCCTGGCGAGCCGCACCCAATGCCGCCATCGCATCCAACAGATTCTCCAACCCCATGCGCGGCACAAGATTGCGGACCGTAAAGAGGAGCGTTCGATTCACCGGCAAGTTGAGCGCCTCTCTCAACCCTCGCCGATTACTCACCGGCATAAATGCCTGCGGATCAGTCGCACCAGGCGCCAGCACGATTCGATCAGTAGACACCCCGTGAACAGCCATGACGCGCTGGCGCATGAATTCACTCAGCACCACCACCCGATCGCATCGCGTGATGACGGCCTGTTCAATCCATCGACGAGCGCGAAGGTTGACCTGTTGGCGTAGTCGCTGGACCGGCGACTGCGCCGACTCCTGTCTCGTCTCGAACTCTTCATGCGCCAACGAGTGGCACACATAGATCCACTGGGAGGCCGCATGTCGACGCGAAAGAATCGGGCCAAAACCCGCGAGCGCTTGATGAATCACCACAGCATCCAGCGGTTCCGTACGGCGCAGTCGATCGAACATACCAAGCGAACGGCGGACCGAAGACCAAAGAAAAGCCGCCTCATGGGCGCGGTTGACGGCATACCGCCACTCGCGAATCCCACCAACCGTGATCGCATCCTCCACCGCACCCTCCGGCGCGCGCGTCAGGAGTTCCACATGATGACCGAGTGCAGCCAAACCGATCGCCTGGTTCCTGAGCACTCGCTCAGCCCCTCCGATCACCCGCTCCGCTGTCACCTCGGCCAGCAACACAATCCTCATGAGACGACTGCCTCCACCAGACGTTCGGAGGAACGTGCGCGTAACCCTCGATGCCAGAGTTCAAGAACTACCAGCGCATAGAGCTGGTCGGAAAAGTTGCGGCGGCCGCTTTGGTGTTCGTGCAGCAGCCAACGCACATAGGCCGGCTTGACATAATCGCGCTGCCGAATCGTCTCGTCGGAAAGCACATCGCGTACCATGTTGTGAAGATCCTCTCGGAGCCAACGGGCCATCGGCACCATGAACCCCTGCTTCGGCGCTCGAAGAATCTGCTCAGGGACGATGCCGCGCAGGGCCTGGCGCATGAACCCCTTCAATTGCCAGCCGGTGAATCGCACGGCAGAGGGAATCCTGAGTGCACAGGCAAGCAGATGATGATCACAGAACGGCACTCGCAACTCGAGCGAGTGCGCCATGCTCATACGATCACCCATCCGCAACAGATCATCGGGCAAATAGGTTTGAAGATCGACTCCCATCGCGCGATCGGTTGGATCGGACGACGGCCATTGATCGAAGAGCGCATCGGTTCTGCCCTGCGATCGGCTGACAGCCATCACCGCTTCGAGATTCGGACTCCAGAGATTCTCTTCCCACTCTGCCGGCACGAATGTCGTCCACCGGCGATACTGCTCTTGTAAAGGCCGATGGCCATCGCGAAGAAATCGCTTCAACCGCGCGAACTGGTCCCGACTCGTGCCACGTTCCGGGATTGACCGCGCGCTCCACCTTGCAATCCGAGACCGAATCCCCGCTGGAAGGCGTTGATAGTGCGCTGCCGTGCGCAGACCGAGATAGCGTGGATATCCGCCGAACAATTCGTCACCGCCAATTCCAGAGAGTGCGACCGTGACAGACCGTCTCGCCGCTTCCGACACCAGATAAGTGGGAATCGCCGAGGAGTCCGCAAAGGGTTCGCCCATCCCTTCCACGACTCGTGGAAGCAGCGACACCGCATCGGGCCTTAATACCGTCTCGGTGTGAGCAGTCCCAAAATAATCGGCGAGGAATCTGGCGGACGACAACTCATTGAACGACTGATCGGATGGATGGTCATACCCGATCGAAAACGTCTTCACAGGACCGCTCCCCTCCGCCTGCATCATGGCCAGGAGCGACGCGGAGTCGAGTCCGCCAGAGAGAAAGAGCCCAACTGGCACATCACTCACCAAATGACACTTCACGGTCTCTCGTAACGTCCGAAGGAATTCCTGTTTCGCTTCCTCAGCATCCCACATCCGTCCGACAGAGACCTCTTCAGCGGGTCGATAATACCGAAGAAACTCAAGCCGGCCATGTGAAATCTTAACCGCTTCACCAGGCCGAAGCTGACAGACGCCTTCGACAATCGTGTCCGGACCCGGCACATAGAGATGGGTGAGATATTCGACGACGGCGTCGGCGCGTAGACGCCAGTCCGGAAGGGCTTCCAGCAATGACGGCAGCTCAGACGAAAAGACGACGCGGCTTCCGAGACCTGCTTCGCTTGGGCGAACGGCATAGTACAGCGGCTTGATCCCCAGGCGATCCCGGACCAGCCAGCCTGCTTCCCGTTCACGATCCCAGAGCGCGATGGCAAACATGCCTCTGAGCCTGTGAAACCCTTCCAGCCCCTCGTCCTCGTAAAGATGGACCAGCACTTCGGTATCGCAACGCGACGACAAGCGATGCCCCTTCCGGAGCAAATCCTCGCGCAGTTCGCGATAGTTATAAATCTCGCCGTTCATCACGGCCCACACAGTTCCCGTCTCATTGCGAACCGGCTGATGTCCGCCTTCCAAGTCGATGACCCGCAGACGTCGAGCCCCAAGCGCCACACCCTGCTCTCGGTGGATGCCCTCTTCGTCAGGCCCACGGTGGATCAGACATCGCAGCATCGGTTGCAGCCGATCGCCGTCGCCCTGGCCGATGATTCCGCAGATTCCGCACATTGCCTAGCGTTCCTTTTCGACTTCGCGCTCGCGCCGCTGATACTCTTCGCGCTCGCGCTCGTGGCGAGGCGACACCTCCGCTGGCGGCACATCCACCGGCTCATACCGCATATGCTTGGCGGACCCCACCGAGTCTAAGAGGGCCCGAATCCCAAGCGCCCCAGCCGCGCCCAAGAGACACAATACGACGATCGCTCCCCACATCCGAAGCCTCCGTCGCCACGACCGATAGCTGGTCCGGTTAGCACTCATCGCTCACCTTGCTGACGTCGAGCCACCATCTCAAATGAGGGCGCACACACCACCTGCCCGCCCGTTGCCGCAAACAGCGTTTGCGAGAGCGGCCAGAAGACGCCGCGACTGACTGTCCATTTCAACTGGCTGAGCCAGGGATGGACCGGCGAGAGCGGCCCACGGCTCGGCCGTGAATTTCGCACCCCAACGACGTGGAGTCCAGCCAACCCCATGAGCGTGCGCAGCGCCTTCGCCGTATAGAGATACCAGTGAAAGGCCTGGTCATATTGAGACCCGACCCAGCGCGCAGGCGTCCGCATCGGGAGATGAAACGCGCCGTTCGTAGCCCGCACCACGATCTTTCCATCGAACGCAAGCACGCTTGCCGCTTGTCGTAACATTGCTAAAGGATCAGACACGGTTTCTAGGACGTTGATCAACGTCACCACATCAAACTGTCCGGCCCCCTCTCCTCGTTCGAGGGCTTGGGATGGCAACATGGTGAACCCCTTGTTTGCCGCACGCGCAGCGGCCCGCTGCGAGAGCTCGATCCCTGAACAAACCCATCCGGCATCCCGGCACAAGGTCAAGAACTCCCCATCTCCGCATCCGATATCGAGGAGAGAACCCGGCGGTTGCGGATATATCGATAGATGCTCCAGCACGCTTCGGAACACCGGTAGGCGATCATCGGATGCCTCCACCTCCCCGTAGTCGCCGTCATACTCCTCGCGGAAGTATCCTTCCACCGTCTCGCGAGCTGGACGCGGATGCAAGAACACCAGATCACACGTTGGACAGCGGACATAGCGCCTTGTCGGCGTATGGAACGCCTCGCGCAACGGTTCTGTGCTGCCACAGGGGCATCCCACGCTGGTTTTTTGATTGGCGAGCGCTGTGCTCATGCCGCATCCCTTTCTGAGCCATCAACCGGACGGGACGAAGGAACCAGCGTCCCTTCGAGTACTGCAATCGTTTCTGCAAGCATGTTCTCTACGGTAAAGCGTGCGGCTACCCGTGCTCGTCCGGCACTGCCCATCTGGGCTGCCAAAGCTGGATCGCGAAGGACCCGACGAATCGCGCCCTCCAGCGCCTGATGATCTCGTGGCGGCACCAGCAATCCCGTACGGCCATCCTCAATGATCTCCGGCACGCCGTTCACCTGCGTCGCCACGACAGGTCGAGACATGGCGAGCGCTTCGAGAACCACAAAGGGAAACCCTTCGGAAAGCGACGGCAACACCACCACATCCGCAGCCGCATACCAATCAGCCACCTCGTCCTTCGACCCCACGAAGCAGCACGACTGGTCGACACCTTTCTCTCTCGCCAGAGCTCGAAGCGTCTCGCGACATTCTCCCTCCCCGACGAATACGCACACGAGTGTCGGCCACTCCGAGAGAAGCCCCGGTAGAGCCTCGATCAAAAACCGATGTCCCTTCTGTTCGGTCAGTCTCGCAACAGTGAGAAGCACGGGACCACTCCCCAAGCACCACTCCCTCCGAATCTTGCCTCCATCACTCTGCCGATCGAATGAAGCCAGATCCACGCCATTGCGCACCGTGGTCGCCCGCGCTGCAGCTTCAGAACAGTCGTCGAGGACATCTCGCCTGGTCGCTTCTGAGACACAGATGATCCGATCCACCAATGGCAGCGTAAGACGCAGAATGCCGCCATACACCCATTGTTTGAGACGGCTGACTTCATAGTCTTTGATTGAATTGTGCACGGTCGACACCACGCAGGGCACACCGGCCAACCATCCAGCGAGACGTCCATACACATTCGCGCGGGCCCCGTGGGTCTGGAGAATGGTGACCCTCTCGCGCCTCAGCACGCGCACAAGATTGAAGAGCGCCACCGGATTGAAGAGAGGGGCCAGATGCACGACACTGGTCGGAATCCCTCGTGCCGTCATCTTCCCGACGAATGGACCGGGCTCCGGACAGATCAAGAACGGACGGAATCGGGTGTGATCCAAACGATCAAACAGCAATTCCAGATAGCGTTCTCCCCCTCCATAGCCGGCGGAGCCGGCGAGCTCTGCCAGGACGATCGGCTTCATGGCTTCCGGCCCATGACCAGAAGACTGCCGCGCAAATGGGGAATCAGATAAAACGGCCACTTGGCCCAATCGATCGCATCTTGCCGCACGGACAGGCGGCACTCCTGCGTATCTTCACCCAGGAAGAACCGCGCTTCGGCGATGTCAAAGCCTGTCTGCCGCAGCATGTCGGCCAACTCGTGCATGGCATATTCGCGTGCGTGTGGACGCCACTCGTCATCCGGATTGTCATATCCGGGAGGCGCCAAACGATCATTGGGTGTGCGACCGATGAGAAGCTTGAAGATATTTCCAATGCGCGTCACGTTCGGCGTCGTCAGCACCACATGGCCGCCAGATCCAAGCACGCGATACGCCTCTGCCAGCAGATGAAAGGGCGAGGTCAGGTGCTCAATGATTTCCAACGCAAAGACGAGCTGGGCGGAATGATCCGGTAGCGGGACCTTCTCAGTGTAGCCCTTGGTCCGAAAATGCTGTCCTGCCGGGTCGAGATTGACGGTCAAGACTTCGGCCTGCACATCCTCTCGCATGCAGTGGATAAAGTCCTCGCTTGCCATCAGCCCTGCGCCAACGAGCCGAGCGGACCGTGTGAAGTTCAGACTGCGCAACAGACGAAGCAAACTGCCAGGGAAAGGACCGAAGTCCACGATGGTTTGCCGATCCGGTGACAAGGTCCGAAGTCCGCTCCTCAATGCCACATGCAGCCGATCCCGGCACTTCAACGCATGGTGCATCGGAGTTGAAAAACGTGCGTCGTCTTGCCCAAAAGTCTCGTAACGCGACGGACGATAGTGCGCCAAGAGATCACTAAACCGGCGTCTGGTCAGTTCATATGCCATGACACACTCGTCTCAGATGGACAGGACTGGCCACTCACAAGGAAGGATTGAGTCTTCACAAGACGCACAACCAGCGCCACAGACAGCACCATAAGGCACGGTAGCACAGGTAATGCGTAGCGACCAGCTTCTACGGTGAATGGTACGTAGCCCAACGTAAGCCCGATCGGAAAAAGATACAACGGCGAAAGCTCTCGCCACCGTTCCCGATGGCGCCAGGCGCTCCAGGACGCCGCCATGATCAGACAGGGCATGAACAACAGCCGCTTGAACAGGCTATAGGCCGCAACGAGCCACCCGCGCTCCGCGGCATCTCGCTGGAATCCGCGTACAAATCCATCCTCGGTGTTCACGAGATAGAACTGGTTGCCGATCCAGAAATCCCATCCTCTCGTGGCGGTGAGTCCGACATATCCAAGCGGATCAGCCTTGATGCGGTTCCATCCTTTTTCACGTAAGAGCCGATCTGTCGAGACCTCATACATCGCATGGGCATAGGGAAGGGGGGTAATGCCGGCACTCTCCCAAATAGCGGACTCTCGCTCAGCTGGCATCGGCCAACTCCCGCGGGACACAGGATCACTCCCCATCCATAATCCGGCCCCCATCCCAGCAGACACGGGAATGACTTCGTGGAACATGACATAGTTCCGGACAGACCAGGGGGTGAGCACCACAAAGCTCGCGGCGAGATACACGCCGGCATAGACCAATTTCCGTGACGGAGGGAACGATCCAATCAACACGAGACCAAGCAGAAGACACGCGAGAATCAGCACAACCGGTTTGCACAAGATCGTCAGACCTGCCAGGACCCCGGCCACTAGATACTGCCGCACAGACGGCAGGCGCACACACATGACTGCCGCCCACAGCCAGCCGCTGACCAACAACGTCAAGAGCGCTTCACTGCGAATTCTCGGATCGTAAGTCCAGTAGGCCGGATACAAGATGAACAAGCCAGCCGCACAAGCCCCCGTCCAAGAGCCCCACAACAGGGTTCCAACCCGATAGATGCAGAACGCGGCAGCCAAATCGAAGACGATGTGCAGAACCGGCACCCACTCCGGCCGATGACCGACGAAGGCATAAAAGACGGCGAGCAACGCTGGATAGAGCGGGCCCACATGCGCCGCCGGATTGAGCCCATCTAATGTGAACGCATGGAGCGACACAAGATTCCACGCCAGCGTATCGAATAAATGATCGACGGCGAAATCATGCCCCGAACCGTACCACACCACCCACACGCGCGCGATGAAGCCACTGACAGTAGCGATAGCTAATACTGTCAGCGGCGTCCTTTGTGCTCTGGAACCTGCAGCGTCTCGATCATTCATTTGACGCACACTCCGATCAAGTTCGTATCGTCGGCAACTCCCTTGCTGTATTCAATATCGGCGGGAACGATGTCTCTCAACGATGGCCCGCCCTGCAACCGGCTGATCAGACTGCCGATCCAATGCCGGATCGGCCGCGGCACCAGATTCCGTATCCCCCCTGGATCGAAGCGACGCACCGCATCCATCGATCGCTCCGCAGCCTTTAACCGGCTGCCCTGCCGGCGCCCATACCACTGAATGGTCGAAAAGTGCGGGGCCAGCAGTGCATGAAATTCATCCTGTGTATACTCGCGCACATGGAACGGGTCCTCCGGCGTGACCCCCCTGCCTTTTCCGTGAGGCGTAAAGATGACGAGCGCGCCGGTCGGCTTCAACACGCGCGCCAGTTCGGCCACAAACCGATGATCATCCTGGATATGCTCGATCGTGTCTTGGGACACAATGCAATCGAAGGATGCATCCCGAAAGCCCAACGCGCACCCATCCATCGCGATGAAGGAGACGTTGGCCCGAGGATAGTGCGCGCGACTCTTGGCCACAATGTCCGGTGCACAATCGATCCCGACAATGCGCCCAGCACAGCTGCCGAGATAGTCAGCGCCATAGCCGGTCCCGCATGACAAGTCTAAGACCAGCCGCTCTTCCAGCGCTCCGAGTTGCTGAGCCGCCCACACATAGCCTGACACATTCACCACATGCTGCGTGTCGGTGGGATAGGCCTCACGCCGTTCCACAGGATACCTTTCTCCTTACCCTCTGGCCTCAGTTCTGAACAGCAGCGGTGCTTCGTTCGCCCGTCGCACGCGCCACAGTCGCTGGACAACCGACAGATACGCACCAATGGGCGGACCCTGTGCGATCGAGCCGCGACAGCCAAGCATTCGCAGCAGCCGGACCACGGCGCTGGCGGCAATCCAGAATTTCATGATCCACCGCTTGATCGGAGGAAAGTGTTTCTCCACATACCGAATGCGACTGAACTCCCATTCGACGTTCAGACGTGTCCGATCCCGCTCGCTGCTGCGACCGATCAGATGCACAATGTCCGCCTCGGCCAGATGCCTGACGCGATACCCACGCCGTCGGATGGCCTGGCACAAATCCACGTCTTCGAAATACATGAAGAACGTCTCGTCCAATCCGCCACAGTGCTCCATCAGATCTCGCCGCACCATGAGGCAGGCGCCGTTGATCCAATCGACGTCTTGCGATTGAGCACAGTCGATCGCGTGCGCGGCAGCGACCGCAGCTTGCGCGTTGGGGGCAAGCTGTTGGAAACACGCCGCGTGCCGGAGATGGTCCCGAATCGAGGGAAAGGGAAAGCAGGATTGATAGAGCTGCCCGTCTCCCGTCCATTGCTTGCAACTCACCGCACCGACGTCAGGAGATTGATCCAAACACGTGACCATCGTGCGTAGGGTGTGCGCCTGCATCACCGTATCGCTGTTCAGCAACAGCACGTAGCGTCCTGAGCTCACGGCTGCGGCCTGATTGCACGCCTTGGCATACCCGCCGTTGTCAGCATTCGCAATCACGGTGACCTGTGGAAATCGAGCCCGCACCGCCTCCACACTCCTATCGCGTGACGCGTTATCAACCACGATCAATTCATAGTCCACATCCGTGGTCCGGTCCTGAACCGATTGCAGACAGGCCAATAGCAGGTCGCGGGTGTTGTAGCTGATGACGGCAATCGACAGGTCCACGTGATGCCTACTCCTATTGTTTGACCGCGCTGAGCATCAATTCATTGCCAGCCCACCGCCAGAAGGGCAACAGCCCCCGTTCCAACCGGTCGAGCCCCTTCGCAATCGGACCGGCATCGCTGGGCCGCAAATGACCCCGCGCATGCCCCTGGCGACGGATCCGCAGACTCTTTTCGTAATTCACATGCGAGAGAAACGGACGTGTCAGCATCCGCTCGACACGAAACCCCGCTCGTTCCACGCAGGCCCGCAAGGTGTCCGGAGTAAAGAGCCAGAGATGCCGGGGCGGCTCCAGCGCCATCCAGTGGTCTGCGAAGAGCCGACTCATCAGCCCCGCAAAGTTCGGCGTCGTCAGAACCAATCGTCCGCCGTCTTGCAAGACCCGATGGCACTGCCGCAAATGACTGATCGGATCGGGGACGTGCTCGATGGCATGTACCATCGTAATAACCGCAATACTCCGGTCCGACAAACCGGCGGTCTCCAACGTGCCCACCTTCACCGGGACCCCGTAGCTGTCGCGCGCGATCCGTGCCGCCTGCGGGGATGGATCAATCCCCAACACCTTCCACCCCAAGGCTTTCATCGCCGACAGATAGCCACCCGCTCCGCATCCGATATCCAGCAGCGTACCGCCGTCAACAAAGGGAGGACACAACTCGTCGCGGCCGTACCGTGCCCGGTCCTGAAGCGTGGGAACATGACCAAGCACGCGCCCGGTCACCGGAGCCCACCACTCGTGCCGCTTGAACTGTGTGTAGCCAAACACCTCGCTCAAGATCATGGCTCGCAGGGCATCACGCATCCCGGCCGCCGGCCGGACCGGCCCTTCGCCATGCGTCGCCCCTTCGTGCGGCTCATAGTCCTCCGGGTAGCACTTCGGGATGTCCTCCATGGTCGGTCGTGGACTCTGCCAGACCAGCCCGCAAGCAGAGCAGCGGGCAAAGCCGAACTCGCCCTCGACTGAGTAGAGCCGGTCGTGCAACCCCTGAAACAGCGTCTTACCGGGAGTGCCACACAACAAGCACTGCGTGACGAGTTCTGTAGTTAATGTCGGCATACAACTGCACACGAAGTCAGATCGGCATTCATGTCTTTCGGATAGTGAAACGCTTCGTGGCCGAGGGCCAGGCGCACTCGCTTCGCCAATTCCAGCCCCCACCACTGCAGTGAGCGACGCCCCCCCAACACTTTCACCAGTCCCCCAATGAGCACCAACAACGAGTTGATAGTCAGGATCAGCCACAAGACCACGGCACTGAAGAGCCCCTCATGCTTGCGATAGTAGCGAATCAGCCCGATCAAACTATCGGCCACCCCCTGGTCCGGCAATGTGCCGACTCCACCGGCCCCGCCGTGATGCATCACCTCGGCCTCCGGCAGTAGAAACAGCCGATGCCCCGCGTCCCGCAGCCGTCGGCACAAATCCACATCGTTATAGAAAATGGGAAACCGCTCGTCGAACAGCGCCTCGGGGTCGACAACAGACCGCCGCAGCATCAAGCAGGCCGCCGGCGGCTGCTCAATCTCCGTGACGACATCAAAGGGCTCGTCGAGCATATAGAATTCACGCACCCACTGATTGTTCGGAAGCGCATTTCGCAACACCGTTTCCGACCACAAGACAGAAGCCCACCGAGGGAGCCGCTTATGATATCGCTGTAACGTTCCATCAGGATTGCGCAGCACCGCCGTCGCGCCCGCTCGCCGTGGATCGGCATCAAGAAACCGCACCATCTGTTTCACAGCCCCTGACCGCAGTTCCGTATCGGGGTTCAACAGCAACACATACCGGCCTTGCACACGACCATAGGCTTGGTTGTTGGCTCTGGCGAAGCCGACATTCTCCGGGTTGCGCAGAAGCTCGACCTGGGCAAACTCGGTTGCCACCAGTTCAGCGCTCCCATCGGCGGAACCGTTATCGACCACGAGCACTTGTGCCGCGAGCCCATCTAAGCCAGCCTCAATGGAGCGCAGACAGCGGTCCAACAGGACCCGCGTGTTCCAATTCACGATGATAATCGAGACATCCATTCCGTCTTCCTGGAGAAGCGCGACCGCCCTCTCACGAGCCCCACAACATCCGCAGACGCAGAGACTCACGCGCCCAGAGATGCCACCCGTAGACACTCACGCCGGCAACCCCACAGAACGCCGCCAGCCACTGTGCCATCCACATGGACGGCACGGCCTGACTGAGCGCGACCCCGCAGCCTACCAACGCCACCAGGCCCCCAGCCCATCGCAACGGTTCAAACGCCAACCTGGCTTCCTCGCCCAAGAGTTGCACAGTGGCCTTGAGATGCAAGACAAGACCCAGCATGAACGTCAACGCCAGCGCCCACGCGGCGCCGACCAGGCCCCAGGCCATCGTGAAGGGAATCACTGTCGGCACATAGCACGCACACATCACCGCCCAGATCTTGGTTTGAAGTTCTGGACGATTGGCTCCGCAGTGAAATGCCGCCATCACACTGCAAAAGGCGGCGGCGATGGCAAACAGACAGAGCACGCGCAATGGCTCAATCGCCGCCGTCCAGGACGAACCGAACACAAACGGAACCAGATAGGGAGCCAGAATAGCCACCGCCATCGCACTGGGAACGACGACCATTCCCGTGAGACTCATCTGCAGACTCAAGGCACGCAGCACCCCGGGACGATCCTTCTGCATGAGAGCATAGGTGGGCAAGCTGATCTGAGAAATAACGCTCATGGCCCGGATGCCGATCATCGTCGGAATCGCCATAGCCAACTGGTACTGCCCCAGCCCCTCAACCCCATACAGACGTCCCACCACGAGATCTCCCCCACTCATGACGGTGAAGAGAAACCAGGCCGTGACGTTTTGATAGCGCCCGTAACTCCACAGGCTCTGCAAGGCCGTGCGATTCAACGACCACCGGATGCGGCACGGCGCCACCCAATACGAGAGAAGCGAGCCGAACAGAAAGGCGATCAACTGGCCCCCCAATAAGGCCCAGGCACTCTGCCACCACCAAGCCAGTCCTAGGGTAACCGTTGATTCAACCACACGTCGGCTGAGATCAAATGAAACACGCCGCCGGAGATCCAGCTGCTTCAACAAGACGAACAACGCCGGGCTGTGGAGCGATTGCAGCAGAACGCCCACGGCATGGACCCGAAGAAAGAAGCCAAGCTCAGGAATCTGCATGCCACTGGCAATGACATCCGCCAATCCCCAGAGACCGACGGTAAGGACGAGACCCCGGATCACCGACAAGGTCCACGCAACGCGCAGATCTTCATCCGTGAGATTCGGCTTGGCAATCACCGCTGGCTCCAGACCCAACTCCGAGAACGTCTGAATCGCGAGCAAGACGGCAGCAGAGGCCGCCATCAATCCGAAATCAGCCGGAGTCAGAATTCTCGCGACCACCGTCAACTGCACGGCTGCGATGAGCTTGTCGAGCACGAATCCGGTCCCGGCCCACCCTCCCGCTCGAAGGATGCGGTGGCGCAGGCGGCCCGCTTCCGCGCGATCCTCTCGCACCTCCAAAACAGGCTCTTCCGCAGCCGTTGGTGTCCCCACCGGCTTCATGAGGATGCCCTTCTGCCGGACAGTGCCCGATGACACACGGCTTCCAATTGAGCGGCGCGTGCCGCCCACGTGTGGGACTCAAGCACGGCGGTCCGACCCCGCTCTCCCATCTTGAGACGCAGATCTCGGTCCACCAGAAGACGGAGGAGCTGCCGAGCCACGTCCTCAGGATCATCCGGTTTGGCCGCCAGTCCGGAGCCCATCGCTTCAACTGTGTCACCATACCCAGGGCCGGCCGTCGTGACGACAGGACGACCACAAGCCAGATACTCCCAGAGCTTCATCGAATCGCCTGGATAGGAGCGCGTCGGTTTGTGAAGCACGACACAGACATCGGAGGCGCCAATCCATGTCGGCACCGCATCGAACTCCGCACGACCCACGAACTGCACATGTCCGGAAAGATGTGTGCGCTGCACCAGATCTTCGAGTGCGCGTTTCGTTTGACCATCTCCCACCAAGAGAACTTGCACGGATGGATAGGCCTTCGCGACGGTTGGAACGGCCTCGATGAGGGTGTCGAGACCGTGCCATGGGAAAAACCCACCCACGAAGCCAATGTACGGACCGCGCCCGGTCAGGCCGAGCTTCGCTCGCGCTGTCTCATGCGACTGCGGGACAAATCGCTCCGGGTCCACGCCATTTCTCACGACGACGCAGCGTTCGGCCGCCACATCTTGTACGCGCCGGAGACTCGTCAGCACTTCCGGGCAGATGCTCACAACCACCTGAGCGTGTCGAGCTGCGTGGCGGAGCCCATAGGACAGCAGCTGTCGAATGGGCGTTCGCTGCCAGACTCCTTGCACCTCTTCATGAGGGAGTCCGTTCACGAAATACACATACGGACACGATCCGTTTCGCAGCACCCACAGGGGAGCCATCTGCCCAGGCGAGTCGAACCAGAGGAACACGTCTGGACGCCAATCGCTCAACTGCTGCCGCAACACCCTCAGCGAGCCGAGAAGAAAGGAGAAGGGGCGCAACCCACCTCGCCGCACAACCGAGATAGGTCTCATCTTTACCCGATCCCAATCATGAGCACCTCCGCGGCCCTCGGCTGACTCTGGCGCCGCGATGGTGACGTCGTGACCGAGCGACACCAGCGCCTTCGCCAGCTCCAACACTTGGCGCGCGCCGCCCGCAGCCACACTCAGATCTTCATCACAGTACGCGAGAATGCGCATGATGCGGCGGTCCCTCCGTATCCCGGAGCCAAACGCGCAATTGCTCGATGATGTGGGCCCAGCTAAACTGGTGTTCCACAAAACGCCGTCCCTGCTCCCCCAATGCGCCACACCGAGCCGAATCCCTCAGCAGAGCGATCACGGCGTGGGCAAGTACCGTCGGGTCATCAGGCGGGACCAACTCCACACCGCTCCCCCGCCCAAACGTCGCCTCCACGCAGGGGATGGCGCTTGCCACGACTGGACGGCCACAGGCCAGGTAATCGAATATCTTCACCGGCGAGGTTTCTCCTCGGTCGGCTCGAAACGGCGCGACACACACCGTCATTGCGCCGATAAAGAGCGGAACGTGATCGTATGGCATTCGACCGCTCCATCGAATCGACGCCGCCAATCCCGCACGTTGCGCCTGCTCTTTCAATTCAGCCGCCGCTTCGCCGTCGCCCACCAAGAGAAGCTGCGCGCTGGGACAAGCCTGTTTGACCATGACCATCGCGTCCAGCAAACACTGCAACCCTTGATACCGGTAGAAACTTCCGACAAATCCGATGCAGGGAAGATCCGGAGGCAATCCCAACTCGCGACGGCAGGCCGCTGCGTCGCGAGGCACAAACAGTTGCGTATCGGTTCCACTGGGAAGAACGGCAATCCGCTCGGCCGAAACGGCATATCGCCGGACAAGAAGATCTTTCAATCCTTCCGTTAACACCACCACTCGATCACACCGACTCAAGGCCCAACGAGCCAGCCAATGTCTCGTCGCCCGCACCAACCCTTCCCGCTCGCCAGCCCATTCAGGAACCGGTTCCCCATTCACCTCACACACACAGCGAGCCCTCAGCAGCTTGGCTAATATCAACGCATGGGGGCTATCCATCCATCGATAGTACACAACGTCCGGCCTTGCGGTCAGCGCGCGCCACAACCCGCGAAGGAACGAAAGGGCCGTGTAGGATAGTGGGCGAATCAGCGGCCAATGGAGCAGTCGAATAGGAATGACGGCGGACGATCGAGGCACGAGCGCCGACCGATACCGCGGCGGAAACACCGTCACGTTATCCCCGGCTCTGGTCAACGCCTCAGCCAAGGTCCAGATGCGGACCAGCCCGACTGGATCGTGAGGGGCATCAGGCTCAAACCAATAGCAGAAGACAAACCAGTTCACACCGGCCTCTGCTGACGGGTCACAAGATCCGGCTCCGCCGACAAGGCCGGCAGCAACATCACCAAACCGGCGCAGAGCCAGAAGGGTTCCATGATGCGAATAATGATGAAGGTGTTCGCTCCAATGCCGTGCGCCAGCATGGCAACCAGACCTAACAGAAACCCATGGGCGAGTCCCTTGGCGAAGGGATCGGTCTGAGACAAGAAGGACTCTCGGGCGCAGCGCCACAGGCGATAGATCAGGAACCCAAATGCGACTAATCCAGCCAGACCTGTCTCTCCAATGATTTTGACGTACTGCGCGTCGGCCCAGGCATACCCGGTGATCCCGCGCCCCAGGAGTGGATCATGGACCCAATCCTTCAACACATAGGCCCATGAGTTCAGTCGCTCGGTCGTCGAGAGATCCAACGCGACATTGCCGACTTTGATTTCTCCTCCATATTGACGGCCGAAGAAGGTTTCATTGACCCGCTGTTTGACATTCGCCGGCGCAAATAGCGGAATCAATGCGACGATGAGCAACAGCAGCGTAAGCACCCGCGGCCGGCGCCACTGCGTCATGCCCACCGCAAGCAGCAACACGGCGCCTGCCAGGTACGAGGACCGAGACAACGTGGCCATTAACGCCAATACCCCAAACCCGCCCAACGCCAGCAAGGCGAGACGAATCGGACCGGTCTTCATGTGGAGCAACAGGCCGGTAATGATCGACAGCAAAAACACGAGGTACCCGCCCAAGGTATTCGGCTCTCCCACCTCACCCTCAAATGGAGCCGAGGCGCGCTGCCCGGTGGGGATTTGATAGATCGCATACAAGCTGATGATCAGCCCCGTGGCCAACAGAGCCACGATAAGACTCACCACCTGCTGTTGCGTTCTGACATGGTTGACGACCATGAAGAACACGAAGAAGTACTCGAAATACTTCAAGACAAAAAAGAAGCCGGTGGCCGGCCTCACATGCCCGTTCAATGTCCCGATCAACGTGGCAATGACACACACCACCATATAGACGGCGATCGGCCGATTCAGCGGGGTCTCGCGGAAAAGCGCCAAGTCTCGGTACAGGATATTCTTGACGAGCCAGCTAAACCCGATCACGACGAGGAGGATGTCGTCCATTCGAAAAGACAGTTCCCGTCCACCGACTCCACGGCCCTCGATCCGTCCAATCGCCACCTCAGGCGACAGCAGCATGGAGGCGATGAGGAGATAGAGAGCCGCGGACACTGAGGTGAACGCGACGAGTACAACGAGGAATCCAAGCACGGCCTGAATCCCGATTGTGGGGGTCGTGAGGGTAAGGCCTAACGCGACCGCGACGGCGAGCGCCGAAACAACCAGCGTGTCTTGGGGGCTAATGGTCGCTTGCTGCATGACACGGGAGCTCCAGCCATCGCGCTAACGGTATTCGTACCGGTAGAGTCCATACTCCGGCGTCACTTCGGACTTCACATTGGTCAGCACCACTCCCAGGACATTCGCCTGAGCATGATCGAGAAGGAACTTCGCGCGCTTGAGCGCATTCCGCCCGATCCGGCCGACCTGATAGACCAGAATCGTCCCATCGACGCGCGAGCTGAACGCCACCGCATCGGTGACCGGCAGAATTGGGGGTGAGTCAATCAAGACGATATCGTACTCTTCCTGCATTTCCAACGTCAGAGTCTTGATCTTGTTGAGATTCAGGAATTCGTTGGGATTCCCTGATTCCGACCCACTCGTCAGCACAGAGAGATTGTCCAGACCCGGCGTGTTCATGACCCGGTCAACCCCCACCGTTCCCAACATCAGATCCGTCGCAGACCGCACATACGACCGCCACGACGTGGTGCCCACCAGCGCGTCGGCCAAACCAGGCTCACGTTCCAACCCAAGACGCTGGTGCACGATGGGCTTGCGAAGGTCGGCATCCACCAAGAGCACTTTCATCCCTTCCTGTGCCATGGTGATGGCCAGGTTGATCACGCAGGTGCTTTTCCCCTCGCCCAATCCGGCGCTGGTAAAAATGATCGATTTCACCTTGCGATCCATGCTCGCGAATTGGATGTTTGTGCGCAGCGAGCGCAGGCTCTCGGACAAGACGGACTTGGGATCAATCAGGCAGATCAGTTTCGACAAACTCTCCACCACTGAGGGGGACGTCTGGACAGGCAAGGCGGCCTTTGCCATGTCCGCCAGCTCTTTATGGTCGAACTGTGGAATGATCCCAAGCACTGGAACCTTGAGAAACTCCTCCACACCCTCAATCGTCCCAATCGACGTATCAAACGACTCGCGTGCAAAGGCCAGCACGATACCTAGGAAGCATCCCATCAGCGATCCAATCATGAGGTTCAGCGTGGTATTCGATGCATTGATCGGTCCGTCTGGCGTCATTGCGGGGGCGATGATCGTCACCTCTTCGATGCGTTCCGCACCCTTAATCAACAATTCCTGATGCTTGGCCTTCAACGTGGCAAAGAGATCCGTATTCACCCTCACATCTCGTTCCAGGCGACTCATCTGAATCGCCGCCCCAGGGTATCCCAAGTAGCGCTTCCGATAATGATCGCGCTGATTCTGCAGCGCATCCTCGCGATCGCTCAGCGTGAGGACTTTCGACTTCAGTTCCTGAATCATCTCCGCTTTCACATTGTCGATCTTTTTCTGCTGCTCAAGGACCTGCGGGTGATCCCTCGTGTAGTTAATGAGCAACGTATCACGCTCCTGGATCAAATCCAACAGCCGCTGATTCAAAATCGTGAGGAGGGCATTCTGCTCTTCGGTAAAAATTCGGCCTGTTTGATTGCCGATGACGGCATCAGATCGTTTCAGCACGGCAATCTGGCGTTCTCCCTCTTCCCGTTTGCGTATCATCTCGTTGTACTGCTCTTCGAGCTTCGTGAACGTCTCCAACGCGGCTCGTGCTTCGTCGGAAAGGAATACCTGGCCCTCCCGCTCCTTAAATGCCCGCAGCCCTTCCTCCGAGTCGTTCAACTGATTTTCCAAGTTGGCGAGCTGTTCTTCGACAAATCTCCGCGACTCGGTGACGAGTCTATTGCGGGTCGCAATGTTCTCCACGCGATACGCCGTCGCCGTCGAGTTGGCCATCCGTTCTGCCTGTTCTGGCTGATCAGACATAGCCGCAATACGAATGATGCTGGTGTCGCCCTCGCGCTGCGCCTTTATTTCCTGCCCCAAGTTGTAGACGATATTCAGATAGGCCGAGGATCGCTTTTCCTCTTCCGACGCGCCGGGGGCCACTCGCCCAAGATCCACTGCCACACGTTCCATCACGGGGAAACTGCGGATAAACTCCGTCTGCGTCCCGAGATCGTTGGCGTTGGGATAGGACAACGACTCCAGCAGTTGCTGAGTCACCGTGGTGCTACGCTCGAACTTCACACGAGCCACAGCTTCGTAGAGAGGAGCGGGCTTCAAGAATTCAGAAAACAGAAACGTAAACAGCACGACCAACACGGACGAGAGCACGATAAGGTATTTCCTCTTCTTGAGGATCAGCCAGTAATCGATGACATTGAGTTCGTATTGTGCCATTCGTCGCGCCTCGCTCGCGTGGTCTGTTGCCCTACCGCACTGTCGTAAAGGCCGGGATAAGATACGCGGGGAATAGCGGCATGACCGCCACCTGAACAATCGGCATGATTTTCTTCGCCGCCTCGACCGCGTCGCCCAAATGCTCGCGCGGCACGAACACGATGTCGTTCTCCTCAAGCGACAAGTTGCGCGATAAGTCCCCATAGGTGAACGCCCGCGCTAAATCCGCAGTCAGGATCTGCGGCTTCGTGAGGCCGGCCCCACGCACCACGCGAATCTCTTCCAGGAGCGCAGTCTCCTGATAAGCCTCGGCCCCGGTGATCGCCTGGATGACCGTCATGTTCCTCGGCATGGGAATCACACCCGGCTTCTTGACGTCGCCGAAGACGAAGATCCGCTTGACCTTGAGTAGCTTCTTTTTGAGTGCCACCCGCACACGTGGCTCACGCATATACGGCGTGGCCGCCTCCTGAACGCGACGTTCCGCCTCTGCTGCGGTGACACCTCCCACATCGACTTCCATGAACCCAACGGACATCTTTCCATTCTCGCGCACGACGTTGGTAAACTTTTCCTCCCCGGCCCCTCGCCGAATGACCACTTCGAGGGTATCTCCCGTCTCAATCGGCGTCTCAGCCGTTGGGACCGTTTCGTCCGCGTAGACGTCCCCTTTCGGCAACGGTGGAAAAGCTGGTGGCGCGGAATTCACCGCAGAAGGCGGCAAGGAGGATTGCCCTGGGTTTCGACAACCTGCCACGAACACGAGACCCATCCCCAATAGCAACACGCCCACCATCACTCGTTCTCTTGTCGTCCGTCCCATGCTTCTGTATCTCCTATGACGCGCTCACAGCTTGCAGAACCTCCACAATATGCATACATGTGGCTTGCCCCAGATCCAGCTCGCTTGCGTCTCCTTCCCTCCCTGCTTCCGCTTCGCGAGGAATCAAGAGAATGGGACGCAACGGGTAGCGCGGATTGACCTTGAATACCGTCCCAATCTCTCCGGTGTTCAGGCGCACAGCCGTGCCCACGGGATAGAGCGTCACCTGATCTCCTAAGGACTTCAGGACGCGATGGGAAAAGGCCGGCTTGCCATGCACGAGGAGTTCGCGAAGCGCCTGGTGGGGAGCGATGTTCTTCCGATAGGGTCTGACCGTCATCAAGGCGTCGAACACATCGACCACTCCAATGATCTG